>JBMYMN010000023.1:0-23031 GCA_049597355.1 Luteolibacter sp.
ATACGCCTTACTTTTAAGTCCAGTCGCTTGCCCAAGCCTGTGCGATCTGAAAGTATTCCCATCTAATTACCCGCAACATTTCCTCACCAAAACTCAATCGAAACGGCTTATGAAAACCATACTATCCTCAGTTCTCATACTCACTGCGTCTATCAATTTCGTTCTTGCCGGAGCAGTAAAGGCTGACAGCCATAGCAAAGTTTTGGATGGAGCGGTCAATCAGATGATGGGAATCATGACTCAGATGTCTAAGATCGCGAACGCCAAAGATGCCGAGGCTTTCGCAAAGACCATTCCCCAAGTGAAGGCCAAGATGAAGAGCTTGCTCAGTTCCGCTCAGGCGCTACCAGCCCCAACCGAGGCCGAGAAACTGGCGTTTGCCAAGCGCATGGACGAAGCCGAGAAGAAAGCAGGTCCGGCCATGATGCAGATGATGATGAGCTTGGCTGAAAATCCGGATGCAGAGGCCATCGCCAAGGCGCTGACAGAAGTGATGGAAGATACAGAGCTGAAGGAAGTAGCCGATGCCTTGGAGGCCATTTATGAAACTGACAAGACAAAGGGAGGAGCGTGCCCGACTCCACCCAAGCTCAATGTTGAGTAAGGAGTTGCTGTGCCGCCGATGCCTGTTCGCTGATATTTTCGCGCCAACACCCATGCGCTTTAATAGAAGTCTATTCTAGGCGATTTTGCTGATCGGGCAATTTTAGCGAAATTTCAGATGCCCGCATCGAGTATTCAGGCAGTTTGTATTGATTTCGCCTTGGACGAATTCACGTTCACTGCTTAGTTGACCATTATCTCTACCATGAAATTTCACCTGACCATTGCCACCTGCTTTGCCGCCCTAATCTTCCCTGTTTGCGCAGATGACGAAACGGAGCTCACCAAGAAAATGGACGAGCTCAACGATCACTACAAATCCATTCGTCGGGAGGAAGATCCTGCCAAGGGTGCGGTCTCCGCACGTGAGGCTCAGAAACTCATTGCTGCCAGCCTCAACTTGGTTCCCGAAATGCTCACCAGTATGAAGGATGGTCCAGGCAAGGAGAACGCACTCGCGATCTATCGCCAATTGATGGGCGAGTCCTTCGTTCTGCTGTGTAAGATTGAGCAGGCCTATCTCGCCAAGGATATGGACAAGGCCGCCGAGCACTACGCCGCACTCAAGGAGTTGCGTAAGCTTGGTCACGACAAATTCATCGAAGACTGACCTCATCTGATTTTTTCCATCCTGGCGTCGGCGGTCATCGGCCCCGGCGCTTTATTGTCTGCCCGAGTCCAATCCATTGGACTCAACTTTTTGCTGCTGATTTCGCAATTCCATGTGGAAAAGGGCCATCTGCCATGCACTTTGTAAGTATTGAATTCATTCTGATGTAGTTCCTGTATGTTTCTCTCCCGTCTTGTTCCCACTTTGAGCCTATGCCTGACTACTGTGGTCAGCGGCCAAGTTGACTTCGCGCACCAAGTGGTGCCCATACTTGAGAAGCGCTGTGTAGAATGTCATGGTGGCGACGAATCCAAGGGTGGTTTTTCGCTTAATACTCGCGCTATGGTTCTGGAGGCCGACGTACTAGAAGTCGGCAAAGCCGACAAGTCGCTCTTCGTGGAGCTGCTTGTGACGGATGATGAGGACGAGCGCATGCCGCCGGTTAAGAAAGGCAAGGACCCATTGCCAAAGGCGGAAGTCGACATCCTGAGCAAGTGGATCGATCAGGGACTGACATGGGAGCCGGGTTTCACTTTCGCCACGGACCGCTACAAGGCACCGCTCAAACCGCGCGTGGTGGAGCTGCCTGACGGCCCGGCAGGATCCAATCCGATCGACCTGATTGTTGGCAAATACTTCGTGGATATGAATGCCGAGTTTCCCAAAGCGGCAGACGACTCGGCCTTCCTCTCCCGAGTTTCCCAAGATCTCACGGGTCTGCCTCCCGCCAAGGATTGGGTTCAACCGATGCTTACAGAGGGCAAGCTGGATAGGGCTCTTGTGATTGAGCAACTGCTCGCCGATAAGCAGGCATACTCAGCGCATTGGATGACTTTCTGGAATGATCTTCTGCGTAACGGATACGACGGTACAGGCTTCATCACTGGCGGTCGCAGCCAAATTACCCAATGGCTTTACGAAGCGCTCTACCACAACAAGCCCTATGATCAGTTCGTTCGAGAATTGGTTGCGCCCACGCCTGAGGCTAAGGGCTTTATCGAGGGCATCAAGTGGCGAGGCCAGGTGAATGCCAGTCAGACCACCCAAGTGCAGTTCAGTCAGAACATCTCCCAGGTATTTCTTGGCATCAACATGAAGTGTGCTTCGTGCCACGACAGTTTTCTTGATGATTGGAAACTCAAAGATGCATATAGCCTGGCAGCGATCGTCTCGGACTCTGAACTCGAACTGGTGCGCTGTGACAAACCCACTGGGCAGAAGGCCGTGGCTGCTTGGATCTTTCCAGAGCTGGGTGAAATAGACCCTGATAAACCCAAGGATCAACGCCTCAAGCAATTGGCGAATCTGATGACACATCCCGAGAACGGGCGCACCCAGCGCACCATTGTTAATCGCCTTTGGCTGCAGATGATGGGACGGGGTATCGTGCATCCGGTTGATGCCATGAATACCGAGCCGTGGAGTGAGGATCTCCTCGATTATTTGGCCAATTATCTGGTGGATTCGGGCTACGATATCAAGTCCGTGCTCAAGCTCATTGCCAGTTCGAAAATTTATCAGGCTCACTCTGAAGTTCGCACACAAGAGGCCACCGATTATGTCTTCCGCGGTCCCATACGCAAACGCATGACTGCCGAGCAGTTCATCGATGGGGTGCGCAGCGTCACCCATGCCTGGCCACAACCGGATAAACAGGCATTGGCCAAGAAGGGCAGAAAGTATGGCCAACTTACCTCGGTGATGAAGGTAGAGGCGCTTGGGGAGTGGGATAATCGACCCCTCCGCGCCGCCTTCACCAAACGCGACGCTCTGCAAGCGACCATGGGTCGTCCCAATCGTGAACAAGTAGTCAGCACTCGGCCCTCAGTGATTACCACCCTCGAGGCTATCAATCTGGCCAACAGTCCTGAAGTTGCCACTCTAATGCAGGAGGGCGCCAAGTCCTTTCTTGGCAAGTCTGCGCCAGAGATCATCGACGAGGTGTTTATCGGGGCCCTGAGTCGCCGGCCGAGTTCTAAAGAGTTGATCGCCAGCCAAGCTCTCCTGGGCGGCAATCCCGGCCAAGAGCAGGTTGAGGACTTCCTTTGGTCGGTCTTCATGCTTCCCGAATTTCTATACGTGAACTGACCCACTTACAGCCATGAGTAACGATTGGTATAACGAAAACCTTCCCAACGAAACCCGCCGCCGCTTTCTCAAAAAGCTCGGGCAGGCTGGTGCTGTCACGATGCTGGGTGGCGCTCCTCGCGCCATGGGCTCTGAAAAGGGTGGCGTGGATCACCCGGAGGCGACTGCCGACTCCTGCATCCTGTTGTGGATGGCTGGTGGTATGGCTGCCGCTGAGACATTCGACCCCAAAACCTACATGCCTTACAAGGTTGGCACGCCGGTCGAAAAGATCATCAGCACGTTCCCCAAGATCGACACCGCTGTCGACAACATCAAGATCTGTGAGGGACTTGAAAACATCGCCGGTGTAATGGATCGAGCAACCCTGATTCGCTCGCATGTTCAGCAGGACCTTGGCAGTATTCTTCACTCCCGCCACCAGTATCATTGGCACACCGGTTATGTGCCGCCCCAAACCGTTGCCGCGCCCCACATTGGAGCTTGGATGTCCAAGGTGTTGGGTCCCAGAAACGACGTCATGCCGGCCTTCATCAACATTGGCCAGCGCCTGGAGGGTATCGGTGAGAATGAGGAACTCAAGGCCTTCACCACAGGCGGCTTTTTCGGCAGCGAGTTCGGGCCAATGAATCTCCCGTATCCCGAGCAGGCCACTCGCGCCGTGCAGCCTCCCGAGGGCATGTCTGCCGACCGCTTTGCAAAGCGCTATAAAGCGCTGCAAGAATTACTCAAGAATTCGCCCAAGTCCGAGCAACTCAGCGATTACCATCAGGAATCCATGCTGCGCTCGCTCGACAACGCACATCGTCTGCTTGGCTCCAAGCAGCGAGAGGCCTTCGATCTGGGATTGGAAAAGAAGGAGGTCTTTGACGAGTACAATACCGGTCGATTCGGACAGGGTTGCCTGCTCGCCCGACGCCTGGTCGAGAACGGTGCACGCTTTGTCGAGGTCACCACTGAATACGTGCCATTTCTTCACTGGGACACTCATGAAAACGGTCACTCCACCTACAAGCGACTGAAGTCTGAAATTGATCGACCCATCGCGCGCCTCATCAAGGATCTTGAGGAGCGCGGCATGCTGGATCGTACTCTGGTAATCATCGCCACTGAGTTTAGTCGGGATATGATGATTGAGGGAGTGCCTGGATCGACCGCGCGCGACCAATCTCGTGCCAAGACCGACATCATCAAGGAGGAAAAGCATTACGGTCTGCATCGTCACTTCACTGGTGGTTCATCGGTGGTGATGTTTGGTGGCGGTGTAAAGAAGGGTCAATTGTATGGCTCCACAGCGGAGGAGCGGCCCTGTTTGGCGAACAAGAACCCCGTCACCATCGAGGATCTCCACGCCACCATCTTCACTGCCATGGGGGTGAATCCCAAGACTGAGTTTTCGATCGAAAACCGCCCCTTTTATGCAACCCGCGACGGTAAGGGCAAGGCGGTGAAGGAGATCTTTGCCTGAGCTCCGGGATCGTCTTCGGCTCAATGGCTGCGGGTGCTCAAGGCATATCCTATCGACAGCCTCAGCTGTCATCGGATACCATGATGTCTAAGCCATGGGATGGATGAAATATCTGCTACGATACCTAGTGGGAAACAAGGGCCTCAGGTGGGTTGTTGCCTTGGTGCTAGTCGGCACCAGCTTTTGGTTGATGAGTAAGGCTGCTGCTTCTGGAGGTGCGTTGGTGGCTTTTTTTCCAGTGCTCATCAGCATGAGTTTGTTGGTGTTGGCTGCCGTCGTGGTGGCTCCCTCGATTGCACGGGCGCTGGTCGACAAGGTGGTCGACTTCTTCATGTTCTCCGAAAAATTTGACCGTCCTCAGCCCATGTACGGCAGGGCGAAGGCGCTGCACAAAAGTCGCCAGTATGATGAGGCGATGAAGGCTTATCAAGATATAGCCGAGAACTATCCGGATGAGCTCAAACCCCACTTGGAGATGATCGACATCGCCCTAAGAGATCTCAATGATCAACAGCTTGCGGAAAGCATCTATCAAGAGAGCCTGTTGATGTTTGAGGGCGCTGAAGATCGCGAGCAGCTCGCCAGATGGCGGAGCGGGCTATCACTCAGGGCGTGACCTTTGTTTTTGATTTTAGGTTCGGTCGCAGCACCTTGCCGAGGAACTCCAGCACCAGCTTTTCCTCTTCAGCTAGGGGGTGTCCCCAGCCGTGACCTTTTTCAGGCAGGAGGAGCAGCTGCGGTTCGAGCCCTTTGGCCTGATACACCTCATGCAGGCGCTGGGACTGGGCAGGCAGGACTTGGCGGTCTTTCTCGCCGTGCAAGATGAGAGCCGGCGGGTCGCCCTTGCCAACGTGGGTCACCGGACTAGCGAGCTGTGCCTTTCCAGGATTGCCTGTCACCGAGCCGCCGAGCAATTGATAGACGATGCCCTTGGGTTTCTCGGTCTTGTTGGGCTGGCTCTTGGAGCGCTGTATGAAGTCGACCGGGCCGAAGTAATCGATGAAGCCCTGCACGGCAGAGGACTGGTTGGGATGGCCGGCGGTGTTGCCTTCGAGCGCCTGCACACCGTGTGAGGTGCCGAGCAATGTCGCCAGATGGCCGCCGGCGGAGTAGCCAACCACCACCACCTTCTCCGCGTTGTAGCCGTATTTCTTCTGTTGGGCACGCAGCCAGCGCAGCGCGCCCTTGCAGTCGTGAATCTGGGCAGGGAAGACCGCCTCATGGCTCATCCGGTATTCGATGTTGGCCACCGCATATCCATGTTTCACCAACCAAGAAGATCTGCAGCGCTTGCGGTCACCGGTCTGCCAACCACCGCCGTGTATGGACATCACCAAGGGTGGATTCACCACACCTTTTGGCAGGTGCAAATCCATGAGCAGCTCCACACCGCCTGGTTTTGCGAAGGGCAGGTCGGCGATAGTATCGACTTGATGGATGACCTTGCGCTCAACTGGACCTGTGCCGGGCGCGCACGAGACAAGGAGCAGGCAAGGAAGCCAAAGTAATTTCATTTCATTAAATGTGATGGGCACCAGCTTGGCTGCCCATTTGCAAATGCCAGCTTCATCAGTGGCCAAGTTTTAGAACATGAGGTGTGGGCACGTACAAGTGTTGCGAAAAGTGTGTTAGTGATGACAGGCGGTGAATCACAACAAGCAAAAGTGCCGAACATCACTGCTGGCCAAGAAACGAGGTTGGCGAAGCAGGTCTTGTGGAGCTTCGCCAATGCACCTTCAGTAGAAGTTCGGGCTTGGGTTAGCGATCCGGAGCCTGTTGCTCGTTCTTGATTTTTTGGATCATGCCGTCGACTGAACGCTGAACGGATTGGGGTAGTTGGTTTTGACCCACCCAGTTGACGGCGGCCTCGTAGTCGCGGCGTAACCAATGACCGATGTATTGGCGATAGGCGCGGTTTTGGCGGTCTGCACTCCGGATGCTGCCAATTGCTTGGGCGCCGAGTACGGGATCTTGGCGGCGTGCGTTCCAGATGAATTCCTCGTAGACGTCATCAGTGGCAAATGACGGGTTGGCGTCGATGAAACGCGCTGCCGCTAGGGGGTCTGTCTCACCCATTTCCTCGGCCAGTCCGGCGAAGGCTCTGCCTTTCACGCTTTCATCGGTGATGCCTTGAAAGTAGGTCATGGCTGCTTCTGGGTCGGACTCGGCCATGCGTTCCATCACGCGGCTCATTGCACGGGTGGCACCTTCACTGGGGTTGGCCAACAGCCAATCAGCTGTCCCTATGGGATCGACGCGAGCGAGGTCGCTGGCCACTCGGCCGATGGCACCGGCACGCAGGCGCTCGTCTTCGATACTCAAAGCCCAGACGCGAGCGGCTTGCGGACCCTGCTTCATGTACTGGCCCTGCACCGCATCCAGAGCTTCTCCACGCTCTCGTGAATATGGCATCGCATTCATCAGCGCGGTGGCTTGGTCAGGATTGTTGGCGGCGATGCCGCGGATGACGCCAACCATCCAAGGATTAGCCTCATCACCCTCATGATTGGTCTTGGCCCACTCCAATGCAGCGACCGGATCCTTAGTGGCCCAAGAGGTGAGAATGGTTTGGCGGGCGAAGGGCGTTCCGGTGTTTTCACTGGCGTAGTCAAGAGCGCCAACCGGATCGTAGTTGGCCCACGCAGTAAGCAGCATGGAGTATTCGGACAGGTTGTCGCGCACCAGGCCCTTGTTGCGGAAGCTGGCGACTACATCCGCAATCTCAGTGGAATCGAGTCCTTTGACATAGCGCAGCCACGATTCGGCGCGGTCTAGAGGGTCGGGATTGTTGATGATCGATTCCAATTGGGCGATCGGGTCCATTTCGAAAGCCGAGCTCTGGCTGCCACGTCGCTCACCGGTGGCGAGATCGCTAGGGCGGCGTATGCCGTTGGCGCGCGCCCGCGGCCCTGTTGGGCTGTCTGCAGCGCGTGGGCGAGCACCTCCAGATTGGTTGTTTGCGTCACGAGGAGATGTCATGCCTGAGTCGGACACAGCCGAACCTGAACTGGTGCGGCCGACCATGAATCCAAGGGCAGAACAGACGGCGATGGCAGCGATGAGGGTGATTTTTTGGTTCATGAGCTTGATAAGGCATACTAGTACAGAAATGAATCCCTGTCATTCAAGCGCTCAAGAGTCATGGGCTTGTTCAGGAAATCTCTATCGGATTCTGATGTCAGGCAGAGTCGTACGCCTCAAGCCAAGACATCACTTGCCGACGGATCATTTCATCCACCGGCCCCAGACATCAGAGGCCTTTAGTGGTTTCTCAGTCAGCTTCACATCGGGCCATGTGCCCAATGGTATTTGCTCATGATAGACATCAGTTAGCAGATCCTTGGCGCGTTTGAGCAGCGCCTCAACCTTCTCGGGATGCTCCTTGGTGAGATTGTTTATTTCGAGCGGATCGGCTTTGAGATTGTGAAGTGAAGGGCCACCGGGGAGTTCTGGATCGAAGGGTTTCTCTGTGCTGACATTGAAGCGTAGCTTCCAGTCACCCTGACGGATGGCGGTGGCCTGACCCTTGCCATGCCAGTAAAGTAGCTCTGTGCGGCAGGGCTTGGAGTTTGGATTGACGAGGTTTTCCCAAGCATTCACGCCGTCAAGTTTCTGGGCATCCTTAGGCAGCTTGATCTCAACACCACAGGCGAAAGCGAGGGTCGGGAAAAGGTCGATGGCGGCAACCATGGTGTCGTTTTCCATGCCCGCCGGGATTTTGCCGGGGTAGCGAATCATGAAGGGAACACGAGTGCCGCCTTCCATGGACTGCCACTTCTGTCCGGTGAAGGGGGGCACGTCATTGGGTCCGGCCTGACCCTGCTGACGGCCGTTATCCGAGGTGAAGATGACGATGGTGTTGTCTTCCTTGCCTGCCTTCTTGAGCGCATCGAGGATGTGGCCAATGCGGGCGTCGAGTTCCTCTACAACCTTGGTGTATTTGACGGTGATCTTGGACTTGGGCTCGGCCTTCCAATCCGGGTGTGGATCGACTGGGAAGTGTGGTGCTGTCCAAGGCACGTAGAGAAAGAAGGGTTTGTCGCTTTTCTCCTCAATCACGCGGATGACTTCTTCGGAGAAAGTTTCGGTGAGCAGGCGGTTGTCCCACTTCTTCTTCACCAGCTTACCATCGCGATACATGTCGCGGTTCTGATTGTTGGACATGTATATGCAATACACTGATCCGAAACCTTGGTCCTCAGGGCCCATCCCATTGACTCCGATGTGCCACTTGCCCGAGATGGCGGTGCGATAGCCAGAGTCACGAAAGGCTTCGGCCATGGTGTAGACTGTGGAGTTCATGCCCGTCTTGTCGGGAAAGCCATAGCCCAGCACACCCCAACGCCAGCCCAGCCGGGCGGGATAAGAGCCAGAGAGCAGTGCCATACGCGAGGGAGAACAAACTGGATTGCCCGCGTAATAACCAGAGAGCATGAGACCCTCTTTTGCCAATTGATCGAGGCGTGGTGTTTTGATGCGCGTGCTGCCGTAGCAGGATAGGTCTTCGTTAGCCAAATCGTCAGCCATCATCAGAATGATATTCGGCCGGTTCCGCGCGTGAGCAGAGAGGGCGAGTGCGCATACGGTGATGATAGCAGCGAGGACGATTTTCATGATCGAGTATGTGAAGTTTTAGGCTCAGCGTATGGTCGAAGTCAGGAATGTGGTGACATGCGCGACCATGTGGGATGTTTTTGTGGAGCTTAGTGGTTTCGCCAAGGCCCTTTTAGGGGTCGTCAGCTTCAGTCTTTTACTGAGCTTGTTGCTTATGGTTTTTCACCAACCATGTCTGGAGCGGTCCAACCTTTAAATTGGTTACTTCACCCTTCGCATTACTTCCTCCGGTCATTCACCAGATCTGGTTTTCCGGCTTCGTCCTCGGGTATCCAATTGCCGAGACGCTTGATCACTGCGGCGAGTTTTTCATCTTTTTTCGCCTTGGCGATGAGGTTTTCAAACTCATGGGGATCAGCGTTTCGGTCGTAAAACTCCTCGCTGCCATCCGCGTAGCGGGTGTAGCGGTATTGCTCGTCCACCAAGCTGTGGTTGTGGCCATAAATGGTGGTAATGGCTGGGCGCTCCTTGGTCGCCTTGGGGTTGGCGATCCAAGGCAAGAGGCTCAAGCCATCGAGTTTTTTATCGTTGTTGGTGGCTTCGAGTCGGGTGGCACGGACAAGGGTGGGATAGATGTCCAGAAGTTCGGCAGGCTGATTGCAGCGAACGCCACGCGGAGTGTCCTTCATGCGTTTGGGCGGCACGATGATCATCGGTACCCGGGTGGAGCGAGTCCACAGAGTTTGTTTGGCGACATGCTCCTTTTCACCAAGGTGCCAGCCATGATCGGAGAGCACCACGATCCAGGTGTTGTCGGCCATGTCACTTTTGTCTAAGGCATTGATCACTTCACCCATCGCACCGTCCATGGCGGAGGTGCAGGCGAGGTAGGCTTGAGTGAGGATGCGGAGATTTTCTTCGCTGGAGCGCGACCAGTCGGCCGCGGCTTGGAAGGAAACGCGGCTCGCGATACGCTTGGCGATGGGCGAGAGGTCATCCATGTCGTCGCTGCGCGTCGCTCCCAAGAGAACATTCTCGCGGCTCGGTGCAGCATCATACCACTTCTTGGGCGCAAACAGGGGCAGGTGGGGATTGTAAAAACCCAGCGCCATGAAGCGCGGTTTGTCACCATCCTTGTGAGGTTTGGTGACGTTGCCGGCAGTCCACTTGGCAATGCGCAGGTCGGTGTATTCCTCGTCGGTTTCGGGGTAGATGCCGATATCCCAGATCGCGGGCTTGGCAATTTCAGGGGGCACGATGAGCTTTTTCTTTGGATACGGGCCTTGGCTCGTTTTGAAGCTCGGGGTGCCTCCCAATGGCCCGTTGCGACTGCCGTGGAGAATTTTGCCGGTAATGAAGACCTCGTAGCCGGCCTCTTCGAAGCGTTTGGTCATCCAGGGCAGGTCCTTGCCAGGGACGAGTTTGCCTTTGGCATCATACTGAGAGCGATTGGCGTAGATGCCGGAGGTGGTTGGCCGCAGACCGGACATGAAGCTGGTGCGAGAAGGGCGGCAGATGGGCGCCTGACAATGGGCGTTGGTGAAGAGCACGCCACGCTTGGCCAGTCGATCCATGTTCGGCGTCGAGGCTTGGGGGTGGCCTTCGCCGGTGAGTTGGCCGTCTTTGGCCGGGGCGTCCTTGTCGGTGAGGCAGCCGATCCAGTCATTGAGGTCATCGATGGTGATCAGCAATACGTGGTCACCAGTGGGCTTGGCCACGGCGGCTTGCCCAATGATGGCGAGAAGTAGTAGCACGCGTTTCATGGATCAGATTCACGGTTCAAGCATGAATATTTTTTCAAAGCAAGAGGATCGACAGCGCAAGGGTGGGTTCAGTAACACTGACGCCGACTGAAAAACCCATTGATTTGTGATTTTACGCTTCTTTATCTTATTACCCATAATCGTTCTTGGTGTCCATGCCCAAGGCCCTATCAATCCTGCCCAATACGATGGCTCCATCAAACTGGCCTGTGTCGGAGACAGCATCACGCAAGGCGTTGGCTCCAAGGGGCAGTCTTGGCCCAAGCAGGTGCAGGAAATGCTTGGTGATAAGTGGCAAGTCGGAAACTTTGGACTAAGTGGCGCTACCCTGATGAACAGTGGCAACAAGCCTTACCAAGACAGCAAGCACTATGGGCGTGCACTGGAGTTTAAGCCTGACGTGGTCGTCATTATGCTTGGCACGAATGATACCAAGCCAAACAACTGGAAGAACTTTGAGAAGGACTACGAAAAGGACTATCGCGACCTTATTGCTGATTTTCAAAAACTGGAGTCCAAGCCCAAGATCTTCCTCTGTCTGCCACCCTACATCGCCAAAGGTGGCAATTGGGGCATCAACAACCTCAACACCAAAGATCAAGTTCCGGTAATTAAAAAGATCGCTGCGGACCTTAGGCTAGGTGTGGTTGATGTTTATAGCTCCCTTGAAGGCAAGGATCACCTCATTCCTGACAAGGTCCATCCCAATGCCATGGGCGCAAACCAGATCGCCAATGCGGTGCTGGGCATGCTCGCTCCAAAGAAATGACGGCTTGATCAATCTAATCTATCTAAAGCTAAGCGTAGCATTCACATCACCTGCAGTTTTTTGAAATAGACCCCGTTAGTGCCATGTATTCATGCGGGTTATAACTGAGAGCTCGCCAAAGCTCTGCCCAATGCCCACCCACTCTACTTTCTCTCCTCCCCTGAAAATGATATGAGCACCGAATCCCCAGACACCACAGCCATCAAAGAACTCGGCGAAGCCCGCGACGCCATTGTCAAAGAGGTTCGCAAGACTATCGTCGGCATGGAAGATGTCATCGATGAGATGATGATCGCCATCTTCGCCCGCGGCCACTGCCTGCTGGTCGGTGTTCCCGGTCTCGCCAAGACACTACTGGTCAGTTCTCTCTCTGAGAGCATGAGCCTCGGCTTCAAGCGTATCCAGTTCACGCCTGACCTCATGCCTTCCGACATTACCGGCACCGAGCTGCTGCAGGAGGACCCCGAGACCCATCAGCGCCGCTTCAAGTTCCAAAAGGGCCCTGTTTTCACCAACTTGCTCTTGGCTGATGAGATCAACCGGACTCCGCCCAAGACGCAGGCCGCCCTCCTTGAGGCCATGCAGGAGAAACGAGTGTCTTCCGGTGGTGAAGACTACAAGCTCGACGAGCCCTTCTTCGTTCTGGCGACCCAGAACCCCATTGAGCAAGAAGGCACTTATCCGCTTCCCGAAGCCCAGCTCGACCGCTTTCTCTTCAATATTCAAGTCAAGTATCCTACCCACGAAGAGGAAATGCAGATCATGCGCTCCATCACTAGCGACCACCGCGAAGAGGTGAAGCAAGTGATCAATGGTGATGCCATTGTTGAGTTCCAAAAAGTTGTGCGTCGCATTCCGGTTGCCGAGCCCATCTTCGAATACGCCGCCCGCATCGTGCGCGCCACCCGTCCGAGCGAGCCGGATGCTCCCGAGTTCGTGAAGAAGCTCATGAGCTGGGGTGCCGGTCCGCGTGCCTCGCTCAACCTGATCACCGCTGGCAAGGCTCGTGCCGCCCTGCGTGGTCGCTGTCACGTGTCCGAAGAAGATATTCGTGCTGTTGCCCTTCCCATCTTGCGCCACCGTATCGTGCCGAGCTTTGCGGCTCGTTCTGAGGGCATGACTTCCGATTCCCTGGTCGAGCGCCTACTCAGTGAGCTCGCACCCGGCGCCTCCGAAGCCAAGGCCGGCTGATCCACCTTCGGCGGTAGTAACGGGCGAGCTTCTGGCTCGTCCCTGCCCATGACCCAACCATGTCGGATCAGATCCTGCACACCAACTATCTGGAGCCCGAGCTTCTGCAGAAGCTCGGTGACCTTGAGATGGTTGCCCGCGAAGTCGTTGAAGGCCTGCGTGTGGGTCAGCACCGCAGTCCGCTCAAGGGCTTTAGTACGGAGTTCGCTCACCATCGTCAGTATGTGCCGGGTGATGCCATCCGCAACATCGACTGGCGCGTATTCGGCCGCACTGAGCGATATTATACCAAGCTGTTTGAGGCCGAGACCAACTTCGATTGTCACCTGCTGCTCGATGCGTCCGCCTCGATGAACTACAGCTCGGGCAAGGTCAGCAAACTGGAATACTCCAAATTCCTCAGTGCGGCTCTTGCCTATATTGTCCTCAAGCAGCGTGATTCCGTTGGTCTCTCGGTGTTTGACTCCGAAGTCCGTGGCTATCTACCGCCGCGGTCGACCATGAGCATCCTGCTCCACATTGATCGTATGCTGCGTGAAGCCAAGTCGGTACCGCGCACCACGCTTTCCAAACAGCTGCACGATGTGGCGGTGATGATGAAGCGCCGCTCCTTCGTGGTCGTCATTTCCGACTTCTTCTGTGACGTCGACGACATCCTTGGCGGCCTCGATCACCTGCGTCACGACGGCCATAACGTTGTCTGCCTGCAGGCCCTCGATCCTTATGAATTGAGCTTCCCCTTCAACGGCACGTGGCGTTTCGAGGGCCTAGAACTCGAAGAGCCCCTCACTACCCAGCCAGATCGCATTCGAGAGACCTACCTGAAGAATCTTCAGGAGCATCGCGAGGCTCTGCGTGCAGGCTGTATCGCCGCTGGCATTGACTACTCTCTGGTCGATACCTCCCGTCCGCTCGACGGTTACCTAAGTGAATTCTTCCATGAACGCGAAGCCGCCCTCGGCGGTGGTTCCGCAGCCCCCAGACAATGACCTTCCTCAATCCATTGCTGCTGATTGGTGGCCTGGGCCTCGCCCTGCCCATCCTTGCACATCTGCTCAATCGCTTCCAGGTGCAGCACACCGACTGGGCTGCCATGCAATTTCTCAACCGTGCGGTGCGCGTGCGCTCGCGCCAAATCAAGCTGCGCGATTTGCTGCTCTTGATCATGCGCTGTGTGGCGATGATCTTGCTCATCCTCGCCCTGTCCCGCCCGGCATGGACTGGTAATTCATGGCTGCCTGGCGAGCGTCGTGCTGGCGTGGTGATTGCCCTGGATAACTCGTTTAGTATGGGACATGGCGCCCAAGGCGAGACCCGTTTCGACGAGGCGCTGAAACGCATTGAGGTTATTCGTGAGAAGATGGCTCCTGGTGATCCGATCACTCTCACCTTGATGGGTGGTGATGATCAGGTCGTGTTGCGCAACATGGCTTATGATGGTCAGCGTTTTGAAGACGCGCTCGCTGAACTGGTGGTCGGACCCTGCAGGGTGGATCTTGCCAATGAGCCCAAGCGTATAGCTGATTTAGTCGCCGATATGGAGGCACCGCAGAAAGAGGTCTATGTCATCACCGATGCCCAAGCCTCGGATTGGAAACAGCCTTCCTCTCAGCTTCGCGAGGCCATTGCCGAACTCGGCGCCCAAGCAGATGTTTTCGTGGTTCCCGTATCCAGTGACGACTCCAACCTCGCCGTCACCGACCTCGAACTGGTCAGTGGTGTGTTGCGCAAGGGCACGACTGCCCGCTACCGCGCCACCGTCCGCAACTGCGGTTCTTCGCCAATGACCAACATTGCCGTGAGGTGCCGTGTCGATGGCGTGGAGATTGATCGTAAGATCATTCCGGCAATACCTGCCGGCACCTCAGAAACGGTCTCCCTATTTGTGCCCTTTCACAATGCCGGTTCCACTCGCATCACAGCGGAGGTAAGCGGAGATACGCTCATTGCGGACAATGTCCGCCGCACAGTAGCCGTTGTTCGGGACCGCGTGTCTGTGCTTTGCGTTGATGGCTCGAGTGGCGATGCGGGTCGCTTATTGGTTTCCGCGCTTCTTGCCCGCGCCGGCGGCATGCAGGGCGAGGATTACACCGTGCGCTCGGTGCCGTGGCTGTCTTTTCCTGCCGAAGACCTCTCCAAAATCGATGTCGTTGTCTTGGCGAATGTACCCGAGATTACCGAGCAACAGGCCGTTGAACTCGAAAACTTCGTTCGTGCTGGCAACGGTTTGGTTTGGTTCGGTGGCAAGGATGTCAAGGCCGCTGCCTGGAATGATCTTGCGGCCGGCCCCGAAGCTCCTTTGCTGCCCGCCCTGCTGAAAAACGTGATGAATAGTCGCGACGCTCAAGGTGCTGGCAAGCCATTGGATGCTGATATGCCTGACCACTCGGTCTGCCTGCCCTTGCTTTCGCTGCCAGAGGACCTTCTGAATGAAACCCGTTTCACCGAGGTGCTCGAGGTTCAGCCACTACCCAACAGCTTCACTGTTTTGCGTCTGGCAGGCAGTGGGGCGCCAGTTCTTCTCGAGCAGTCTCTCGGACGAGGACAGGTGTTCATGTTCACCACCACTGCTGAAAACGACTGGAATAACATGGCGCTGACTCCGGTCTTCCCGATGGTGATGCAGCAAATCGTGACCTATCTGTCCGGACGTGAATTTGAACGTCCCCGCAGCGTGGGGGATTCCCTGACTCTCACCTACGTCGATCAGCCCGATGCCAGTGACGCTGTTTTTGAAACTCCTGCAGGGGAGAACGTTACCGTGCCGGTGCGCGAAGTCGGAGGTCAGTTTGTGGCGTTATTGGAGAGTGCGCCCGAAGATGGCTACTACACGGCCCGCGTCAGCGTGCAGGCAGCTGGCGTGCCGATTGCTGTCAATGTCGACCCTTCCGAATCGAATGTGGCTAGCCTTCCTGAAGCCGAACTTACAGAAAATCTCGAAGCTCTTGGCTTGAACTTGGTCTATGGCGATGCCGCCCTCGCCTCCGCCATCGAGTCCAGCCGCACCGGCCGCTCCGCTTGGCGTCTGCTGATGATGGCCGCCCTGATCTTTCTCCTCATCGAATGCCTACTTGCCGACCGCATGATGGTCCGCAACACCCGTAAGCCTTCCTCCTCCGGAACTAACGACGACCCCCTGCCACAGAATGTCTGATGCCAGCTTCACGACTATGGGCCTGAGCGGCTTTTTCTGGGCACGCCCACTTTCGACTCCGCTAATGATTGCGGTGTTTGTCGCTGTGGTCCTGCTCAGTCTCTACCTCTACCGCAAATCCTGGGGTATTCCCATGTGGCTTCGTGTGTCACTCGGCCTTGCCAGAATTGTGGCTCTCGCCGTGGTGGTGGCCTCGCTCTTCGAGCCGACGATGGTCACCGAAGAGACCTACACCCAAGCCCGCAGCATGCCGGTCCTGATTGATGTCTCTGAATCGATGTCCATGAGGGATCCGCGCAAGTTATCCACCGATATTGCCGATGCCGCCCGCGCACTCGACATGGTGGATGAGAAAGGCATGGACGATGACGAAATCTCGATGATGCTCAACGCTCAACAGCGTCAGGATATCATCAATGCCTCGCGCCTCGACCTTGCTCGTGGCATTCTCACTAAATCCGGTGCTGGGGCCTTTGAGTCCCTCGCCGATGACCTTGCCATCAGCTATCACAGCTTTGGTCGTGGTGCTCAGGTGATTCGTGACGGCGGCTTGTTGTCCGCCAAGGAACTCGCCAGCCTCACTGCCACGGAGTCGTCCACCTCCATCGCCACTTCTCTTGAAGCTGTGGCCAAATCCGGTGCGACTGCGCCCGCAGGCATTGTGCTGCTGACGGATGGCATCGAAAACTCCTCATCCAAGCGGGCCGAAGCCGTTCTTCAGGACCTTGGCGCCCGCGGTATTCCCGTGTATCCGGTGCCCGTTGGGCTTACTGATCCAGACGACATCTCCATTCGCAACATCGTCATGCAGGAAGTCGCCTTTTCCGGGGACAATGTGCCGATCCAGGTGCAGTTGCTATCCAAGGGCTACGAAAAGCGTAATGCCAGCATCATTGTCAAACTGAACGGCAGACGGGTGGCGCGCGAGAAGGTGCGTCTGCAGGGTGGCCTGCAGTTCGTCGACATTGAGTTTACCGTCGACATCCGCAAAAAGGGTGCGGCACGTGTAGAGATCGAAATCGAACCCTTTGACGACGAGGTATCAGTTGCCAACAATCGTATCGAGCGCACCGTCCGCGTGGTCAACGAGAAGGTCAACGTGCTCTATATCGAAGGCAACAACCGTTGGGAATTTCGTTACATCTCAGCAATTCTCAAACGCGACCCTCGTCTGGAAACCACGTTCATCTCCTCTTGCTCGGGCCCCGAGTTTGCACGCAACTCGCCTGAGTATATCGAGCGCTTCCCATCCAAGCGAGAGGAAGCCTTCAAATACGATCTCGTTATCCTTGGCGATGTAGACTCCGGCTTCTTCACTACAGAGGAGCTTGAATTGCTTGAAGAGCTCATTCGCGACCGTGGTGGATCGCTGCTGGTTCTTTGTGGTCCCATGCATACCCCGTCTTCGTATTCAGGCACTTCGATTGAGACCATGTTGCCGGTGCGCTTTGATGCCGACAATGATTGGGAGATGGTTTCTGATTCAATCTACCCCGTGCTGACCTCCGAGGGTCGTAGTAGTATGGTGATGGTGCTCGAGAACGATACCGAGTCCAATGACCGTGTGTGGAGTCGGGTGGCCCCGCTCGATCACCTGCCGCCGCTGCAGGGTGCCAAACCCGGTGCCACCGTGCTCGCCACCCTCTCCGACACCGCAAACGCCTCCAACAAATACCCGATGGTGGCCTGGCATCGCTATGGCACCGGCAAGTGCATGTCCATAGCGACTGACCGATTGTGGCGCCTGAGGTTCAAGACTGGTGACAAATACCACTGGCGCGTTTGGTCGCAGTCCATCCAGTTCCTGACCCTGTCGCGCCTGATGGGTGAGCATAAGCGTGTGCGACTTGAGACAGATCGCACAACCTATCGTGACGGTGACCAAGTCCGACTTTATGCCCACGTGCTCGATGAAGATTTCGAACCCATGGTGCAGCCCTCCTTTGAGATCGTTGTCAATGGTACGGATAACAACGCTCTGAGTCAGCGCGTTAGCTTGCAGCCCGACCGCACCACTCCCGGCCTCTACGAAGGTTACTTCACCGCGCCCGTTGCCGGTCGCTACCGCCTTGAGGCCAACGAGAACGACAAGGATGTGTCCAACACCACTGAGTTCCAAGTTGCAGTCGTCAACGAGGAGCTCTCCGACACCAAGATGCGTCTGGATGGTCTCAAGCGTATGGCTCAGCTCACTGGTGGCTCGGTTCTCAGTCTCAGCGATCTCGGCAAGCTTGATGGCCTGCTAGACACCGAGCCGCTGAGCACCACTGTCCGTTCCGAGCGTCCGCTTTGGGATAACGGCCTGATCGCCGCTCTGCTGATTCTTCTACTTGGCATGGAGTGGTTCATGCGCCGCAAATACGACCTTACCTAATTGGACGACAACCCAATGAGTGATTCCAACAACAATACCGTGAACCGATGCCTGATAGCTGTCTGGCAGCGCTCGCAGCGCAAGCACGCCATCGCTGGTCTGCTGGCCTTCGCCCGCTGGTTTGTTCCGCTGTTCGTGGCGGTCATCATCATCGACCGCTACGCCTACTTCCCCGGCTGGATCCGCGCACTGGTCGCCATCGCCCTGCTGGTGGTCGCCATTCGTCAGGCCCTGCGCCACGGTTGGAGCAAACTTCAGGCCTTTCATGCCACCCGCATTGCCAAACAGGTTGAGAAGGCCAACGGCGGTATGGATAGTCTCTTGGTTACCGCGGTGGAATTTGAGGAACGCGGTGCCGCCCCCGGCACTTCTGCTGATATGTGGCAACTCGCCGTGGATCAGGCCCAGAAGGCCGCCGCTGACGTCGAGCCAGAGAAGGTGATTAAACTCAGCGACCTCAAGAAGCCGTGTCAGATCGCAGGTGCCGTGGTGGTTGTACTGCTACTCATCGCCGTGCTCAACGGCTCTTTCCTCTTCGCCGGTCTCGGCCGCATTTTCGCTCCCTGGGCCAATATCGCCTACCCCACCGACACTCAGATTGAACTTGGCAAAGGTGAACTGGTAATCAAAGAGGGCGCCCCCGCCGATGTGGTAATCAAACTTTCCGGTGAAATTCCCGAGCGCGCAAAGCTGGCCATTCAAACCGGTAGAGGTCGTCCGCGTGAAATTGAAATTGAGGTAAAGGATGGCATCGCCACCTACGAGCTTGCTTCCGCATCGCGCAATTTCAACTACCGCGTGAAAGCCGGTGACGCTCGCAGCAGCTGGCGCCCAGTGCGTGTGATCAAGGCGCCGCGAATGGCTCAGGTCGCCGTGGCGCTCGATTACCCGGACTACATTGACCGTGAGACCGAAACGATCGAAGCACTGACCCTCACTGTGCCCGAAGAAACTGAAGTCGGCTGGAAGCTGACGCTGGACACCGCCATCCGCAAGGCAACCCTTCATCGTGACGGCGTCGATGATCTTGCGCTCGAAATCGGCAAAGACGGGCGCACTCTGATGCTCGAAGAAAAAGCGCTCGCTTCCCGTGGTTACAGTTTCTCTTGGATTGAAGACGAGTATGGTTTCGATTTTACCAGCCCACGCTACTTCTTGCAGGTCGCCTCTGATCAGGCGCCTCGTATTGAGCTTACCAAGCCGGAGACCAACCTGGTTGCCCTTCTCAACCGCCCGCTGCAATTGGCTGTCCGTGCCCAGGATGACCACGGTATCGGCTCCACCACTATTACTTACCGAGTCAACCGCCGCCCCGAAAAGGTGGTGAAGCTCGATCAGCCCGTGAAGAACGGACAAGGCGAGCAGGTCCTCGATTGGGACTACCGCAAAGTGCTGCCAGATCTTCAGGTGGGTGATTCCGTATCTTTCATCATTGAAGTCGCCGACAAGTATCCCGGTGAAGGTGGTCCCCACAAGGTGCGCAGCGAAACCCGCCGCATTTCCTTCCTGTCTCGTGAGCAATACCTTGCTGAAATTGCAAAGCAGATGGAGCGCTTGCTCACACGCGTGCGCACTCTGTATCGCCAAGAGCGCGCTGCTCACCGCAACGTTGCCGGCCTCGACCCGAAAGCGGATAGCTACATTGGCTCCTGCCAGCTCGAGGCCATCCAACAAGAGATGGTGCGCGAGCAACTCGTTGCCACGGCCGATCAAGTTCAAGCCTTGCTGGATGATCTGGCTGCTAACCAGGTGAGTGATGCCGTTGAGGGTGACATGCTTCTCGCCCTGCAAAACAACCTACGCATCATCGCTGGGCAAGATGTAGTACGCGCTGCCGACCTGCTTCGCGCCCAAGTGGGTGCAGATACCCGCGATCCGCGACCCGCCGCCGCCGCAGTGAACAAGGCTGCCCGTGAATTGGCCACTTTGGTGATGCAGCGCGGTATCGATGCCTCGCGGGAAGTCTTTGCCCGTGAGACTCGTATGCTCGCCGATGAGCTTGCCGACCTCCGGCTCCAACTGATCATTGCTGATGGGAACAGAGTGAGAGGTGGCACGGATATTGAGACGATAGCCATTGCCCATGAGAATATCGCCACCTGGACTGAGGAACTTCTCGCTCAACTCGACAGGTATATGGACTACGATAAGAAGGCTCTACTGGTGCTAGGCCTGAATCGCCGCATCCACGGTCTGCGCACAGGCGGCCTCGCTGACGCGCTGCGTATTTCCGCCAAGCTCATCCGTGAAGGCAAACTTACTCAAGCGGCTGCCAACCAATATCCTCACATTCGCTCATTGGTCGAAGCGGAGTTCACCATGAGCCGGGGTGCTCGGTTTGCGCAAATGCGTGAGTTGCGCGAGGAGCTTGCCGCTGTGATCGCCGGTCAGAAGGCCTTGAACAAAGACAGTAAGAAGCTCAAAGACTTTGATCTTCTTGCCGCGCGCCAATCCAGATTGCGCGACCGCTTGGTATTAGCGAAACTTCCGGCCATTCCCGCACCGCGCCCGACTCTCTTTGATTTGGCACCGATGCCTGTTCCGCCCAGTGAGGAGACGCGCCTCGTAGCCGAGGCAGCCATGGCCAAGGCACTTCAGGGCTTAGAGGCGAAGGCCACGGACGATGCCGCCACGGCTCAGGCAGAAGCTCTGGCTTCCATGGAAGAGTTCAGCGCAATTCTCGAAACTTGGTCAATTGAGCTTGCTCAAATGTCACTGGGCGTCTCTGCCGATGTTTCTGATGCGACTGACCGCGTCGGCATCTGTGAGCAACTCGAAGCCAAACAGGTCGCGCTAATTGTCCGAACCGAGGAGGCTGCACTCGACGAAAAGAATCCTCCGGCGCTCATCGATGATCAGCAAATCCTGCTTGAGGAAGTGGAGTTTTTCCGTGAGGAGATCGTCGGCAACGGTGATGATACTCCCAGGAACATGCTTCCGCTTATCAGCTATCTCGACGCGATGTCCAAGGCCATGAAAGAGGCATTGGCATGCATGGAGAACAAAAAACTCGAGGATGCGCTCGAGCCTCAGGAGAAGGCTGCCGATGCTCTTGCCGAAGCTCGTGCTCTCGCTGAGCAACAACTCGCTCAGCTCAGCAAGTTGCAGTCGCTAATCGGCTTCAAGCAATCCGTGGCCAATGCCACTGACGGCATGGCAGACGTGCTAGGTGGTCAGAACGATCTGATCGAAGCCACCTTGGAGGCCGACGAAAAAAAGCTCCAAGCCTTGCTCGCCCCTCAAAATAACCTGCTGACCTGTCTAAGCGACATCGCTCCCTCGCTCGATTTGGTCGCCGCCCGTATGGATGTGGGCACGCCGCTGGTCTTCGCCGCCTCAGATGTGGAGGATGCCCTTCTTGCGATGGAAGACGGTGACGCCGAAGATGCGGCCGATATTATGGGCATTGCTGTTGAGTCGCTGACCAAGGTTCAGGGCCTGGTGGGCGAGATCGCGGTGCAGACCGGCTACATTGCCGAGATTGTTGAGTATCTCAACGACGCTCAGTCTGATGCCACCTTCCTCGCGTTCCGCCAACGCGCCCTCCGCGAGGCCAAGCCCGATGATCTGCTGGCCAAGCAACAGGCTTTGCTTTCCGAAACCGAAACCTACAGTCGTGTATTGATTGAGGTCGCCGGTGATACCGATTTCGAAAGACTCGATGAAAAGTTGAAGGAAAAATTCGAAGGTCTGGACATGGGCATTCATTTCGGAACTGCCTCTTCGGCAATGAAGGAAGCTCTTGCGCTGCTCAAGTCGGGTCGAGATGCTACTGCCGCCATGCTGGCTGCCGAAAAGGCCCTGCGCAATAACGCCGGGCAGATGAGCGTAATCATTGAAATGCTCAACGGTGTGCCTTCCGCAGTGGTGACAAATGCCGAGCCACCCGAGCTGCACCGCCTGATCGATATCCTCGACATTGCTGCTAAGCAGCGTGTGCTGCTGCGCGAGACAACCGGCGCGGTTGACGAGGATCTGGCACAGCTCGCGGCAAGTCAGGAAAAGATCAACAAGAAGCTCATCAAGACCAACGCTGGTGACAAGGCCGACGCCGTTTTGAATCCGATTCAGGAAGACATGAATGCCGCTGCCGCAGCTCTCAAGTCCAACAACAAGGCGAATGCCAGCAAGGCCCAGAAGCAAGCAGATGCCAAAATGCGCCATTACCTCATTCAATGGGCTCTTATCCTCAACACGGCTATCCCGCCCGGGTCTTCGAGTGATGATATACCTGCCGAATCGGAGACAAACGACCTCTATGAAACTGACACTGCCAGCTTCGTATCTGACTTTGTCAGTGGTGAAGGACCTGAAAGCAAGGAGTCGGACTTCGATCCCCTCGGTGAGCGCAATCGCGCCGCGCTCAACCAAAACTTTGCACGTGAACTTCCCTTGGAGTACCGTGCGACTCTCAAAAACTACTACGAGCGTGTTGCCAAGTAGTTCAGACCTGCCCG
>JBMYMN010000024.1:0-22843 GCA_049597355.1 Luteolibacter sp.
CTTCATGGTGCTCATTGCCTTCATGATGAGCAATGCGCTGGAGGGTGCATGGGGAGTTTTTCGAACGACTCTATTCTTCTATGTAGGCATCCTCGGATTGCTGACTGCCAACTTCATTGTGCCGCAAGTGATACCTGGCTCGGGTTTCTACCTTTACTATGCTGCCTTTTTCGCCTTTGCGACACTCTTCCCGAGGGTTGAATTTTTGTTGTTCTTCATTCTGCCGGTTCAGGTGCGTTGGTTGGCCTGGCTGCTGGCGATCGTTTTGATGCTCGGTGCAGCCGGTCAGTTTTTTGCAGGCAATTGGCTGATTCCCGTCTATTACGGACTCGCTTTTACCAACTATTTCCTGTGGGCGGGGCTACCCGCTTTAAAAGGGCATGCCATGGCGGCCAAGTCGGCTCAACGGCGACGCAAGTTTGAGACTGCCAAACAGCCCGCCAATGAGGTTTTTCACGAATGCGTAGTCTGTGGCCGCACGGACCAAAGCCATCCGCATCTGGAGTTCCGCATCAGCGCGGATGGGAAAGAATACTGCCTGGACCACCTGCCGGAAGCGCAGGGTGAGAAAAAGGAAGGAGAGTCAGCCTGAGATCAGAGAATTTCTTTCACGAAAAAGTCCCGATCGAAGGCGCGAAATTGTTCTGGTTCCTCACCATTTCCGATAAAACGCGGCGGAATCTTGAGCTGTTCGTAAATGCTGACCGCAATGCCGCCTTTGGAGGAGCCGTCGAGTTTGGTAATAATCAGTCCATCGAGTGGCGCGGCCTTATGGAAAGCTTCGGCTTGAAGCATGGCGTTGTTGCCGGTGCTGGCATCGACCACGAGAAGGGTCAGGTGAGGGGCGGATTCGTCCTGCTTGGCCAAGGTGCGACGGATCTTGCCGAGTTCCTCCATCAGATTGTGACGGGTGTGAAGGCGACCAGCGGTGTCACAAATTAAAAACTGGGTGCCACTGGTGATGGCTTGTTGGTGGGCATTGTAGCAGACCGAGGACGGATCCGCATTGGCCTGGCCCGTTACTACGGGAATATTGAGTCGCTCGCCCCAACGCTGAAGTTGTTCTACAGCGGCGGCACGAAAGGTGTCGGCTGCGACCATGGTTACACTGTGGCCTTGGCCCTTTAGCCATTTTCCAAGCTTGGCACTCGACGTCGTCTTTCCGGTGCCATTCACGCCCACTACCAGGATCACGAAGGGTTTGCCATCATCGCGGGGCGTGAGAGTAGCCAGATAGGGTGGAAGTTTTCGGGAAATCTGCCGACGTGTGGTTTCGACTACGTCATCGGCGGTGACCTCACGACCCAGCGCCTGAAGTTCCTCGATGATCTCCGTGGTCATATTCACGCCAAGATCAGCAGAGATGAGGTCGGCTTCCAACTCATCCCAATCAATTTCAGCGCGATTGGTGACTTTGTTGTAAAGAGATTTGAAAAAACCAGCCATGGTAGGAATTGAAAATGGGCGCGTGGGGAGCAAAGAGCAAACCAGAGCTCTGGTGGAGTTAAAAATACCTTCAATTTGCCAAGCTTCGATCTTGGCGAACCGTAGGCGCTGAATAAGATCACTACCCGATGGCCCGCATCCGAGTTCTTTCCGACACCCTTGCCAGCCAAGTGGCTGCTGGAGAGGTGGTAGAGCGACCGGCTTCGGTGGTGAAGGAGTTGGTGGAAAACAGTATCGACGCTGGAGCCAAGGAGGTGAGAGTTGAGATCAAGGGTGGGGGAGTTTCGCTGATCCGCGTTGAAGACGACGGCTGTGGCATGTCTCGCGACGACGCCCTGCTCTCGTTGGAGCGCCATGCCACCAGTAAGCTGCGCGAGGCCTCGGACTTGGCGGCCATTACGACTCTGGGTTTTCGGGGAGAGGCGGTGCCGAGCATCGCCAGTGTAGCGCATTTTCGAATGGTTACTCGCGAACCAGATGCCGTGGCCGGCACCGAGATTCTTGTGGATGGTGGCAAGCTTCGAGATGTGAGAGACGCGGGCTGTGCCCCCGGGACAACCATCGAGGCGAAGTCCTTGTTTTACAACTTGCCCGCCCGCCGCAAGTTTCTGCGCGCTGAGTCCACTGAGTCGGCACAGGTTGAACACCAGTTGCGCTTGCATGCGCTGGCCGCCCCGTGGATGCGCCTTCGGCTGCGGCGCAATGATAAGGAAATACTGGATGTGGCGGGCGTTGATCAACGCATTGACCGTATTCGCCAGTTGGTGGGGCCGGAATTATCCGGAGAGTTGATTAGTTTACCATTTCATAAAGATCGAGGGATTGCAGTAGAGGGTTTCGTCTTGCCAGCTCGTCATGCCCGCAAAGGCCGCCGTCACCAGTATATTTTTCTTAACGGTCGCCCCGTTGAGAATGCCACGATCTCAAGAGCACTGACCGACGGTTATCGCGGTGCAGTTGCAGATGGTATGCATCCGGCCGCTTGGTTGTGGATCGAGATGGAGCCAGCTCTGGTGGATGTGAATGTTCATCCGGCCAAACGAGAGGTGCGCCTGCATCAGCCGGCTATTCTCAAGCAAGTCATTGCGCAGGCGGTGGTAGAAGGTCTCACTCAAATTTCGCTTGAGGCGTTGCCTAAAGTGACACCCCCCGGCGGTCTGACGCCATCAACTGGGATGATTGACCCCAAGGCTGTAACCGTGGACAAGGCATCGCCGGCAAACGCACAACCGATACCCGTTTCTAGAGAGTTTGCCTCCTCAGTTCGTAGCCCTCAGGCGGACTTGAGTGGGTGGAGTCGAGCGTTGGAGGATACCAAGCTTGATTCAGTGGATGAGCTTCAGGTGCCGGCTTTCCGAGCAATCGGGGTGTTGCACCAGCGTTACGTGCTAATGGAGGGTGAGGATTCTCTGGTGATACTGGATCCCAGGGCCGCGTGGGAGCGGATTTGGTATGATAAGCAGATGATTGAGAGTGAAGTGCTTACTCAGGGATTGCTGGTGCCATTGCTGTTGGAGTTGGATCCCCGTGATGCCGAAGTGCTAGTGCGAGAACGCACGGCATTGGCAGCGGCTGGCATTGAGCTTGATGACTTTGGCGGCAGCACGGTGCAGGTCAGCGGATTGCCCGCTTGCCTGAGAATAGAAGATCCCAGAGCTTTCATGACCGAGGTCATAGATGCCTTACTATATGACTCCGTGCAGGGCGCTCAGCGGTTTGCTCGGGAACGAATGGCCCGAATCTGCGCACGCCGCGCAAGCGCGGGAATCGAGGCTCGCATCAGCGAGGTGCCACAGCTACTGCAGTCTCTGTTTGCCTGCGACTTACCGTACGCTACTGCATCCGGCAAACCGACCCTTAGCGAACTGAGTCTTTCTGAGCTGGAACGCCGTTTCAGCTGAAAGCTTTGATAGAGAGATAAATTTGATTATGTCTTTGGATCCAATGGGTGTGTTTTGTTCATCAGCGGTTAGGCTCAGCCTATTCGTCTTCTTAACGGCTCATCTCATCGCGTCTCCTCACATGCAAGAGCGATTGGAGCGCGCCCATGCCGCATTTTTAGAGGACCGCCGTCAGGCATTGCCCAGTCTCAGTGATCCATTCGGTGTGCCGCCAACCGCCCGGGTGGTGATTGAGCAGCCCAACGATAAGATCAGGGAAAAAACCACTTGGAAGCGAAACGTGCTGGCTACCACTTTCTATGTTGGAGAGATGGCCAGCGAGACCAATCCAATTGCCAAGGATAAAAGTGCTTGGGATCTACACTGGGTGGCAAATTTTGGTGGTATTGACGACCCCATCCAACGTGTGGGCTGGAACCCAAAGGGCTTTGTTCCCAAACAAACGCCGTTCTATGTTGCTTTGCCATACAACGACATACTGACAGATGGTTTGCATCGACCCGAAGCCTCTGAGGTCATTCCATGGTTCTGGCAGTCATACCGAGGTGATGGGATATCTGTTTGCAAGGGTCGTTGGGTGGCCATTCACCTCGCAGGCAAGGTTTGTTATGCCAAGTGGGAGGATGTTGGTCCCGTTGAAGTGGACCACTGGCGCTATGTCTTCGGAGGTGAGGCTCCGCGTAAAAACGCAAAGGGAGGATCTGGCATCGACGTCAGTCCGGCGGTCAGGGACTATCTAGGCCTGAAGAAAGGCCAGCGCATACAATGGCGATTTTTGAACGACAGAGACGTTCCTGAAGGACCTTGGAAAAAATGGAAATAAGACTGAATTATTCCTTCACAGTCCTCAGGGATTCTGTATAGTAGTCTTTCAGTATCCCTTCATGTATTTGGCAACTTTGCCTAATTTCCCTGAACCTCAGGCGTGATGGTATGCATCAGGTAATCCTGGTTCGACGTCCCAAGTCCAATTTGTCTCAGAAGCTAAGGACTTGGTAAGTCGGCCCAGGGGACCAGTAACAAAACCAAACGGTTTCAGACCTCCAAGCGTTGTCTGAGGCCTCAACCAACAACACACACAAGTTATGAAATCCCTTAAGTATAGCAATTTGCCCTGCGTGCTTGTCGTCTCAACAATCACGCTAGCGTTTGTCGCGCAAGTTGACGCTCGCCGCCGCTCTTGGGGCTGGCGTGCATCAGATAGATGGAGCAGTTGGTTTGGGGGTGGTTCAAGCACCTCCACCTCCGATCCAGCAACCGATACATCAGATGGTCCTGGCAGCGTCGATGACGTTACCACCCCGGTTCTTCCCGTTGGCAGTCTCAGCGCTGCGCCGACTGTGGTTCGCGCCGGCACTCATCCCACCTTGAAGTGGAGCATCACCCACCCCTCGATTATCGAGGATTATGTGACCATTGATCCTCCATCCACCATCATCCCTGATGAGGAAGTTGACTGCGAAATCCGCATCTTGGGTCAGGGTGTGACCGTCAGTTCTGGGAGTGGCTACTCCTTTGTACCTACGGAAGCGCGGGTCAGTGTCGGCAACTCCGGTTACGACCGAGTTTTCTACGGCACCAACAATAATGTTGATCCGACTGATGTGGTCTGGTCTGGCACCCTTCAGCAAGGGCAGAGCTTGAAGTTTTCAGGCCGTTATTACTACAATGGTAGTTGGGGCACGCATCACAAGTCCGATGGTGGCACCAACAACGTCCGCGCTCTGGTTAACGATGACACCCCTCCTGCGGTTTTGCCCGGTCACGATGCTCCCTCTTTGGAGAGCTTCCTCAAGCCCTATCTCAGCAATGATGGGAAGGTGCAGATTGGACCGATGGACAGCATTGTCTTCATGGAGCTTACTCACTCCGATAGTCAGCAAAGTAGCACTGGTTATGATCTTCAGGACATGGTGCTTCTAGTGACCTTCAAGTCTAAGGCTAGGGAGGAAGCTGATGCTGTGAACAATATTGATAATTACAATTCCGAAGGTGATTCGGATTCGTTTATCGATCTCACCGGCGACTGACAATAGTTGAGGATGGCACTTCGGTGCCGTCCCATCCTTTGTCATTTCGTTAATCACAGCTTCAACCCCTTCCCTTACTCATGAAGCCCCTAGTCTATGCATGTATCTTCATGCTAACTCTTTACCCATCTCTTCAAGCCCAGCAAGCAAACCGCACCGCTGGAAAAAATAAGCCCGTGTATCGGGATGTGGTAACCCATCAACTGCTCGTGGAGCGGACCAGAAAGGCCGTCGATCCCATGACGAAAATGAACGTCATTAAGGCCGATGATCCATCCAAAGCGAATCAACCAGTGAATCTACTGGAGCAGTCTGACATCATTTGTTTTAATGGTATCGCTACCTTGGTTCCCAAGCGGGCCATTATCAGTGCGCCAAAGAAATACAAGGATCGTTATCAGTTCACTGATGGCTCCAAGATCGTCAGCTTCCCGGACTTCTACGCGCGAAACAGAGGCTGGGTAACCAGTCTCGAAGTTTCCCGTAAACAGGCTGAAGGAGTCGATGGGTTTGATGAAAAAACCACCGAATTCATTGAGGAGAGTGGGAACTTAATTGTAGCGACCTACCGAGGAGGGCCGATTTCAGTGCTGCCTCGCAAGGTGCCTAGTAAGGGTGATGACGGGGATAAGCCGAATGCCAAGGAAAACATACGACCCAAAATACGATGAAACATTTACACAATCTTTGCATGGCCATTTTGCTCTGTGTTGCCATGTCGGGCTCAGTTTTGGCCCAAGAATACACAAACTTCGTTCGTCAGGTGCAATACCCAACCGGTTTGGTTTGGGATGCGAACATCAATGAAACCGGTGAGCAACTCTCGGAACTTGCGATCGACCCAGGCGGCGCCCGCTTCGAACTCTGGACCGTAAACAACAGCCCGCTGGCTGTTTATCTTCTGGATTCAACTTATGTGGGTACTTACACCCCCGTAGCCAGCTCACGCGTGATTACAGAGGACATTACCGGTGACAACGTGACGCCTCGCACCCGTGCGGATCGTCCGTATCAGATCGCCATCAATGTCAGTGGCCTGCTTAACGGCGAAACCGATCCTGCCGCTTCCAAGGCTGTCCGGATGACTCGCCACGTGCAGTCCTATGGAATCAACGGCAATGGTGTGAACATTGATCCCAACCAGGCGACCCTGCTCTCGCAGGTGGAGCTCACTGAAAATGGTGATGTGGAACTGAACTATAGCATTTCGTCGATCCCATCGACAAACCTCAGCAAGATTAGAGGCGAAGAAACATTTGCCATATATTCTCTTGAGGATTACCAGGCTCCCTCATCTCAAATTTCAGCGTCCAAGATCCAGATTTGGCCCGTTACGACAGGTGGAATTGTCGGCATCAGTGCAGGAGAGACAATTCGCTACAAAATGCCACAACTGACAGTCACGCTTGATGATCTTTATCCAACATCTACCACATATGCCCAAGTCTACATGGGCAGTGCGGCCTTAGCTACCTCGGGCACAGTAGTTCCTGGCTCTGCCATTATTGTCAACGAAGCGTCTCCTGTTGATCGTGTTTTGATCATTGATAATTACGATGATGTGATAACTCGAGACGGTACTTGGACCATAGAACTCCTAACTCAAACGGTATTTGGTGTCGATCGCCTGTCTTACATGACCTTTGAGGTCGATCGTACGATGCAAGTACGTGGCGCCTTTACCACGACGGAGACAGAATCTGATTAATCCAACATCATCACGGTGTGACCTGAAGCTGCTCTAATTCTTTCCTGAAATTATCGTTGCGGTAAACCAGCGAGAAACGGGATTTTTTTGAGTGGCGCAGAAGGTCTTCGACTTCAGTGTATGCTAGCAAAAGGAATAGCCCTTTCACTGGCTCCCGGTGATAGGACACGGTTCGTGTCACAAACTGATCGTTCACGGTGCGTTGTTGTTGGTTGCCGCGCATTTCTCCGTGTTCCTTGGCTAACTGCGTCTTCAGAATGTCGAAACGGTTTTTCATTTGAGCCGCATCGGATCTGGGGTCGGCGTAGTCCACAGTCAGTTCGTAAAGCTTGCCACCGATGAAGCGTCCCTCGACTGCCGAAGCCTGATGTCCCGGTAAGAATCCTTTGCTTGAAGAGATACGAAGTAAAGACAATCGATCTTGATTTCCCGGTAGGTTAATCGTAATATTTAAGCTGTGTTTTTTCGCCCATCCAACCAGTTTTTCAGGAGAGTCGCCCCAGTTGAGGCCGAAGGGAGGTTTGAGAATGGCTTGAGCATGAACCTCTCCCATCAGGAGCAGCGCAGTGGCGCAGATGAGTCGCTGCATGAAGGTCCGTTTCATCATAGCGATAGCTTCACTGCTTTTCGCCGTTGTCGCAAGACGCGATACGCGAAGTCCGGAAACCTGCTTTTTGAGGCCGGCGTGGCAATGGGGCTTTTGACTTTCATTGGGATCATCTTGCTCAAGATGTCCCTGAATATCCTGGCACCGCGGCAATGGGCGGTGCAGCAGACGATTACCAATGCCTACATGACATATGAGCGCGCATTGGCGGAGCGTATTCCATTTGAGAACCTGCTTGAATCCGGATCTCCTTGGCCGGCCTTTCCTGCCACTTCAAGTGAGCAGGTGGAAATTGGCAGACTACCGGGCGGTCGTGTCATTACTGGAACGATTACTCGAACCCGCACACCATCGGATAATAACTATCCTATCGATGGTGGAACCGGAACTGTGGAGAGTAACCCTGCAGCGATGAAAGTTTGGAAGGTTCAGAGCATTGCAACTTATCAGATTGGTGGACGCAATTACGCAAAGTCCCGAACCGTTCTTAGATCCCAATGAAAAATGGCATCAAAAAGACCCACAGAGCTTTCACGCTGCTGGAATTAACCATTGTGTTGATGGTAGGGATGATGATGGGAAGTATGCTCATTGCTATTTTTAATCAGCAACTCGCTTTTCTGCGCATCTATCGCGTTCAGGGTTTTGTCACTGAGGAGGCTCCCCTAATCAGCGTTTATCTGGAGCGAATTATCAGCAAGGCAGATCGCTTCCGATTGCATGATAATATTTCTGAAGCGCTCAGTGGTGCTAATCCACAAACCACGCCATCTCCAGTTTGTGTCCTCAATTTTCGTCAACCGGATGGAACCATGAGAGCGTCGATTCTATCTTTCGAAAGCGATAGCACTGGTCCGGTTCTTAACTATTACATCGTTCCGGTAAGTGGGCCACTTCGTACTTCTCAGTGGTCGATAACCAATGAGGCTACGAATGTTGAATTTTTTATGGAGCAGGGAATCCTGCGGACCAGGCTCACCGGTCCTCAAGGTGAACAAATCACTTACTCAGGAGCGATACAGTAATGGAAACCAATCCTTATCCCAAACCATTCGGTAAGCGAGGTGCTATCAGTGTATTGATGGTGCTAACGGTGGGCACTGTTGCATTGGTGCTTTCGGTTTATACCTACCGCCGCGCGATTCAGACCCATGAGGTTGCAAGTAAGATTCAGTTGAGGTCTGATTATCGAGAGAAAGAGGATACTGTTCTTCGCTCTATTGTCGCATTGCTACCCAATCGTGCAATTCTTGGCATGAAACAGGATTCCATTTCTTATTCTAACTGGGAACCTCTCCTATGGCGTAGTATTTTTAATGATTCTCTAGATCTGGCGAATACACGCACTTCGATTTCTGATGACCTCAAAAACAGCATGGGTATCGATAACCTCATCACCGCGAACTCCGGTGATTCCTCCCTCAGTAACTCTGATGCGGTTTTCAACCCTGTGTCATCTGACACCGCATACGACACCAATTACGGGTATTGGCTGATTACCGCCGGCATCAATCGTGAGCTGGATGGTAATTTTCCACCACCATTGGAGGTAAACGATGGCTGGGTTGACAGTCTGGATCGTTATTTTCCAATTATTTCAGACGCCAAGTCCTATGGGGATCTTGCCATTGGAGATGTAGGTCTCGATACCGACGATTATCCCCAATTCAATATTATCGAATATCCTCAGATTAGTTTTGGTTACGCACGGCCTGGTGAGGATTTTCTTGCCAAGCGCAATTGGTGGGCCTTCAGCATGGAGTTGGCAGAGGCAGACGACAACCTGACGGGTGCTGCTGCAATGCGCCGAGATTTTGTTGTCTCCATTTACGAGGTGCCGTCACAGCTTGCGATTTCCGCTGCATCGTTCATGTCACTGGGTGAATTCGGTACGGGTGACGACTGGACCAACGTGACCATTAGTGGAGGTGTGTTTGCTGGCCGTGCCGAAGTCACTGGAGATACACAACTCAGCTCTCTTGCCAGTCGTCGTGGAATGGTCTTGTCTTCTGATGCGGCTATCGGAGGACAAAGTTTCGTTGATAATCCGTTCGCGCCGGGCTTGCGTGAATCTTATCAGATCACCGAGGGTGACTTTTACCCCGTTTCACTGTCCTCCGAGAGTGGCAGGGTGGCATTCGTGCCCATTAATCGTGGAGCAGATTACTTTGATCGCTTTGCTCATACCGTTGAGACCAATACGCTATCGCCCACCACCTGGAATAATTACTCGGTGGGCGCTCTGCAATGTGCCATGCGCTTAGATATTGTTGACTGCGCCAGTTCCACCGACCCGACGCCGACCCGCCTGCGTTTTTCATACATCCGTAATGGGGTTCGTGAGGATATGGACATTGAGCTCAATGCGTCACCCGCTGCCGGGCTTCCTCCCGGTTATATCTTCGCATGTAACGAAGGTCAGATCTATGACTTTGAGGGTTCAGTTGTTGATCTTGCGTATGGCACCAACGGCTCCTATTTTTTTGAGAGTGGAGCTTCCGGTCAGGTTGCCTTCAACAACGCTCGCTTTGGCGATCCAGCCTACGGTTTCATTAAACAGGGTTATTATAAGCCAAGTTATCCATGGGAGGTTCGCATTTTGGCAAATGGTAAAATCTGCCTAGCTGTATTCCCTCAGCGAATTGAAGCGTTCCTGGACCTCATTGATGCAGATGACACTTCGATCAACCACTCAATGGTAGTGAATGTCGACTACACCTCGGCTACTGGAAGCATCCATTTAGATCGCCCACAAATCCCGACGACCGATCTGGATTATGGCCTGATTTTGGAAGAATGTGCCGACATGACTTCCTTCACTCGCGGCTTCTCGCTGGTAACCAACCTGAGAACTTACATCGGGGACGACTTCAATATCCAGAGCATGACTCCTCCTGCTGGCTACACCCCTAGCGGTGATTACTACCCTCCGATCTCTTTCTTTGCTCCGGAAAAGCGCTATGGCATTGACCTTGAGCCTTGGCAGATCCAAGTGAGTGGTCAGATCGGTTCGCTTGCCAGTGAGAACGATGATATGGTGAGGCCGCTTGACTCCAAAGGTGCGGCTGGAACCGATTTTATTGGTAATCGTATCGAGGTGAACTTGAATTCGATTCCTCATCCGGCAGAGCTGCCACCAGTGACCATGATGAACTGGTTGGTCACCATTGAAGAGATGCGTCCCGAGTTTGATGAGGATAATTAATGGCGATGTGCCAAAATTTCACTCCGCAATTTATGGCCTTAACAGGTGGGTGAATCTTTTATTTGGCGCATTTCCCCACCGGTTAATGCAGATACAAGATGCGGCCGCAGTTCTCGCAGCGGGTCACCTCCTTGTCGCTGTGTACGGCTGCAATGGTCGATGCAATGCATTTCATGTGGCAGCCATCACAGACATCATCCTTCAATTCGCACACTGCGAGGCCATTTTTGCTCTTCATGAGGCGCTCGTAGAGGGGGAGTGAGGCCTCGGGAACTTCGCGGGCCTGTTGATCGCGCTTGGACTGGGTCTCGGTCTTCTCAGCCTGCTTGCTGTCGTGGCGTTCACGAATGGAAGCGAGGTCTTCGTCGACGAGTTTCTGGGTGTGGGCGAGACCGTCCTGGGCTTTCTTGAGGATATCCTTGGCCTGATCGATCTCTTCCATCAGTTCCAACTCCTTAGTCTCCAGATCGTCGACCTCGCCTTCATAACGGGTGATCTCGTGGGCCAGAGCCTGAAACTCCTCGTTCTTGCGGGTCTCGAACTGCTGAGTCTTGAGGCGAGCGATGGTGGTCTTGCGAGTCTCGGCATCTAGTTCGAGGTTCTTGAGGGCAATTTCGTGCTGGTTGACGGTGTCCTTGGCATTAGCGACAGCCTTCTCGTCGTCAGCAAGTTTGGTGCGGGCGCGAGCCTCCTCTTGTGGCAGCTTTTCCAGATCTTGGTTTAGCTCAATGATACGGCGATCGAGGTCTTGGAGGGCCAGCAGGGAGCAAACTTCGTCGAGCATGGTTCTGGGTAACGCTCAGAGGCCTGAGGAGCAAGTAATCTGTTCCTAGGATGTGGATTTGCCACGCCTTATCCCATCAGAGGTGTAGATGGCAATGGCCACCCATATCAGGGCAAAAGAGAGCAGGCGAGCAGGAGGCATGGGCTCTCCATAGATCTGCCATCCAATAAAGAGCTGCACAGTAGGTCCGATGAACTGGCAAATGCCTAGTGTGGTCAGCCGGATATTGCGGGCTGCATAGCCAAAGAAAAGCAGAGGAGACACGGTGGCTGCGCCAGCGCCGATCAGCCACAGTGTGTGAGTCCACGAGCCACCGAAGGCGGCTGAAGGGCTCTTGAATTGCAAGTAGAGCCAGATCAGGGCAACGGGGGCCAAAAGGGCGGATTCGGCGGTCAGTCCCATGCGGGAGCCAGTGGGGCTGCGTTTCTTGATTACGGCGTAGAGCGAGAAGGTGGCGGCCAGAGTGAAGGCCACCCACGGGAAGGTGCCGGCAGTGGGCAGCTGAATGACGACACCACAGAGCGCCAATCCGATGGCGATGGCTTGAGCCCGGTTGTGGCGTTCGCCGAACCAGATGACCCCAAAGAGCATGTTGAAGAAGGGATTGAGGTAATAGCCCAGTGAGCCTTCGAGGATTCGATCGTTGAGGGTGGCCCACACGTAGAGGATCCAGTTGGCGGCCAGCAGGCTGCCTGAAATCAGTAGCCAGCCAATGGCTCTAGGGGAACGAAACTGCTGAATTAGCTCCTTGCCCTCGCGTCGCCAGATCAAAATGACCATGAGGATGGCGAGAGACCAGATCGTGCGATGCGCCACAATAGACGAGGAGGCCATAAACTCCAGTTGGAGCCAGTAGAGCGGCAGCACACCCCACAGCGTAAAGGCACAGATGGCGGCAATCAGGCCTGATTGGGAACGAGGCACGCCGCCACGCTGGGTGAGAGGGAGATTGATTTCAAGGCTTTCACTGTTGAGGCTGAACCAGCAGCATCTCGTATTCCTGTCACTCTCCAACTGCACGGACTGGTCGTCATCTTCGCTGCGACCACCATTCTCGGCCGACTCATCAGTTTGAGTGCGCCGGTGCTAGTTTGCTGGCGCTGCCTGATTGCCTCCATTTTTGCTTTCCTGTGGGTCAGACTGACTACCACCAAGCGGGGGAGTCTTTTGGACGGAACTACGGTCTGGAATCTTATCTGGGTGGGTGGGCTGATTGGCCTGCACTGGCTTTGTCTGTTTGGAGCCGTGAAGGTTGCCAATGTCTCCATTGCTCTGGCGGGCCTGGCTACGGTCTCCGTGTTCACTGCGCTGGCCGAGCCCTTGATCGAACGCCGCCGCATTCAGCAGCACGAGGTCTGGCTCGGTGTGCTGGTGATGGGTGGTATCGTGCTTATTGCGGGCTCGGAGTCGGGTAGTATGCTCGGCTTGTGGTTGGCCCTGGTCAGTGCCATGTTGGCGGCTCTGTTCACGGTCTTCAACAAGCAGATCGTGCTCAAAGGCATCGATCCCATGAAGATGGTGGGGTGGCAGATGGGTTCGGCGATGTTTGTCTGCCTGGCCGCCGTGCCCATCTTCGATGACGTTGCCTCACTGGCCTTCAGTAATCCCATGGACTGGCTGTGGGTGCTGATTCTTGCCCTGATCTGCACGGTCTTTGCGCAGGACTGGACCAACAAGCTTTTGCGCCACGTCAGTGCTTACCGGCTGACGCTGGTGGCCAACTTTGAGCCGGTCTACGGCATCCTTGCCGCAGCCTTGATCTTCCAGGAATACGAGGAGCTGAAGATCACCTTTTACCTCGGAACGATGGCGATTGTGCTCGCCAATTTCCTACACCCCTTGCTGCAGAAACGAATGAGCTAGTTCATCAAGGTAGCTGAGTACTACCCATGAGGAAGCGGTCGCATTCGCGCGCCGCGCCGCGGCCTTCGTTGATCGCCCAGACCACAAGCGACTGACCACGACGCATGTCACCGGCGGCGAAAACACCCGGGACGTTGGTGGTATAGACTTCGTGTTCGGCCTTCACGTTGGAGCGGACGTCGGTTTCGAGAGCGAACTTCTCAACGATCTTCTGCTCGGGGCCGAGGAAGCCCATGGCGAGGAGCACGAGCTGGGCGGGAATGACGCGGGTGGTGCCTTCCTTTTCTTGAGGAACGAAGCGGCCGTTCTCGTCCTTGCCCCATTCGATCTCACAGATCTCGAGGCCGGAGAGTTTACCATCGTCGTCCTTGATGAAGCGCTTGGTCTGCACGAGGTAGGCGCGGGGATCTTCGCCTTGCACGGCGGCAGCTTCCTCTTGACCGTAATCCATCTTGTAGACCTTTGGCCATTCGGGCCAAGGGTTGTTTTCGGCGCGCTCAAGCGGAGGCTTGGGCATGATTTCAAGTTGGGTGACGCTCTTGCACTTGTGGCGGAGGCTGGTGCCCACGCAGTCAGTGCCGGTGTCACCACCGCCGATGACGACCACGTCCTTGCCTTCAGCGTGTAATTCGGGGATAGAGCCATCGAACTCGGTGTCAAGGATGTGACGGGTGTTGTCGGTGAGAAATTCCATCGCTAGGTGGATGCCATCGGCATCGCGGCCTTCAATGGGCAGGTCGCGACCCAGAGTGGCGCCGCAGCAAAGCACAATGGCATCGAAATCCTCGCGGAGTTTTTCACTGGTCCATTCATGATCCTGGCCAATGTTAACACCGGGTTTGAACTCGATGCCTTCCTCAGCCATGAGGTCGACGCGACGCTGCACAACTTTCTCTTTGTCCAGTTTCATGTTGGGGATGCCATACATGAGCAGACCGCCAATGCGGTCTTCGCGCTCGAACACTGTCACGCTATGGCCGGCTTGATTGAGTTGGTCGGCACAAGCGAGTCCGGCTGGGCCGGAACCCACAACAGCGACTTTCTTTCCGGTGCGTTTTTCGGGTGGTTTGGCGGTCACCCAGCCTTCTTCCCAGCCGCGGTCGATGATGGCGCATTCGTTGGCTTTGATGGTGACTGCTGGCTCGATGACGCTCAATACGCAGGAGCCCTCGCAAGGGGCGGGGCAGACACGGCCGGTGAACTCGGGGAAGTTGTTGGTCTTGTGCAGGCGCTCAAGAGCTTCCTTCCAGCGACCTCGATAGATGAGGTCGTTCCACTCGGGGATGAGGTTGTTGACTGGGCAGCCGCTGGCCATTCCCGACACAACATGACCAGTGTGGCAAAACGGAGTGCCACAGTCCATGCACCGCGCACCTTGGCTGCGGCGCATCTTCTCATCGTGATGCTCCTTGAATTCTCTCCAGTGCTTGAGGCGTTCGATCGGAGCGGTTTCAGGCACAGCCTGGCGCTCGATTTCCATGAATCCTGTAACTTTTCCCATAACGAAATGTTCTGAAGTGTTTGAAGTTGGGTTGAATCAGTTGCCGCCAACGCGGGAGAGATCTTTGAGGTTTTCCTCGAAGGCTGCCATTGCGGCATCGTCGCCGGAGAGGCCTTGCTCCTCGACCTTGCGGAAGCATTCGAGCATGCGCTCGTAATCGCGCGGGAAGACCTTGAGGAACTTGCTCTTCTCGCTGTCCCAGTTGTCGAGGATGTGCTTGCCGCGATCGGAGTTGGTGTATTGCACATGCTTCTCGATCTCACCCTTCACGGTGGCCATGTCCTCGCCACTGCATTCGATAAGGGGATAGAGGTTAACCATACTCTTGTTGAGGCGTTTTTCGAACTGACCGTCAATGTCGTAGATATAGGCCACGCCACCGGACATGCCAGCAGCGAAGTTGCGCCCGGTTTTGCCGAGAACGATGACCTGACCACCAGTCATGTATTCGCAGCCGTGGTCGCCCACGCCCTCGATGACGGTCTTCACACCAGAGTTGCGGACACAAAAGCGTTCGCCACCAATGCCATTGATGTAAGCGCTGCCGGTGGTGGCGCCATAGAAGGCCACGTTGCCGACCAGAATATTCTCCTCAGCCTTAAACAGCGAGCCTTTGGGCGGGTAGACGATCAGCTTGGAGCCGGAAAGGCCTTTGCCGATGTAGTCGTTGGCGTCGCCTTCGAGTTCGAAGGTCATGCCGGGAGGCGTGAAAGCCGCAAAGCTCTGACCTGCGCTGCCATTAAACTTGAGATGGATGGTGTCTTCGGGCAGACCTTTACCACCGTATTTGCGGCTGACCTCGCTACCAGTGATGGTGCCGACCACGCGGTTGATGTTCACGATAGGCAGCTCCGCTTTCACCTTCTCGCCACGTTCGATGGCGGGCTTGCAAAGAGCTAGCAGGTGGGTGTTGTCGAGGGCCTTGTCCAAGCCGTGATCCTGTTCCTTCGTGCAATAAGTGCCAACTTCCGGGCCGGTGTCAGGCTTGTGGAAGATTGCGCTGAGATCCACGCCCTTTGCTTTCCAGTGGTCGGTAGCAGCCTTGGTGTTAAGACAGTCAACGTGACCGACCATCTCATCGATGGTGCGGAAGCCGAGTTCTGCCATCAACTCGCGCATTTCCATGGCGATGAAGGTCATGAAGTTGACCACGTGCTCGGGCTTGCCGGTGAAGTTCTCACGCAGCTTGGGGTTCTGGGTGGCGATTCCAACCGGGCAGGTGTTTTTTTGACAGGCACGCATCATCAGGCAACCCATAGTGACCAGCGGTGCGGTGGCGAAGCCGTATTCTTCCGCGCCGAGGAGGGCGGCGATGGCGACGTCACGACCGGTCTTCAGTTGACCGTCGGTTTCGAGGACCACGCGACTACGAAGATCGTTGAGCAAGAGGATTTGGTTGGTTTCAGCCAAACCAAGCTCCCAGGGTGCACCTGCATTGTAGATGGAGGAGGCAGGTGAGGCACCGGTGCCGCCATCGTGACCAGAGATCAGGATAACGTCAGCGTGGGCCTTGGCGACGCCCGAGGCAATGGTGCCAACGCCAACCTCAGCCACCAGTTTGACGTTGATGCGGGCTCGTGGATTGGAGTTTTTGAGATCGTGGATTAACTCCGCAAGATCCTCAATGGAGTAGATGTCGTGGTGGGGCGGGGGAGACACAAGGCCTACGCCAGGGGTGGAGTGGCGGACCTTGGCGACCCAAGGGTACACCTTGGAGCCGGGAAGTTCGCCGCCTTCGCCGGGCTTGGCACCCTGTGAAACCTTGATTTGGATTTCGTCGGAATTGACGAGGTATTCGCTGGTGACGCCAAAGCGGCCTGAAGCGACCTGCTTAATGGCGGAGCGCTTGCTGTCACCATTCTCCATGGTTTTGAAGCGCTCGGGATCCTCACCGCCTTCACCGGTATTGGACTTGCCACCGATGCGATTCATCGCAATGGCGAGTGTTTCATGAGCTTCCTTGGAAATGGAGCCGTAAGACATGGCACCTGTTTTGAAGCGCTTGGTAATTGCCTCAATGGGTTCGACCTCGTCGATGGCGATTGGTTGGCGCTTGTTGCGGAATTCCATCAGGCCACGCAGTGTCGATAGGTTTTCACTCTGGTCGTTCACCTTCTTGGCATACTCTTTGTAAATCTCATAGCTGCCGACGCGAACGGCTTTTTGGAGGAGGTGGATGGTGTCTGGATTAAAGAGATGATATTCACCGTCCTTACGCCACTGATACATGCCGCCCGATTCGAGTGCTGTCTCTTCGTCTTCGATATGGCGGTCGGGAAAGGCGGTGCGGTGGCGGATGAGGGCTTCCTCGGCGACCTGATCGATATCTGATCCTTCGCAACGGCTGGAGGTTCCGCAGAAGAATTTATCAACCACATCAGTGCTAAGACCAATGGCTTCAAAGATTTGCGCACCGCGGTAGGAGGCTACGGTGGAGATACCCATCTTGGCCATGGTTTTGACTACGCCTTTGATCGAGCCCTTAAGAAAGTTGGCGATACCCTTCTCCAGTTCGATGTCGATCATGTCGTCCTTGATCATCTGGTGCAGAGTCTCGAAGGCCATGTAGGGGTTGATGGCATCGGCACCGTAGCCAAAGAGTGTGGCAAAGTGATGGACTTCGCGGGCTTCTCCGGTTTCAAGGATGATGGATACCTTGGTGCGAGTGCCCGCTTTCACCAAGTGATGGTGGAGGCCGCCCATCATCAGTAGGGTCGGCATGGCAGCCATATCCGCACTGATCTTGCGATCAGAGATGATGAGCAGGTTTGAGCCATCAGCAATCGCTTGGTCTGCCGCCATGCAGAGAACCTCGAAGGCGTCGGTGAGGCCCTCGCCACCGCGGTCGGCGGGAAAGATGGCGTCCAAGGTGGTGGCCTTGAAGCCTTCCAGATCGACTTCGCGCAGCTTAGCGAGATCTTTGTTATCGATCAGCGGGTTACTGAGGCGGATCATGCGACAGCTTTGCGGCCCGGGATCGAGGAGATTTCCCTCCGAGCCAAGGAAGGTTTCGGTAGCGGTGACCAGCTCCTCGCGAATGCAATCAAGGGCAGGGTTGGTGACCTGTGCAAAGATCTGTTTGAAATACTGGTAGAGAAGCTTGGGTTTTTCGGAGAGCACGGCGAGGGGAGTGTCGTTGCCCATCGAGGCGATGGGTTGAACCCCAGAACTGGCGGTCGGACCCAGCAGCATGCGCAGATCCTCGTAGGTGTATCCAAAGGCGAGTTGACGCTCGAGAATGCGGTCTTCCTCGACAGTGGCTGGCTTCCTTGCTTCGGGCAGGTCGCCAAGCATCACGCGGTTGTCATCCAGCCATTGCCGATAAGGCTTGGCATTGTAGACCCGGGCCTTGAGTTCATCATCGGGGACAATGCGACCTTCGTTCATATCCACGAGGAACATCTTGCCTGGTTCAAGGCGGCCCTTTTCGACAACGCTCAAGGGGTCGATGTCGGGGATGACGCCGACTTCTGAGGCCATGATTACCAGGTCATCTTTCGTCACGTAGTAGCGGGAGGGGCGAAGACCGTTACGATCGAGCGAAGCACCAATTTGTTGACCGTCAGAGAAGGTCACGGAGGCAGGACCGTCCCACGGTTCCATCATGCAGGCATGAAATTCGTAGAAGGCCTTCTTTTCATCGCTCATGAGAGTATGACGCTCCCAAGGCTCAGGGATCATCATCATCATGGCGTGACACAGGTCGTAGCCACCGTAGTGCATGAACTCGAGAGCGTTATCGAAACGGGCGGAGTCGGAGCCGTCTTCATCAATGACAGGGAAGACATTTGCCACGGAACTCCCAAATTTGTCGCTAGAGCAGAGGGCTTGTCGGGCCTTCATGAAGTTGGCGTTGCCCATGACTGTATTGATCTCACCATTATGGGCAATGAAGCGGTTGGGATGTGCGCGCGACCAACTGGGGAAGGTGTTGGTCGAGAAGCGGGTGTGCATGAGGGCCAGAGCACTCTCGAAGTCTTCATCCAAAAGATCGGGAAAGTATTCTCCCAGTTGGCAGGGAGTCAGCATGCCTTTGTAAACTAGGGTGCGGGCCGAGATGCCGGTGCAGTAGTGGTAGTCAGCACCCGGGAAGGTGGATTTGTTGTCTTGGGCACTAAGAACCTCGGAGGGAACCTTGTTGGATTGGATGCATGCCTGAACACGCTTGCGGATGATATAGAGCTTGCGTTCGAAGTCGAAGAGATCGGCGATGTCGCTACTGCGGGCAATGAAGATCTGTTTGATGACCGGCTCGTAATGACCGGACATTTTGCCGAGGATCTCACTTTTCACCGGCACCGTGCGCCATCCCAGCAACTCTTGACCCTCGTCTTGGATGATGTGCTCGTAGACGCGCATGGCAGCTTGGCGTGCACTGGCATCCGGGGACATAAAGATGTGGCCGACTCCGTAATGACCTTCTTCAGGAAGGTTGACTTCGGCTTTGGCCATCTCTTTGCGCAGGAACTTGTCGGGAATTTGGACAAATAATCCGGCGCCGTCACCGGTATCTGGATCAGCGCCACTGGCACCTCGGTGATCCATGTGCTCATTCATCGTCAGAGTCTTTTGGATGATATCGTGGGAGCGCTTACCCTTGAGGTGAGCAATGAAACCGACACCGCAGGCGTCTTTTTCACGGGAGGGGTCCCATAGTCCTTGAGCTTGTGGCCAGCCGTTCGTGTGAGGTGTGCTTTTCGACATGATTTGTAAGAATCTGAAATTACCAATAAATCGGCATTTCTCGGGGTCAAGAGCCGCTAGATCCCGAAAAGTCCAGTTTCGAAGTGTTCCGTCGCCACGCATGGGCTTAGAGCGCATTCCACCTTCGAAAATGGGCGGACGAAGAATTTGCTGTCCCGCCAAGCCCCTGTCAAGACTCAGAGAGAATGTGAATAAATCGTCAAATACTCCATTTTCGGTGTATTTTTGAGCTTTCGAGCTTGGAATGTCGAGTTAGCTGAGGATTCTCGCACCATTATCATGAGTTTATCGCTAAAACTGCAGGTTTCCATCGATAATCAGTCGCTCAAGATCGTTCATGATGGAGATTGTTTACGCGAATTTCATATTTCCACGTCGGCCAAGGGCATTGGCTTCTCTGAAGGTAGCTTTCGCACTCCCACTGGGCGCTTTCGCATTGCTGAAAAAATCGGAGCAAATTTGCCCATCCACACCCAATTTGTCGGCCGAATGCCAGTCGGTGAGTGGGATGGAAGAGCCACGGACGGGGATAAAATCCTCAGCCGCATTCTCTGGTTGGACGGTTTGGATGAGGAAAATGCCAACTCCAAGCAGCGCCACATTTACATACACGGAACCCAGCGTGAGGATCTCTTGGGTAAGCCGGCGAGCCACGGCTGCATTCGTATGGCGAATACGGATGTCATCGAACTGTTTGATCTGGTGGAAGTAGGTACGGAAGTGGACATTCTACCCATGACCCAATCACGAGGTAAATTGCTCTTTATCGATTGCGACTCCACCCTGTCCGAAATCGAGGGCATTGACGAATTGGCTCAGTCACGAGGGGACGAGGTCTATCAGCAGGTGGTCGAACTCACCAACGCAGCGATGAACGGCGACATGCCCATTGCAGAGGTCTTCCCGCGCAGGATGGAATTGATCCGCCCGGGCAGGCCAATTTGCGACAAAATCGCCCAAGACTATATCGAAAAGAAAGTCGATGGAGTATGCGAAATGTTATCCGAAGCACGGCAACGAGGCTGGCAGCCAGTGATTTTGTCCGGTGGTTTTGCTCCGCTGATACAGCCCCTCGCTGATCAACTCGGTATCGAACACGTCGAGGCGGTGCCTATTCATCTCGATGAGATGGGCGACTACATTGATTATGGTCGCGATTACCCGACCACACGCAACCTGGGCAAAAACGAGATCATTCGCGAATGGAAGGCTGCCATCAATCCTGAAAAGGTGGCCATGATCGGCGACGGTATCTCTGATCTCGAAACCCGCACTGAAGTCGATCTGTTCATTGGCTTCGGTGGCGTCGTTGCTCGTGACAAGGTCAGACAAGGTTGTGATGTATGGCTCGCGGATATGCGAGAACGAGAGGTGCTCTGGCAGGCTCTGGACGAGCTGTAAGCGGGTTTTGCATTTGCCCCGTTGGTGAGGGATGTTTAGGGGTGAACCATCAATTTTCCCATCCACATTTCGGGTCTTGGTGCATTGTCAGCCCTCGGTGACAGTATCAAAGCCCACCGTGATGCTATCTTATCACATCAGATTCCCTTCCGTCAGTTGGGTGAGTTGCTGGGTGACGAAAGCCGTTTTCGAGATTGTCCAGGGGGATGGATTGAAAATCGGTCACAGCTTAACAACCGCAAGTGGAGTCCGGTCACCATGGCGGCTCTGCAAGTAGCGAGGCAAGCTGTGACAGATGCAGGATGGTCCCAAGCAGATCTGAAAGAATCCGCATTGGTTGTTGGAACGAGCCGCGGTAATGCCGCGGGGTGGCTGGGGCCATGGCCTGCTCGCAGACCATTCAAGTTGATGGCTGCTAGTAATACCATGCATGGTGAATCGGCCTCTGCAATTAGTGTAGAATTAGGAATCGCTGGACCCAATCATGTGATTTCTACCGGTTGTGCTGCCGGACTTGATGCTGTTGGAGTGGCGATGATGTTACTGCAACTTGGCAAAGCAGAGCGGGCGTTGGTGGTTGCTGTGGACCTGCCCTTGGTTGAAGTCTTGCTCAATCAATACGCCGATGCCGGCTTGCTTTCTCGAAGACTCAAGGCCAACCCCTATGCGCCCGACACATCCGGCTTCATTCCTGCTGAAGGGGCTGCCGCCATGGCCATTGAAGTCGGTGATGGCCGTGGCCCATCGCTTCTTGCCTTCGAGAGTAATTCAGATGCTTGCGACCCCCTTGGAATTCCCTCTCATGGAGGATCAACTTCCGATTTGTTTGATCAGATCAAACGCGAATTCTCTGAGCCAACGGCTGTGTGCCCGCACGCAACAGGCACGGCTGTTCAGGCTAAGGCCGACCCGGCAATACTCACAAACGCTCTGAGTAGCAGGCCTTCATTACACCTGCTCAAGCCCTACTTGGGCCATGCAATTGGAGCGAGTGGACTGCTGGAGTCGGCTGTGATGGCTGAATTCCTGAGGGTGGGGCAGTTGCCTCCAAATTTGCCAGACCTGCATGCGCCAGCTGGTTTTGAATTGCCAGATAAGGTGACGCAGGCCGAGGGACCAGTGGCTAAGATTTCGCATGGTATGGGTGGTCATAATGCTTTGCTTTTGATGGATATTTAAATCATGCATTAAGTATAATTAAATGCATACATGATATAAAGTTGTTGTCTTGCGATGGCTGCCATTCAATTATGATGAAATATGGTAAACAAAAGATCCAAAAAGGCTGCTCGCAAGAAAACGAAGTCGGCTCCTAAAGTGATAGGAAAAGGCAAGCGTGGAGCACGATACACAACTCAGCAAAAACAACAGGTGGTCGATTTTGTCCACAATTACAATGCCAAGCATGGCCGGGGAGGTCAAAGTCAGGCCGCCAAGAAATTCGCGCTTTCTGTTTTGACTGTCGCTTCATGGCTGCGCTCACCCCAACTTTCTGTCAGTGCCAAAGCCGGTAGGGCGAGTTCGGTTCCCTCTGGAATCAATTCGAAGGTGGCATCCCTGATCGAGGTTAGCGATCAGTTGCGTAAGACCGAAGCTGAAGTAACTCGTCTGCGTGCCAAGTATGATGAGCTTCGTAGCTCTATTCAGTCACTGCTTTAGTCCTGAATCAGCCGTTCTATTTTGAAGGCCGCTC
>JBMYMN010000025.1:0-21247 GCA_049597355.1 Luteolibacter sp.
TTGCCGTAATAAAAGTCGACCAAGGTTGAGGATAGCTCTCGCAGATCCTCGGGAATATCATCGAGTCGACGGATGAAGTTTGAGATACGAGTGATGATGTGCATAAACCATGCCTCTGCCAGACCCCTCTGGCGTAGGGACACATTGCCGTAGAAGAACTGGGCACGCACCTGATCGCGATAGTAAGTGGCATCGTTGTAGCTCTCCTGCAAATTCACCTCACTCAGTGTCTGGTTTACCTGAATCAGGTTCAGCAGGTTCTGAGGACCATCCGCTGGAGTATCGGGCTCGATCTCACTGGTCTGAGCCTGCGTGACGTCAAGAATATTGAAAACCAATACCGAGTAGTAAGCGACTACTGCTCGGCCACTCTCTGAGATCAACTCTGGATGAGCCACATTCTGCTTATCACAAATTTGGGCTACCACCTCAACAATATCGGTGCAGTACTCAGCCACAGAATAGTTGCAGGAACCATGGGAGTTGGTGTGAGACCCGTCATAGTCAACCGCCATGCCTCCTCCAATATCGAGAACCCCCATGGGAGCGCCCTCCTTGACGAGGTCGCAGTATACTCGAACGGCCTCGGTAGCTCCCTCTCGAATCGCCGCAATACTGGGGATCTGAGATCCTTGGTGATAATGAAGCATTCTCAGGCAACCGAGTTTGCCTTGCTCCTTGAGCTTATCCACGATCTGGATGACCTGTGCGGCGTTGAGGCCAAATACTGAATCATCTCCCGCGCTTTCCTGCCACTTGCCCTCACCTCGTGCCGATAGACGAATGCGCACTCCGAGTGTGGGTAAGACCTCAATCCTGCTTGCCCGCTCGAGAATGAGATCCAACTCACTGGGCATCTCAAGCACCAGCACCACCTTGAGGCCCATTTTCTGGGCATGCAGTGCAAGATCGATGAATTCCTCATCCTTATAGCCATTACAAATGATATAAGCCTCAGGGTCATGCATGTGCGATAGCGCTGCAATCAACTCCGGCTTGGAACCAGCCTCCAGTCCGTAATGATACTTCTTTCCAAAGTCAGCGATTTCTTCAATAACTTGTCGCTGTTGATTAACCTTGATCGGGTAGACACCGCGGTATGTGCCCCCGTATTGAATATCCCGCATTGCCTTGAGAAAGGACTCATTAATTTCGTTGATGCGGGAATGAAGCAAATCGCGGAAACGCAGCAGCACCGGAAGATTGGTGCCACGATCTCTGAGGCCCTCAATGATATCATGAAGTGAGACTTCTCGCTGTTTATCTCCATCCTCAAGCCGGACAGTCACATGACCCCTTTGATTGACTCCAAAGTAACCATTACCCCAGCCATCCACACCATAGAGAAGAGACGATGCATTGGGTGACCATGCTTTGGCAGGAGTCGAAACGATGGAGCTGGGGCCGTGAACGGGTGTGGTCATGGAATACTGGGCAGAGGCGCAGAAAACGCGAAAATACAGGCTTTGGCAACAATCGGATTACGACCTCTCTAGGGGGCCTTCCAGTCAGGAAATGCGGTCTGGAGTTGGGTGCGATACTTAGCCGCATCCTCTGTCTGCCCGGCGGCTTCCTGTGCCGCAACCAACTTGTACAGGGCCAATGGCTTGAGCTCCATGTCATCAATGAAGCTGACCACAATCAAATATTGCGCAGAGGCCTTCTTAGGATCTCCTTCCATGATGTCGAGGTCACCCGCCAGAATACGGAGGCTACCACGAGTGCGACCCTGCGGCTGCATACCAAGAGCTTCATCTACCGCCTTACGGGAATCCACAGGCCTATTGAGCTGAAAAAGAGCTCTAGCGCGATCCAGAAGTCCGTCTGCCCTCCACGCAGGATTATTCTCCAAATCAAGCACGTTGTTAATGGATGGTAGCGCCTGTTCAGCCAAACCAATCTCCAGTAGGGATTTACCGAGATAACGCCAGACTTCTTTGGGAGTTTCACGTGGCTCATCTGGATTCGCGATGAGGGCCAGGAATATGGCAGAGTCATGATAATTGGCTCCATTGTATGACTGCATACCAACCCATTGAATCACCTGATCAGGCAGATCATCCTGATACTCGCCTTCAATGGCCAGATGAACCTCCTGTGCCAATTTCTCGATGTTTTGAGCAGCAAAATAACCAAGTGCAAGAAGCAGCCCGGCATGTTTGCCATACAAATCCCCACGTAGCTCGCGGGCCTTCTCAAGTGGTGCAATGGAGAGCTCGGGTTGATTCGTTTTCACCCTGCCCCAACCAAGCCAATAGTTCGCTTCGGCCTTCAGTTTGTCATCCAATTCCAATCTAGCTTCCAGTAAACCCTGGTAGCGGACCATCATATCTTCGAGCTGGTTGGCTGTGCGCCGCAGACGCGCTGACTCCATCCAACCGAATGTCAGCATGTCCATTGGCTTACCCAGTTCAATAAGACGGTCATAGTCTCCGACCGCTTGCTCCAACTGGCTCATTTCCTCATAGACCTTGGCACGCTTCGCAATGGCAGACGGAATCCGCTCATCCTCTTCGTGAGCTCCAATGAATAGACTAAGTGAACGGATCGCCCCACGCTGGTCTCCTGCCTCCGCCAGGCACCAACCCCGCTGATACAGCAAACCTGCTCGATTCGCCTCACTGACCTTATTTTCGTCGACCTTGTTGTAAACTTGGGCCGCGGCAGCAATCTTACCTTTGGCATGAAGGCTCTCTGCCTTCATCATCAGGGCAGTATGAGTCCGCGAATCGTTGGATCGAGTGTTGCCATAAAGCTGGAGAAAGGCATCCACTTGTTCGGGCACATGCTTACCCTCAACTCGGTAGAAGCACATCAGGCGATAATACGATGCCTGAAATGCCAGATCAGACTGTGGTGCAACTTGGCGCTCGATAGCGCGGAACAACTCAAGTGCTTGCTTTGATTGATTCAGACGCATCTGAGCGCGACCAATCAACAGCAGGCGAGCGGCTTCCTGTTCGCCCTGAAGTTTACCCTTTGATTGCTCATGGAGTTGCACAACCTTTTGATAATCTTGCCGCTCAAAGTGGACACGTAACAGAGAAGAATACGCCGAGGGCCACAGGCTCTTCATCTCCGCATCGCGCACAATACGCTCGAGATAGTGAACACCAACTTCAAGTTTATCGAGCCTGCGTGCCGCGACGGCCGCGTTGAGCAGTGCCTCACCTTTGGTCGCAGGTGTGACTTCCATCTCAGTTACAGAGACGAAGGTATCCAATGCCTCCTGATCATTTTTCATATGCAGCGCACAGTGCCCGAGTCCGATCTTAGCCATAGGAACAAACTGCCCTCCCGCAGGGTCCGCGATGACTTTGCGGAAGGCCCCCACTGCCTGCGCATGCATTCCGCTTTGCCGGTAGCAGTGCCCGGCATAATAATAACCGCGAGCAGCTTCCCCCTGCTTTACGGCCTCTGCACCGTAGCGCTCAAAAAGTGGTGCAGCGACAACAAACTGCTTACTGTTATAGTGATCAGCAGCAAGGGCATAGGCTGCCGCCGCCACCCATGGGCCCTTCTGAAACCTCTGTAAAAGTGCGCCATAACAACGCTTGGCGTCTCGGTGTCTGTCGATTTGCTGATATGATGATCCGAGATACCACCAGGCCTTGGCAGCGTTTTCGTGATTCGGGAAATCCATCAGATAGGCTTCCAGAATCTGAACAGCTTTGGTGAATAGTCGGAGCTTTTGCCCCACATCTTGGGCGGCGCGAGCCTCGTCGTAGACATTCCTACCACGTTGAAAAAAGTCGTTGGCCGCATCGTTCAAAAGCAAAGGGTTCTCACTTGGTTGAACCGGTCGCGCAACTGGTGGCTGGGAGTAGACCATGGCCACAGAGCAGCCAAAGGCGAACAGGACATGTAACAGGCGCTTCATTTATAAATGACTCATGGCAGTAAATTTACTTACTAGCCTTCGGTTTCTGAGTAGCAAAAGAGATGTTCCAAATACCAGCTTTCTGGCAGGTATCGATGACCTCAACGATACGCTGGTAGGTGACATCACCATCCCCACGTATCCTCACCGGCTGATTTTCAAAGTTGACGGCGATGACTTTAAGCTTGTCATGGAGCTGGGCGAGGTCGACGACAACCCCTTCGACCTTAATCGATCCGTCTTCGAGAATATTAATGATGATCTCCCCCATCGGACGGGTGAGTTCTTCACCCTGTTCAGCTGTCGGCACGGAGACATCAAGCTCCGTCTCCGACCGACTGAACTGCCAAGTGACAATGAAAAAAATCAGCAGCAAAAACACGATATCAATCATCGGCGCCAGTTGCATGCCAGCGGATTCGGGCTGTCGACTCGTGAACTTCATGATTGTTGCGGTTTAGAGCCCCTGCAGGTCCTTGCGTTCACCTCGTCCTAATTGCAAATCATCGGCTTCCTTCCCAAGTTCAGTCTGACGCTCCACTTGGGAATGAAGCAGCGCCATCAGGTGGGTAGCGGCAGCTTCAAGTTCGGCGATATATTTTTGAACACGACCGCGAAAGAGTGAATAGAAGATTAGTGCAGGAATTCCGATCATTAACCCCGCAGCGGTGGTGATGAGCGCTTCATAAACTCCTTCAGCCAACTGCATCTGACGCACTCCGGTGACATCACCCGAAGAGATTTGCTGGAAGGATTTGATCATACCAACCACTGTACCCAACAAGCCAACCATCGGCGCCAACGCTCCGACATCTGCGAGATAGGTGATACGAGAACTCAGCAGGCCAGCTTGTCGGGACCCCTCGGCCTCAGCCACCTCACGCACACCATCAAACGAAGCAACAGGATACTTGGTGAGAAAGTCCATGGTTTTCTGGGTGACCCGTGCCATCGACTCGTTCTGACGGTTACAATAAGCCACCAGACCCAGATAATCCCTTTTTCTAATCATCGCCTCGGCAGCATTCATGAACCGGTCACTAACCACTGCATTGCGGCGAATGGTCAGCAGATAGACGAAAACCAGCACCAGCCCCACCACCGAAAGCACGGCTAAGGGATACATCATCAGGCCTCCGGCTTCGGCGACTTCGAGGAGGTTCATCTCCTTGGAGAGCGGAGCCTGTTGATCAACCTGCGCCAGAGCCGGCAGCGCGGGCAACATGAGCCCAGTGAGGCTGAGCAGAGTAGTCTTCATAGAGAATAAGTTGGCGAGCATCAATGCCGATGGACGACATCAATGTGGAGTAGGCACGAGTCCGAAGCAAGCTTGAGGCCGCGTCGGATGCAGTTTGTCACCTACAAAATAGCGGCAATCGTGCCCGAAACTGTCAAAAAAAACACCACGACCTCTCATGAGGCCGTGGTGTGTAGCTGATTTCAAGAGGACCGGAAGCTTACTTGCCGAAAACTTCCACCTCGATGTAGTGGTTCATCTCGTTGGAGGTATTGCCGGAGCTGTAAAGGCGGACATACTGTCCCTTTGCTGCTTTGCCATCGGCAACGAGGCCGAAACGGGTTTCAGCGTAGGGCGAATAGCCGCCCTTACCCATTCCAGCAGAATCGTCGAAGTCGTTGTTGTAAATCGTGGTGGACTCCTTGAACTCGGGATCGCTGGAGACCTGAATGATCACGTCGTTGTAGGCGCGCTTCTGTGAATGGAAGTGCCAAAGCCAAACAGCGTGAATTTCAGATTCCTTTCCAAGGTCGATCTGAACCCACTGCAGACCATCGAGAAGTTCGACGTAGTAGCCTTCACCGGCTTCCTTGTCGCCGTCAGTGATCAAATCAAGACTACCAATAATGGGAGCGTCGTCTGAACTGGTGACGCTCTTGCCAGCGGAGAGCAATGTGCTGCCTTGGGGCAGTTTGAACTCGGGAGCAGCAGTCGGGGTATCGTGAGCGACAGGAAGTTTGATCGGCTTGGGGGTGCCTTCAATCAGTTCGTCGGGAAGTTCAGATAGACTGGAGATGGCAACACCATTGGGGTCACCGGAACCAAGTTTCATGCTTTTGGCTGCGGGAGAACCGCCGCCTTCGGCACCGTTGTCTTTATCTTCGCCACCACCGCAGTTGATGAGCGCGAAAGAGGTGATGGCAGTCAGGGAGGTAAGGATCAGTTGTTTTTTCATACGGAGAGATGTTCTTCGGTGAGTTCGATGGGCGCTTGTTGATCTGCAGAGGGATTGACCCAGAAGATGGGGGCTTCACTCTCAAATGCGTGGCGCGCGTCGCAATTGAGCGTGGCTTGACCGCGGACGGAAGCAAAAAAGTTTTCCAAGTGCGGTTGGTGAGCTGGCTTGGGAATCACTTCGCCCTTGGGCGTGGTGACCAGCGGAAGGCCTCCGGGCAAGTCATACTCCTCAGGGGCTGCAGACTCATAAGAAGCCACCGCACCGGCTGTCGCGGCAGGCTTGGGCGGGGCTGGCTTCTTCTTGAGGTAGCCTTGGCCGACAAGATCATCCCAGGAAGGAGCTCCACTCTCACGGTAGATTGCTGAAGTCGCTGCAATCTCGGCCGTCTTAATGGTGGCCTCGGTGCCCATGAAATTCTCCCAGAAACCACCGCCCGAACTGGTGGTGGTCAGCACCTGATAGAAGCCACGGACTTCGCCGTATTTGGTGTCCCAGTCAAAAACGCAGAGCACGTTATCAAAATGCTCACGATCCTTGAAGTAGCATTTGCCACCGGTCGCATACACACGCTTGGGCTGGGCGTCGAGATACCAGTTAAAAATGTCGATCTGGTGAGCACCCAAGTCTGAGATGGGACCACCTGAAAGGTCACGATACAGACGCCAGTTCAGGAACTGATGCATGTCCTTGAAGCCATATTTGTTCAGCACGTCATCGGGAACGATGATACTCTTGGCTAGCTTCTTGCCACCGATGTCTTGCGAGGCACCAAGTGAGCGATTCCACTGAGCCTGCACGTTGGTCAATTGGCCTGCAATTTTCTTGCCATTGATGAGTTGCTCGTAGGTGTAACGGTAGCGGGGATTGCTTCGGCGCTGATGGCCGATCTGGCAGAGCTTACCACTCTTCTCAGCCGCTTTGACCATCGCACGGGCACCATCAATGGTGTTGGACATCATCTTCTCACAATACACGTGCAGACCGGCTTCCAAGCATTTGACAGTGTGCGGAGAGTGCCAAAAATCGGGCGTGGCAATCACGGCAGCGTCCAAACCTTTCTCCGTGGCCAGCATCTCATCGATGTCCATGTAGCCATTGGGCTTACTGCCTTGGTGAGCATTGGCAGAATTGACGCCCTTCTTGCGGTTGCGCTCGGAGATGTCGCAGACCGCTTGGAAGTGAATTCCCGGAATATTCTTCATCGCGGCGAAGAGCACTTCCTGCTGCTTGCCGAAGCCGACCATGGCGATGTGAATCTTGTCCCCTGCCCCCTTGTTGGCAGCCTTGAGAATGTTGGGTGCGGCAAGCACCATGCCTGTGCCGGCGGATTGGGAGATAAAGCGGCGGCGGCTTAGGAAGCCGCCCTCTAGAGTGGGGGTTTGGGATTCGCTCATAATTCCGGTGTTGGGATGCGTGGGGTTGTTACCACTTCTTGAGAATAACGAAGCGGTCGTGCTTGATGAAATGAAGGGCCATGACGATGAGAACGATGTGGATGCCGAGTTGAGCCGCACCGGCAGCACCCTGAGGGCCGCCAATGAGGATAAGGCCCCAAGTAAGGCCGACATACAGCAAACCTTGGGCCAAAAGTGAAATGCGAGAACCTACACCCAGAAGGATGGTGATACCCATCACAATAAGGGCCGGGCCGAGGCATTTGTCAAAAAGCTTGTACATAAAGCCTATCATCAAAGGCTGATCTTGCAGTTGGCCAGCCCATGCGTCTGGCACACCCTTATAGAAGCTCATGGAGTAGGCTTTCTCGGTGCTGCCCGCATAGAGACCTGTGGCCTCACCGCCAGCTTGCACCTCGGAGTTTGAAGCTTTCTGACCCGCATATTTCTCGAGGCCGGTCTGGAAGGCACGCACGCCGAGCCAGAGGCGGAGAAGAATGGAGGAGAAAATCATGGCCAGCTTGTCGGTAGCTTGGGGTTCTTTGTCGGACATATGGGTGTTAGGGTTGTGGTCTATGGGAAAAGATGTGGAAGAAATGATCTCCGCGAAACGACCGCGGTCAAGTCCGCATGAGATACGTCCGCCGAGGAGCCGTATCTTTCAGTATCAGTTGGTCGAATTGTTTGATTTTTAGCCAAAATCAGGCTCCCAACCTTTACGGTACTGGCGCTTAATCATAGCTCCCATCTCAGGCATACCACGTGCTTCCATCTTGCCACTGTCCCAATCGACCCGTTTGCCACTTCTCAGAGCCAAATTGCCAGCCAACACCATCTCGGTAAGCGGCCCCGCATGATCCTCGAAATTGGAAATTGGCTTGCCACCCTCGCCTCGGATTGCACGGGACAGTTCCTGGGTGGGTCCACCCTTAACCCTCTCGTAGACAGCCTCTACCTTTTCCGGGCGCTCTTCCTTGCCATTGCGATACAATTTGGGGGCGCTGCCACAATAAGGATCATTCACAAAAATCACCCCCTCAGTGCCGACAAAGGCCTGGCCACAGCCAGTGGCGGTCTTCAGCGAAAAATCATCTGGCAACCCCTGCGGCCGAATGAAATCCTCGTGAGTATCCGGATTACCGAAACCGTCCTGCCAGATGAGTTCAACCGCCTTACGATCGCCTTTGGGCGGGAAATTGTAAACGATGGTCGATGACTTCGGAGCAGTAACATCATCAAATTTGGTGCTACGGGTGGCTTCCACCACCAGATCCCCCGCTAGGTCGAGGGCCCAGAAGGCGGAGTTGAAGCTGTGGCAGCCAATGTCACCGAGAGCACCACAACCGTAGTCCCAAAAGCCTCTCCAAGCAAACGGATGGATTTTGGGGCTGTAGGGCCGATCGGTGGCGCATGTACCTTGCCATACATCCCAGTTCAAATGGCCTGGCACAGAGGCTGGCGGAAATTCGAGCGCATTCCCTTGCGGCCAGATCGGTCGGTTCGTCCAATAATGCACTGTGGTCACATCACCGATCAGTCCGGCCTCGATCCACTCGCGGAGAATGCGCGTACCTTGCATGGTGGCTCCCTGATTGCCCATCACCGTCATGACTCCCTTTTGCTTGGCATACTCCGAGAGCATTCGGGTTTCCCATATGGTGTTACAGAGAGGCTTCTGCACCATCACCGGCTTGCCATGACGCATGGCCTCCAGAGCAATCGGAAAGTGCATGTGATCGGTGGTGGACACAGTAACCACATCGATTTGATCAGCCGACTTGGCAAACATCTCTCGGTAATCCTGAAAGAATTTGGCGTCCCGGTAGGTATCGCGAGCACGACGGGCTCGATTGCCGTCAACATCGCAGAGAAAGGCAATGTGGTTGCCTCGGGCGATCTCGGAGATGTCGCTGCGACCCTTACCACCACAACCGACCGCAGCTACATTGAGCTTTTTTGATTCCTCTGGCTTGCCGAATAGGAGGTTCGGCCCAAAGGCAGACGCGGAGAACGCGGTACTGGTTTTTAGAAAGCGACGGCGTGAGGTATTTTTGAGACTCATGATCGATCAGAACGAAAAATCAGTTATTCCATAGATACGGCGATCACTACTCCATTTATCGCCTTTTCCGGAGCCGCTTTCCGCTGAGACGGGACTCAATCAGACTTGAACAACGACCTTTCAGGCGCAGTTGCTCACAAGATGCCTCAATCTTGAGCGAATGTTCCAGCGGGCGAAAGCCGAGCCGCCGGGCTACGCAGTCATTTAGGGTATCAATGCCTGAGTCCTCAAACTCGAGCACCTTGCCACAATCTTTGCAGACCAAATGGTTGTGGGAAGGTTTGTCGTGAAAGTTGGGATCGTAGGTGGTCTCTTGCTCGCCAAGGTCAATCTCCTTGAGTAATCCAGCCTCTCCCAGCAGGGACAGGGTTCGATACACAGTCGCTCGTGAAATACCGGTATTGTTTCTGCGGACGCGCTCGAATAACTCCTCAGCGGTGAAGTGGTCATTCTTGGAGAACACCTCCTCAGCAATGCTGTCACGCTGCTGTGTACGACGCAGGCCCTTCAACTCAATGAAGGTGTCCAAACGTTCGCGGATGGCTGCGTCCATAACTCAAACTAAGGCACGCGCCAGGAATACGCAAAGCGCAAAGAGGGCCCAAACCCTTATGCCTCATGCCTGGTGATTCCCAGCGGATTGTCATCCTGCAACGCCGTGGGCAATGCGGCATCAGGGAAACTCTGCCATGACACCGGACGCACAAAGCGCGTGATCGCCATAGTTCCCACCGAGGTCGTTCGACCATCGGAAGTCGCTGGATACGGGCCACCGTGCACCATGCTGCTGCAGACTTCGACTCCGGTCGGAAAACCATTGCAGATGAGGCGACCTGCGCATCCCTGCAGGACTGCCAAAAGAGCGGCATTATCAACCAACTCCTCGTCCGTGGCGTGAAGGCTGGCGGTGAGTTGGCCTTCGAGTTTGCCAATCGCCCTGAGGATCTTCTTCCTGCTGGCGCGGACCACCAATGTAGCCGGCCCAAACATCTCCGCCTGAAGATTCGCATTGGACATGAAGTCCTTGATGCCGACTTCAAACACCACCGGTGCTCCTTCATTCTGTCCGGCTTCGCTACTGCTACGAGCAAGAGTCGATACCCCTTCTGCGGATGCCATGGCAGCTGTGGTCTGGTTATAGTTCTTACTGATTCCAGCGTGCAGCATCGTGCCGGAAGCACTCGTCTCCACCAACTCCGTTAGTTTGGCGAGGAACTCGTCTCCACTCCCCTTCTCCAGAAAAACCAAGCCGGGATTGGTGCAGAACTGACCCACGCCGAGTGTGAGCGACGCATAGAAGGCTTCGGCTAGGGCTTGCTCTCCCTCAGCGAGAGCACCCTTCAAAAAAACCACCGGATTGATGGAACTCATTTCGGCAAACACGGGTATGGGCTGCGCGCGGTTTGCCGCAATATCCATCAGCGCGGTGCCACCTGCACGTGAGCCAGTGAAGCCCACCGCTTGGATCACTGGATGACGAACCACCGCCTGACCCACTGTGTGTCCACCACCATAGAGCAGCGAAAACACGCCCTCAGGCATATTGTTGTCCAAGGCCGCCTTGCGCACGGCATTCCCCACAATTTCCGCGCAACCTGGATGCGCTTCATGAGCAATCACAATCACCGGGCAGCCGGCTGCGAGTGCCGAAGCGGTATCGCCACCGGCCACTGAGTATGCGAGTGGAAAGTTGGCGGCACAGAACACAGCCACCGGACCGAGTGGACACAGCATGGAACGCAAATCGGGCTTGGGCAGTGGCTGGCGGTCGAGCTGGGCGCGCTCAATGCGGGCATCCACCCAGGAGCCCTCCTCGATCAAATCGGCAAACATACGCAGCTGGCCCATGGTGCGGCCCGATTCTCCTCTCAGGCGAGGCTCCGGCAATGCTGTTTCGAGTTGGCCTCGCTCGACAATGTCCTCAAGGACCGACTCGATGTTGTCGGCGATCGCGCGCAAAAAGTTTGCGCGTTCTTTGCCGGAACGTTGCGAGTAATCCTCGAAAGCCGCAGCTGCAAGAGAGAGCGCCTGCTCGACTTCACGGTCGGTGGCAGAAACGTAGGCTGGATCAAGCTGGGTACCCGTGCCAGACTCGACGCCGTAGGCGCAGACATCGGTCCCTACGGAACGGGACCAACCAATGATGGATTTACCAAGAAGCTCTGTGGTCATGATGCGCTGAGCATTAAAACGACCTCAGTGCCTGCCGCCAAGCTTGTTACCATAGCGGTGCAGGGTCTCGGTCACCGATTGCTCGCGAGTCCAGCGGGTCAGTTCAAGTCGGCCGGAGGCTGTCATGGGCGCTTCGATCCAGTTGAGACCAGCGTTGTAAGCTGCTTGCAGGATCCCATCTGCGGGCGGACCGTCCACGGTACGGAGAAACTCGTTGTCCATGGCCAATCTCGGAAGGCGCGCAGCGAATGCCTCGTCGCTCTCTTCGCTGGCTCGACTGATGGTCAGTGGCGCCCCCGAAATCTCTGAGGCGACCTGAGCCAAAGCTTCCACGTGCTCGTCCTTTTCGGCGAGACGAAGGATCACGCCATGCGCTGCGCGGTAACGAAAGATATTGCTTTCGCATTCGAGCCCGGTGGGATCGTGGCCGATGGCAAAATGCTCACTCCAAGCCTTTTGATAGTCGGCCTTCGCCTGTTCTGGAGTCTTGGATTCCTTGTCCGTGCAGGTGCGAAAGAGGTTGCAGTAGTTGGGCCCCCCCGCCTTGGCGCCGGGACCAATGCTACTTTTCTTCCACCCCCCGAAGGGTTGTCGCTGCACAATGGCACCGGTGATGCCGCGGTTGATGTAAAGGTTGCCAGCTTGAACCTTGGACTTCCACTCAGCGATTTCATCTTCATCGAGGGTGTGAATGCCCGCAGTCAGGCCATAGTCGACTTCGTTCTGAATGGAGACCGCCTCATCCAGATCTTGGGCGCGCATCAGACCCAACACCGGACCGAAGCATTCGTTCATGTGGAACCAGGAACCGCGCTTCACGCCAATCTTGATCCCAGGTGACCACAACAAGGGGTCTTCATCGGAAACTTTGGGCTCGAGCAACCAATCCTCACCCGGATCGAGTTCGGTGAGGGCTCGCTTGAGTTTGTCATCGGGCTCAAGGATGACTGGGGTGACGATGCTGGCAGGATCGCTGGAGGGACCCACCTTGAGGCTGGCCGCAGCATCCACGAGTTGCCGACGGAAGATGGGATCGTCGTAGACCTCGGCTTCGAGAATGGCGAGACTGGCTGCCGAACACTTCTGACCCGAGTGACCGAATGCCGATTTCACCAGATCCTTGGCGGCGAGTTCCGTGTCCGCGAGGGCGGAGATGACCAGCGCATTCTTGCCGCTGGTTTCCGCGAACAAGCGCAGTGACGGACGCCAATCCTGGAACATGCGCGCGGTTTCGTAGGCGCCGGTGAGAATCACCGCATCGGTGCGGTCATCATCGACTAGAGCACGGCCGGCGGCACGATCGGTCGGCAAGACAAAGTGCAGCACGTCCTTGGGCACTCCGGCCTCCCACAGCTGCTGGGCCAACCACCACCCGATCCGCGCGGTTTTGGAGGCCGGCTTGAGGATGACCGCGTTACCTGCCATCAAAGCGCTCACTACCCCTCCGCAGGGAATGGCGAAAGGGAAGTTCCATGGCGGTGTCACCACTACGGTGCCCAGTGGAGTGACATCGAGACCTTCGGGATCGAGTCCAGTTTCAGCGTAATAGCGGCAAAAGTCGACGGCTTCGGATATTTCAGTGTCGGCTTCGGGAATGGCCTTCTTGCCTTCTTCGCGCAACAATTGAATACATTCAAAGCGAGTCTTGGCGATTTGATCGGCACAGGCTTGCAGGATTTCAGCACGTTTCTCACCTCCGGCGGCCAGCCATGCCTTCTGACCTTCCTTTGCCGCAGCGTGGATCTTGTCGACTTCGTCAGCATCCGCAGTTGGCGGCACTTCGGTGGAAGCCTCGGCGGCCCGCAGAGCAGTCATGTGGCGCTCCTGAGTCCAGTCACTGTCAGGCTCGTTGTGAAAGCCTTCACCTAAGGGATTGGGCAGTTCGAGACGGCGCGGCGTGACGTCGACGGTATGGCGATCTTTCCAGGCGGAGAGGAAGCGATGCTTCTGCTCTTCCCACTCCTTGCTGCCGGGCTTGAGGGAGAACAAACTGGCGAGGAAGTTGCCGGGAGAGGTATTCTCATCGAGACGGCGGATGAGGTAAGCAAGCGCACTCCCAAAGTCGGCATCCTTCACGATGGGCGCATAGATCAGAAGATCGCCCGCTTCCTTGAGCACAGCACGCGATTGGGGTGCGGCCATGCCTTCGAGCATCTCGATTTCAACGGCTTCTTCCACCCCATGCTTTTGGCGCAGCACCAGTGCGAGGGCGATGTCGAAGAGATTGTGACTGGCCACGCCAATGCGCACCGCCTTGGTGTTCTCGGGCTGACAGGCATATTCCATCATTCGGCGGTAACAGGCATCGGAGTCGTGCTTGGTGCGATGCGGAGCGGGATTCCAGTCGTGCAGTTCGGCTTCGACGGTTTCCATCGCAAGATTGGCCCCCTTGACGAGTCGCACCTTAATGCGTTCGCCACCTGCGGCGACACGCTTCTTGGCCCACTCGGTGAGTTCCTGTTGCACAACAACGGAGTCGGGAAGGTAAGCCTGAAGTACCAAACCCGCGCGAAGAGATTGAAACTCCTCTTCGTCGAGCACTTCACGAAAAGCGGCCACTGTCAGAGCAAGGTCGCGATATTCCTCCATATCGAGGTTTACAAACTTCTTCCCGGGCAGTGCCGCGCGGTAGAGGTTGCGCAAGCGATCTTTGATTAGCGATAGAGTCTCTTCAGGAGCCACCAAATTAATCTGGCTAAAAATAGCAGAAATCTTCACCGAGACATAGTCGACATCGTCACGACCGAGCAAATCGAGAAGAGCATTCAGGCGCCTAGCAGCTTCCTCTTCTCCAAGCACAGCTTCACCGAGTTGATTCAAGTTCAGACCCACGCCTTCATTGCAGCGGATACCAATGTGGTTGGTGAGTTGAGGTTCTTCCGCCGAGAGAATGACGTCTTTGGCTTCGTTGCGCAGGCGCTTACGCACCAAGTCCATCACCACGTCAGGAAGGATCCGTGAACCGAAAGCACCGAGATGAAGCTGCATCCGATCCATGAAACCAAAACCATTGCCAATGCCGACTTGATCTAAAATGGCCCGCCAGCCCTTGGCGGTCCGATCTGCCGCATTGCTGCGAAACAGCCGGTCGGTCATGAGCATACTCAGGGACTTCGCCTCCGTGCTCTGCACCAACTGGCCGACACGTTCCATCTGAGCCATCTCTTCAGACGTTGTAAGCTCGAGGGATTTCTTTAAGAGAGCTTCTGCCATTGCCACAGCTTCTGCTGCCACGGCATCTTCGTTGGGCAGATTTTTCACAGGAGGAGATTCGGCAAGGTGATGGACCATGGACAATATTTTAGAGACTTGCTCGCGATCTGTCTTTGGTGTTTTCTAAACACCGAGTGCCGAAAAAACACAAAAACAGGGACAGGCGCCACCCCCTCACCCACAAGCAACTCTTAGCCGAGGCTCCTGGTGTCGCAGCAATGGAGCGTTTATTTGCCAGCCTCGACGGCGTTCTCTTCTGCGTAAAGAACTGTGATGGCCGCTATCTGTCCGCCAACGATGCTCTACTGCGCCGTGCGCAGACCCAACTCATCGGACACACTGCCAAGGAGGTATTCCCTCCCCTTCTGGCTGCCGGATATGAACAACAAGACACCCGCGTGATTGAGTATGGAGAGGAAACTCACGACCGACTCGAAATGATCACCAACCCAGATGGTGGTATCGGCTGGTATCTTTCCGATAAGGTGCCCATTCGCAACAGCGCGGGTGAAGTCATCGGCATCGCATCATCCTCACGCGATCTGCAATCCTCAGTGGATAACGATCCGCGCTACGCCAGGCTGGCCTCAGTCATCGACTACATGCGCCAGCACTACAGTGAACCACTACGCATCGGTGAACTCGTAATCAAAACGGAGCTGTCGCTCAGTAGCTTCGAGCGACTCACCCGCTCCTTACTCAAAGTTTCACCGCGCCAGTATCTTACCCGCATCCGGGTGGAGGCGGCGGCGGAGTGCCTGAAGCACACGGATCAAGCCCTTGGAATCATCGCTTTGGATTGTGGCTTCTGCGATCAGGCTACTTTTTGCCGACAGTTCAAGGCCATTACAGGCATGACGGCCGGTCACTACAGGCGACTATCCAGATGCTGACGGATAAATGCCAAGTCTTAGAATTGAATCACTATATTTTGAAAGAAGATCAGCCCTGGGGATTTTCTTTAGGAAGGCGAATGACAGGCTTTCTGGGAAATAGAAGTTCCCCGTGCTCATCCAGCCAATCATTTACGCGTTCACTCTGCTCCAAAATCGCACTGATTTCAGCGGCACTCTCTTTATCGAAGTCGAAATTTTTATGGTAAAGATTGAAAACTCCAAAGAGAGGATGAATGCGCAACTCGGCATGCTGCTCATGAGAATCCGCAGTGACTTCATATCTTAGATCTCCGTGTCGTCCAATGAAGGAATACCCGTCGAGATGATGGGCGGCAGCGGTTGCCTCTGTAATTCTATGCATCATGTCGCGTATCCAATCGCCACTGATGGCTTCTCGTCGGCCCCCATCCTTGATGGTCAGTTCATGGCTCATTGAGCGCCCTCTGGAATCAACATGCATGTCAGCACTGAACTTCAACCCGTTCTGCTCAATAGCCCCAAAATCAGTTTTCAAGGTCAGCAACGTGCCCTCCAGTGGCCGAAAATTCTTATTGGGCTTGGGCATCTCCTCGGCAGTCAGCAGGGTTTCATACCAGCGAGCGGCTTGCATGGTATTGAACCGAGCCTCGAGCAATTGAAGGGCCTTTTCTGTGGAGAGGGAGACGGTCACATCTCCTCGCTGCACGCAGACACACCAAAAATCACCCTTCTTCTCTGAAGAGTATTTGGTCTCTATTTCCGTTGCGGAGGGATGGGAAAAATTACCCTTCGTGATCGTCCACTTTTTCAGATTCTTACCTCTGACCGCAGCTTTGGTAACCTCTTCCAATATCTTGATATCTTCATCTCTGATATGAGCCCTTGATGATACGTCGGGATTGAACTTTGAAATGACACGGTAGTATTTATCGAAGTCCTGAAAAATTACCAATACCTCACATTGGGGCCTATCGGATTGCCCATTGATAAAAACGTTAAGCTTGACCTTGGTGTTGTTACTGAATGTGTGGAGTTCATGTTTGGGCCATGCTAAGATACTCATTTGAAGATTATCAAAAGGCACGGCTCTCTTGGCATAAACCAGTGACATCATTAACCAAGTGGTTAGGAAAGCAACTAGGGCATTTTTCATTGTAACAACATACAGAGGTTGTTGATGATAGTAAATTCAAAAAAGCTGGCACCATCACTCTCTGGATGCGCCTTCATTCGCTAGCCACCATAGTAATTCATGTTTCAAAATGTGAGTTTAATTTACCCCCTATCTCGGAGAAAATAGCTTTCAAACTACAACTCCCTGATCATGAAAAAGAGGGCATTGGAAATTTTTTACACCTGACGTTTTCTAGGGCATTGGTGGTGATCCCTGATTTAAAACTTTTTGCACGTTTGATGAACCAATAATGCTAAAACTCCGCAGATCATGCCGGCCATTGACGAAAAAAAGCATAAACCGATCTCAAAGAATTGAGGAGATTCTTCAATTCTAACGACACCTGACCTGAGGGTAATTTCTCCATTGAGAAATCCATTCACCACGATGGCTTCCAAAGCAATAAACAAGAACAGTATGAGCACCAACTGCAGCCACATCATCTTTCGTGACGTGGGCTTTGAGGGATAAGCGAACATAAGAACCAAGCCAAAGATAAACCCAACGAGGTGAAAAATGAGTAGTTGTGTCACGAGGAGGTGTTAGTGATTTGCGGTAAAGGAATCAAACATGAAACATTGCGAATAGTGCTTCACGGAATGAAAAATGATAGCTAAGAGGTAAAATGAAATATAATTCATTAACTTCTGTGTCCAGCGATGGCGCAGACAAAGAGGATTAATGCGGAAAATTACTTACAACTCAAAAACGACTCCATTCGGCGTAGCATGGATACTTCTTCTCGTTAGTGCAGTAGCTAACGTGCTGTATCAGTATCATGCGAGTTTCCATGAGTTGGCTCTACTAACATGATACATCATCGCCATCGACCATGGGGGTATGGACTTTACTATGATGGACTCATTTAGGCATGCTGCTCGGCCATGATACTCGGATAACCAATTGGAACTCTGGTCGAGGCCATGGGGCTGACGAACTCCCGTAATACCAATAGAAATACTTGTTCGTATCAAACCAACTGAAATCTGAATCCTGATTGGAAATTCACTCTTCGATTGCCCGTCACTCGAAATTCAAGCTGATTAGGTGCATGGACGCTACTGCAATGATCATCCCACCAAGGCGGGTAGCCGACGATTTCCTACCCAGCGGTCTGGACCTTGATAATATACTTAGGAAATTCCTGACAGAGGGCCCTCGCCATCCGCGAATTGGTCAATGCGGCAACCCAAGCCGTTGAGCATACTGACCCAAAGCGAACAGAGCGGGGTTTTGCCCGAAGTGTATTTTCGGTGCTGTCCGTGTTTAAGACCGAGCTTGCTGCCACCCAACATGAGGTGTGCCTGGTCACGCGTGCCGTGAGCGCCTCGCCCATTCTTGAAACCACTTCCATTATTCATGCCGTGGCCATACCAGATCATGGTGTGCTCCAGTAGATTGCCTCCGGGGACATCAACTTCCGCAAGTTTGTCGCAGAAGCGCGAGAGGGAATTGATCTTGTGAGCATCGACCTTCTGCAACTTGGCCAGACTCGCCTGCTTTCCGTTGTGGTGCTGCAAGCCGTGATGCTGAGTGTTGGCGCCACATTCCTCCCATTTATACAAATCCACTTCGACCCCGTTCATCATGGAAATCACCCGCGTGGAATCAGTTCGTAGCGCCAGAACCATGATATCGTTCATCGCATGAATCCAGTCGGTGCGGGTTTTCGGCTGCAGCTCAAGGCCATCACGGACAACGCTCGGCTTGTCTCTAAGGGACCATGCATAATCGCGCTGCAATTGCTGTTCTACCTGACGCACCGAGTCTTTGTAATCGGCCATGCGCTGCCGATCCTCGTGTCCCAAATCATTTTCAAGTGACTTCATCTGGCCGAGCAGGGTATCGAGAACACTCGCCCGGTCCTCGTGACGCGCTTTGGCCGCCGCGGCGCTCCGCGCGTTTTCGGGAACAAACAGACGATTGAACAGATCCAGCGGACTTTGGATGGAAGGCATGGCCACGCCATTGGCATTGAAACTCATGGTCACGCTGCGCCCCGGAACTCCCGCACCCTCCTGACACGAAATCTGCAGGGACGGGAAGCGAGTGTCCCTCCCGATCGTATTGGCCGCCATCTGATCCATGGAGATGCTCTTGATCGGCGCCGCATAGTTGGTCTCCAACTTCGGGTCCCCTACAACACCGGTCAGCATCCTGCTCGCAATGGAGTGCCCCGCGTTGGCGGGGTAGCGTGGGTGGCAAAGACCGGAAAACACCGTGAGTTCTTCACGGTGTCTCTCAAGCCCCTGCAGGGTCGGAGACATCTTGTAGCCTGCACCATACTCCGTCGGAAACCACGACTCATTGGCCGGGCCGTGAGGATTGAAGACCGTGATCATTCGTCCGGGCACACTTCCATTGGGGTTGGCGCTCCGGGCCTGGACACCCTCAAGCAAAGGCAGAGGAAGCATGGTTGCGACACCGCGCAGCATGGTGCGCCGGCTGATTTTGGAATTGAACATGATGATTTCTCTTACTTGGTTTTGAAGGTGTCACTTCTGGTCAGTGCATGGATCAGTGTATGAAAACTGTCATCTTTTGACGACATTTCATCGACCAAATGATCAATCAATTTCTCGTCGGTGAAATTGACTTCGCGATCTAGCGCATAGAGCAACATCTTCTCGGCGAGGCAACGACGAAATCGATCAGCATCTTGAAGCAGAATCTTTTTCAGACCCGACAAACCGATGAAGCTTTCCCCTCCGGGCAATTGCCCAACCGTGTCAACAGGGTGCGTCCGAACACGCTTGCCCTTCACCAGCGTATGCTCATGCGTCCGCCAGCGACCGACAGCATCGTACTGCTCCATCGAGAAACCAATGGGGTCGATCTTCTGGTGACAGTTGATGCAGGTGGGATCCTCGCGATGCAACTCAAGCAGTTCGCGGGTGGTTGCATTGGGCCGAGGTTGTTCAACCTCCTCAAGCGGCGTCACGTTAGGCGGCGGAGGTGGTGTCGGACTGGCTAGAATATTCTCCAATACAAAAGCACCACGGGTAATGGGTAGCGTCCGTGTTCCATTGGACGTGATCGTGAGGATACTCCCATGAGCGAGAAGACCGCCCCGCTCTGACTTTTCAGGCAGCGATACACGTCGCATTCTATCACCTTTGACCTGAGGCAAACCATAGTGGCGTGCAAGGCGGCTGTTTAGAACCGTCCAATCACTATCCAGCAATTCCAAGCAAGATGACTTAGTCCGAAATACCTCCCTGAAAACATGCCGCGTCTCTTGAAGCATGGCTTGGCGCAGCCCCCATCGAACGCCCGGGAACATTCGCGGATCGATATCCACCGTCATGACTTTTTCAAACCCCAGCCAGCGCGCGGGAAAGGTATCGCAAAAAGCGCTAATCGCCGGGTCCGCGAGCATGCGCTCAACCTGAGCTTTCAGGACCTCCTCACGTAGCAGACTTCCGTCGTCGGCTGTCTGTCGCAGAATTTCGTCAGGCATGGAACGCCAGAGGAAGTAGGACAGCCGATTTGCCAATTCATGTGGACTCAAGATCTGCACCCCTCCCTGCTCCGCACGGCGCTCGACCCGACATAGGAAGTGAGGAGAGCTAAGAATCGACACCAAAGGCACCCTGAGTGACTCCTTGTGGCTATCCGGGCGGGCGCGTTGTTTCTGATACAGCTTAATGAGTTCCTCCAGCTCGCCGGGCTTGAGCGGTCGACGCCATGCGCGCGTGGCAAAATCCCGCAATGAACCGGCCACATTGTCCGGAGTGCCACCCATGGAGCGCACAAAGTCATGACTTGGCGGCCATGTTTCATTCAGTGGACCCTCGATTTCTATGCGCTCGAGATGCATGCCGTCTTCGAAATACAGCAGCATACCCCAAAAACGGTTGCCGCTTGTACGAACCATGTATTCCACGTCATCGACGTAAAGGTCATACGTGATCTTTCGGCTTTCGCCGTTGAGGATTTCATATTCGCCGAGTGTTTCAGCGCTTGGGTACCGCATCACTCTCAACTCAGGGGCACGTCCTTCTTTTTTGACGCCGTTCACATGCAGTGTCACTCGATACCTACCCTCGTCGTGAGCAAACCACCTGAAGCCGAATCGATTCTTATTTGATGTTTCACCACCGATCTGGCTACCAAAGGCTCGGATATCGGCAAACCCGTCATAGACGACCCGCTTTCCAGAAGAGAGGTCTACCATGCGATAAGGATGGAAGCCGTTGGGGATTTCGATGTTACCCCGCACCAATCCAGTTATCCCCGGCGGCCCGGGATCAACCCAAGTCAGAGGCTTCTCGGGCAGTTC
>JBMYMN010000026.1:0-21209 GCA_049597355.1 Luteolibacter sp.
TCAGTGTTGGAGATGATGATCATGCGTGAACTTTCCGCAGCGTAGCGATCGTCGTTCTCTGCTCCACGGGTGACGCTGGCGGCGAGGTAGAGTGGGGCAGCATGATCGGTGCGCTCGTCAAAGCTGGACTCGCCCTTTCCGAACTCGCTCTCTCCCCAGAAACCCGCCTCCACTTGCAATAAGGCTCTGGGTATGATGCGACGGTTGAGTAGGTCGTTCGCATTTTCCCGAACTTCCAAAGACGAACTGGATCCGCCAAATTCTGTCACCTGACGGGCCAACCCCTCAGTGAAGGAGATGCCCTCGGTAAAGGTGGCTTGGGCTTGGGTGACCCAGCCTTTCCTTGACCTGCCGATGACACGGTCATTGCGCGGGGTAACGCCCTGCTTACGCATAAAGGCACGCAGGCGCGGTGGCACCTTTTGGTCACCCACCAGCACCATGATGGCGGAGCGGGGGCGATTCCAGTAGGCGTCGAGCACGGCAATTTCTTCTTCGCTGAAGTCGTATTGCGGTGCCACAATCAGCAGGCCATCAACATTCTCAGGAATGGTATCAGTACCGGTAAGCTGTATTTCATCCAAGGTGATGTTCTGATACCGCAGGAGGTCTTCAAGTGTCTTGCGCGCTGGGTTGTTATCGCGCCGTCCGATACGACTCTTATCGGCGAGGAGTGCCATGCGCTTGGGTTGGCCTTCGATGGACTCAACCAGACGGGCAGTGAGCATGTCCTCACCCCGAAAGCCCGTGATCTTGCGTTCATTGGCTACGATTTCAAAGGAGAGCATGTGCTCGGCAGTCACCAGCTTGATGTGGGGGTTTAGAATCTTGACCCGATCATCGGTTTCGGTGGTGACGGGGCTTTCATCGCTGCGCGCATCGATGAGAATGAGGTCACGGATCAGACTGATGCCGTAGGCGGCGCTGATCTCCTCCATCTTGTCGCTATCGCGCATGGGGTCAACGAGGGTGAGTTCGATTTTACCTCTGGACTGACTGGCATATTGCTTGGCCAAAGCACGTACCCGTTCATAGAACGGGGAAGTACGACGGTAGGCCATAATGAACTTTACCGGACCCTCGCGCTTCTGCAGGGCATCACTGGCCATGTAGTTCTGGGTGGATGAAGACAGCGAGTAATCTGCATCGCGGCTCAGATCCCAGCGCTTGGAATGGTGAAGCGAAAGATAGTTGATGCAGAGAAGGATGATCGAGATCAGAAACAGTTGTAGCAATGAGAGAGCGCCGATTCGCCAGCGGTTGACCGAGTGTTTCTTGCTCTTTTTGGTAGCTTCCTCCGCAAATTTCTCCGCGGAATTGCTCTCCTCGATGGTAGCCTCGTCACGGTCGGCGACCGCGGATTCGTCGGCAAGATCCCTCGTCAGCGCCGGTGTGGATGCCGGGGCCTTTTTCTTGAGATCTTTCTTTTTCTTTTTGGCCATCTGGGTTGAGCGGTATCGCTGGTGGGGTGGATGGACTGTCGCTGGGAGAGTGGACGGATTAACCCTTCCAGCGACGATAGTCGACGACTTGATAGGTGAGGAATAGGACGAAGATCACCACTGAGCTGAAGTAGATGATGGGCTGTGAGTTGATCAGTCCGCTAGCAAAGTAGTGCAGGTGTTGCTGCGAGGATATGTAGTGGAAGAGCACGGCTCCTGTGAAGGTCTCGCCCCAGATCACCGTAACGAAGCCGAGAAAGTATTGAATGACCAGCAGCCCGATGGTGATGAGTGCCGCAATGATCTGGCTGGAGGTAAGTGAGGAGGCGAGGCAGCCGACGGCGGTAAACGCAGCGCCAAGTAGTAGCAGGATGATTGCTGTGCCAATGACATCGCCAGTGGTGTATGGAATCATGGGCAGATCGGTGATCCAGCCGAATAGCTTGAATTGGATGACTGCGGGGATCCACAGGATGAGGTAGAAGGTCATCGCCGCCGCATACTTGGAGAGCACCACCTGCCAGGTGCGCACCGGAGCGGTGAGTAGACTTTCCAGCGTGCCGCTGCGCTCTTCTTCAGAGAACAGGCGCATGGTGATAAGCGGGAAGATGAAGAGGAACCAGAACCAGAACAGCGGTGTGTGGAAGGTGACATAGAGAAGGCTGTCCTGCACCGGCGTGTCGCGGAATCCTTTCATTGCCGTAGACAATGAAATGCCTTGCATGAATGCCACAAATGCGAGCACGACCCAGCCGAACGGGGTTTGGAAGTAGCCTTTAAGCTCTTTGATGGTGAGTATGCGAAACAGTGACATGATAAGTCGAATGCTTTTGGTAAAGGATGCTTAAACAAGTGCCAAGCGCCAAAGCAGGACGGAATCGTTGGAAATCCTGAATATTTGTGCGTATTCAGCACCATGCAGATGCGCGAGGCAGCGGAGCAAGTACTCTTTGGCGATACTTTGGAAGAGAAACTCAGGATTTCCCCTGCAGAGATTGATGACTCAAACGCCGGTAAGGCCCTCGCCACTCCTGATGGACCAAGTCGGCCAAATGGTCTAATGGCTACATCTGATGGAGTGCGTGCCGACTTTCCAAGTGTGAATCGTCTTGATGAGGACGCCCAACGCGGCCGTATGTTTCACTTTCTGACCAATCACGAACTCTTGGCGGCTGAGTTGATGGCCCTGGTATTGCTCAAGTTCCCGGATGCCCCCAAGGATTATCGGGCGGGGGTTTACGAGGCCATGCGCGAAGAGCAAATGCACACTCTGATGTATCTGCGCAGGATGAAGGAATGTGGTATCGAGTTCGGCGAATTACCGGTAAATAACTACTTCTGGCGGATGGTATCGCCCATGGCTTCGCCAATGGAATTTGTCACTCGGCTCAACCTGACATTCGAACAGGCAAATTTGGACTTCTCCAAGCACTATGCAAAATTATTTCGTCAAGTGGGTGATGATTCGAGTGCTGCGGTTCTCGAAAAGATCTATCAGGATGAGATTGGCCACGTGGGTCATGGGGTGAAGTGGTTCCGCAAATGGAAGGAGAAGGAGAGTTCGGATTGGGATGCATTCAAGACCTACATGACCTTTCCCTTTGCTACAGCCAAAGCTAAGGGTGTGGCGCCCTTCAATGCAGAGGGGCGCCGTCTTGCTGGACTGGATGAAGACTTCATTTCACGGCTCGAAGTCTGCGGGCAGTCGCGTGGTCGCACGCCGGTCGTGCACTGCTTTAACCCTTTTGCCGAAGAAGAGCTCGCGGCATTGCTTCGCGGCGAATCGTTCACTCCCAAGAAGTCGGCCTCGGCGATGCAGCACGATGTGGAGATGGTGATGCTCGCTTGGTGTCGTCGCGATGACATTTTGATGATGCGTGAATTGCCATCACTGGAGCATATGGCTTCGTTGCAGAGCGCTGGTTTTGATTTGCCTGAGTTTATGAATGAGGGCCAACTCGACGACCGCAAGCTTGGTGGGATGCGACCTTGGGCTTGGTCGCCTCAGGTTTCCAAACGCTGGCAACAGTATGCGGGTCAGGTTTCCTCCAAGGTGGCTTGGCAATGGCGTAAGGCGCTGCCGAGCGATTGGCTCTCCAAACAGGCGGGGGTGAGCTTATTGCAGGAACTTGGTGAGCAGGCACCGGTTATGTATCATGATGCCGCAACCCTAGAGGGGGCCGTGAACGCCATCCACAAGAATGGACCAGCATTGCTTAAGGGTAATTTTAGCTGCGCCGGGCGCAGCCATCTTAAAATAGAAGTTGGAGAATGGGAGTCCTCATTGGATTGGGTGAAGTCGCAGCTACAGCGCCATGGGAAAATTCTCCTGGAGCCTTGGTATAAGAAAGTTGCCGACTTTTCCATGCTTTACGAGATGGGATCGGATCGTATCGAGTGGGTAGGCGCCTCTGTGATGGAGAATGATGCTTTTGGCCGCTATGTTGGCTCACGAGTTGCGAGTAAATGGACGAGTTTACTCGAAGAAGAGGTGACGACATGGCTGTATCGCAATGCGAAGATCGAGAGCTGGATCCATGAGCGCTGGCCGATTGCGCTCCAGAAACAGCTTGCAGGCTATGTAGGTCCGGTAGGCATCGACTGCATGGTGTTCCGTGAGGCGGGTGGTGGCTTGAACTGGTTGCCAGTGGTGGAAGCCAATGTGCGCATGAGCATGGGTCGTGTGGCCTTGGAGTTGATGAGTAAGTCAAAACCAGGCAAGAGCGGGTATTTGCGTATTGTACGCAAAGCTGCGCTCAGCGAGGAAGAATTTTCGACATTACAGAGTGGTTCTCTTGAAGGGGGACCGATGATACTCAACGATCCCAGCCAAGCAAGAGAGTTCCTAGTTGTATGGGAAGTGGGTGGCTAAACCGATTTGATCTCGACCCCAGCCTTGTTGAGCAAGTCACGGATGAAAGAAATGAGACCCAGGGCATTTTGGTTGTCACCGTGTACGCAGATGGTTTGCACCGGCATTGCAATCTGGCTACCGTCAATCGCTACTACGCTATGGGTCGTCACCATTTGCATGGCCTGAGAGGCGGCTTCGTTGAAATTGTCGATGATTGCACCAGTAAGCGTCCGGGGCGTGAGATTTCCGCAGCTGAGGTAGGCGCGGTCGATGAAACCCTCTTGAACGGTATGCAAGCCTACCTTATTGGCGGCTTTGATCAGCTTACCGTATGGTGGACAGTAGAGTAAGCTTTTGGGCTGCAACTCCGCAATCACTTGCACGGTAATGTCGGCTACGGAGGGATCGATGTTGGCCCTGTTGTAAAGCGCACCATGAGGCTTAACGTGATGCAATGCGGGGTGCATGCTCAGGAAGCGCTCGAGTTGTCGCGTCAATTGATCGGCGAGTTCTTGAGGAGAGAGATCGAGGTCGACACGGCCGAAATTTTCGCGGTCCTCGTAGCCTGGATGAGCACCAATGGAGATACCTGCTGCCTTCGATGCCTCGATGGACATGCGCATGGATGCGTCATCGCCAGCATGACCGCCGCAGGCAATGTTGACTGAAGTCGCATGTTCAATGAGTGCGAAGTCATCGGGATGGCCCTCACCGATATCGGCATTCAGATCGATGGCTAGCATATTAGTCAAAGGAGAGTGTGTAGCCCGGCGTTGAGAGTGCCAAGATCCCGGCGCATTTGTTTTGCGGCATGTCGCGCTTCTTCAAGAGTTACCTCGCGAAAGTGGATTTGAGATCCGGGCCATGCTCGGGCGAGTTTGAAAAGATCCGCAGTAATGATGTTGGCAATTTGCGGGTAACCACCGATGGTCTGGCGTTCATTCATCAGCACGATTGGCGATCCGTCTGGGGGCACCTGTACAGAACCACTCACAACAGGCTCGGAGGTCATCTCACGACGCTTCAAGAGTTCAAGAGTAGGGCCGTTTAGCCGACAACCGGTTCGATCGGATGCGGGGCTGAGTTCATACATGTTAGAGATGAACTTACGGCGGGCATCTTTGGTGAACCAGTGGGCTTGCATACCGCGGGTCACCCGCAATTCTAGCCGATAGGACTCTGGACGGGGCCAATTGACGTGCCAATCCATTGAGATTTGCTTGGTTTCGGCTTTTTCGAGTAGCAGGAGATCGCCGTCTCGCAGGGCTCGGCCACCCACGCCGCCCATTTTTGCCCGCAGGTCGGTGCTGGCACTACCGAGGCGTCTGGGCACCCGAATACCCCCAGAGACAGCGATGTAGCCGCGTAGGGAGTGGAGTTTTCCGCTCAAGTCCAGGCGGGTGCCATGCTTCACGGTGATGGGCCGACCGGACAATTCGGAGCCCCAACCGACCCATGCGACGGTGATTTCACGCTCAAATTGTAATTTTGGGCCGGTCATCGAGCATTCAATGAGGGGGGCATCATCCGGATTACCGACCAAACGGTTGGCGACTCGAGCGGATATCGGATCAGCTGCTCCGCCAGGACAGACCCCAATATGCTGCCATCCCGGTCGGCCCAAATCTTGAATACTGCTTAAAGCGCCCGCTTCAATAATTCGTATGTCTCCATGTTGTTTGTGTTCAGTGACTTCCAGAGCCATTGGCGTTGAAAGCTCATCCACGCTTTCGAAGCGGATACGGTCACCGGGCTTTAGTAGAGAGGGCTGCTCTCGCTTGGGATTGAAGAGTTGGAGGTCGGTGCGTCCGATAATGTTCCAGCCGCCTTGTGAGTCGAAAGGGTAGATGCCGGTTTGGCCGCCCGCAATACCCACGGAGCCGGCAGCCACCATCCGTGGAGTGGCGAGCCGGGGCTGGTGGATGGCTTGGGGTAGACCAGTCAGATAGGGAAATCCGGGTGAGAAGCCGATGGTGGCCACGGTGTATTCCGTACGAGAATGGAGTTTGACGACTTCCTTTGGAGTCAGGTTGCACTCGTGAGCGAGATTGTCGAGGTCCGGCCCGTATTCGCCACCATAAGCCATGGGCACGCTGATGAGTTCATTTTTTGGGCCACTTTCCGGATCAACGTCATCGAACTTCAGTGAGGTCAGGTGTTCGAAAACCTCTTCACCGTCTATGGGATCGAAGTGCACGGCTACTGAATCCATGCCGGAGACGATGTCGGTGATTTTTGGCATGGGATGACGTTCGATCAGACGAATCAAACGCAGGATAAGTTTTAGCTTCTGCTGCGCCGTCTCACCGCCGGCTTTGAATAGCCAGGCTGAGTCTCCAAGCGCGTATATTCCCATGCGTAGAGGCTGGCAGAAACCAGTAGGGAAGCAAGAAGGGTCGTTCCTTAGATTTCGTTCGAGTCTGCCATGGCGTGAATACTGAAATACTCTCAATGAGATGACCTACATCATGAAAAAGGCAGGCTGCCTTCAAATGCAGCGCGCACTCAATACAGCGAGCCACTCAATGCAGAGCTTATGGTGCCGAATGAATCGCCTACCAGTATGCGAAACGGATCAGAGTTGGCTGCTTTCGACGGCATCCCGTATCCTCCCTGTTACTGTATTCATGTCTGCAGTCGCATCGATAACCCTCACAAATTTCTCGTCCTGCATTGAGAGGAAGATCTCTCGGCATTTGATGAGGGTGCCACGTTGTTCGAACTCGTTGGTGGTGTCTCCACGGGTGCCAATGCGTTGGTGGGCCGTGTCGACGTCGAGATCGAGAATAAGGAGAAGGTCGGGCTGGGGAGCGAAAGTCTCGTTGCGTTCACGGATGACTTGAGGATCAAAGCCACGGGCACCTTGGTAGGCCATGGTTGAATAGTAATAGCGGTCGAGAATGACCACCTTGCCGGCATTCAGTGACGGTTGGATGAGGGTCTCAACGTGCTCCCTGCGATCTTTCATGAAGAGCTCAAGTTCTTCCTTGGGGCTGAGGCGGCCTTTGGTCATGGAGTTGCGCAACTGCTTGCCCCATTGGCCGTGGGTGGGTTCGTAGCTGAGCACGACTTCACGACCCTGCGACTCATACCACTCGCCGAGGCGCTTGGCTTGGGTGGACTTACCGGTGCCATCGATGCCTTCGATGACGATGAAGAGTCCTTCAGACATCAGAGATAACGGCAACGTAAGTGTTCGAGGTAGGGTGCGGTGCTGGGCGCTTCACCGGTGGCGGATTCAATGAGTTCGGCGGGAAGGCTGACGGCGCCCTGGGTGTGAATCTTCTCACGCATCCAGCCGAGCAGTGGAAGGTAGTCGGCTTGGTCGCAGCCGTTTGCCACTGCGGAGTCCTGGCGGGCGGCTTTGTAGATTTGGGCGGCGTTGAAGTTACCGAGTGAGTATGTGGAGAAGTAGCCAAGACCGCCCATCGACCAGTGAATGTCCTGTAGGCAACCTTGAGTGTTGTTATCAGGCCGGAAGCCAAAGCGGTCTTCAAAGCCCGTATTCCACGCTTCAGGAATGTCTTTCACAGGAATCTCTCCCTTCAGCATGCGGCGTTCCATGTCAAATCGCAGGAGAATGTGGAGATCGTAGGTGGCTTCGTCAGCCTCCACGCGAATGGCGGTGTAGCTGGCGCGTTGCACGTACTGCAGAAAGTCCTGAAACGGGAAATCAGCGAGTTGTGGGAAATGCTCCTGTGCGGTCGGATACCATTTCTCCCAAAAAGCCTGGGAGCGGCCGATGTGGTTTTCCCACAGGCGACTTTGGCTTTCGTGAATACCCAGCGAGAGCGAACTGCCGGACGGAAGGCCGAAGTCCTCCTTCGGCAGTCCCATTTCGTACAAGCCGTGTCCGGCTTCATGCAGCACTCCAAAGAGCGAGCTGGTGAAATCGTTTTCGCAGTAGCGCGTGGTCAAACGTTGGTCGCCTGGACCGAGGTTGGTGCAGAAGGGGTGGGTGGTGGTATCGATGCGGGCGGCTGCAAAGTCGAGGCCCATGGCTTCGGCGATGATCTTGTTAAAGGCCTGTTGCGCGGCAACGGGGTAGGGGCCGGGGGGGAGCGTGACGGCGTTGGACCTTGATTTCTCCACGGCAGCGGCAGCGAGCTCGCGCAGTTCACTTTCGACGGAGTCAAAGAGCACAGCGACATCGCGTGTAACAGCACCGCGTTCGTAGGTTTCGAGGAGAGCGTCGTAGGGTTCGTCTTCGTATCCCCAGAGTTCTGCCTTTTCCTTTGCAATTTCGAGCAGGACTTCAAGATGGGGGGCGAATGCTCCGAAGTCGTCGTTTTGCCGCGCTTCGGCCCAAGCGTGCTTAGCGAGGGAAGTGGCTTCGCTGGCGCGTTTCACCAAGTCGGCGGTGAGTTTTTGATCACGGTCGAACTCGTGGCGTATCCACTTGAGGTTGGCCGTTGTGGTGGCATCGCTGCCGTCGTCGGAGGATAGAGCTTCATCGAGGGCCTTTTCCCAAGCATCCGAAGTAGCCAGTTCGTGGCAGCGGCTGGAGAGCCAAGATATTTGGCTGGCGCGGTGAGGGGCGGCGGCGTCGGGCATGTAGGTTTCCTGATCCCAGCCAAGAGTGCTGGCGATGGAGCGGATGACGGCGGCCTCGCGGGCCATCTCAAAAATGTGCATATGGGATTTTGGCCCAAAGCGGGGCGGGGGCAAAGACCGAAGTTGGCAAGCTCTGACACCACGCTAGCATGCCTCCATGCGCATCGACATTGTGACGCTATTTCCGGACCTTGCCATGGCCCCGCTCAGTGACTCCATTATCAACCGAGCTCGCGAGGCCGGGGTGGTGGAGATTCATGCACATCAGCTTCGCAATTGGTCCGAAGATAAGCATCGGCGCGTGGATGCCGCCCCCTACGGTGGGGGGCCTGGCATGGTTCTCAGGCCTGAGCCATTGGTGGCGGCGGTAGAGTCGTTACAATCTGAAAACAGTAAGACCATCTTAATGACTCCGCAGGGGGTTCAGCTTAATCAACAGCTTGTCGCGGATCTTAGTAAGGAGTCCCACCTCGTTGTACTCTGCGGCCACTATGAAGGAGTGGATCAAAGGGTGGTGGAGTCGGTAGTGGATCTGGAGGTTTCGATTGGCGACTACATCCTCACCAATGGTGCAGTGGCCGCTGCGGTTCTGAGCGATGCCATCATCCGCCTGTTGCCGGGTGCACTGGGAGACGATGACTCACCGATGGATGAATCCTTTTCCGACCCGAATCTGCTGGAGGCACCATCCTACACCAAACCCAGCGAATTCCGCGGGATGGAGGTGCCGGAGGTCTTGAAATCGGGCAATCATGCCCACATTACAGCCTGGAAGGAACAGCAGGCCCTGCAGCGGACGAAGCAGAATCGTCCTGATTTGATGGGGTAGTGAGCGCATTTCATGAGCATTTGTAAAAATAGGCGTGTTCAACTTCGATAAATTTGTCATCACGTGGGCTCGTAAATGCAGGATACAGCCAGCAATCACACCGCAGCGTTAGAAGATGTCCCTCGCGTCGAATCCGCCACCATTGATGATTTGCCCGCCTTGGTAGATCTTGTGATGGAGCTGTTTTTGCGCTCTGGAGACTTTAAGCCTGATAAAGAAGCACAGGAACGTGGCCTTCGCCTAATTCTGGAGCAGCCCAACCGGGGACGTATTTTCGTGATTCGCAACAGTGACCGCATCTTTGGGATGGTCAACTTACTGATGACGATCTCCACGGCTCGCGGCGGCTTTGTGCTGTTGATGGAAGACGTGGTAATCCATCCTGACCATCGAGGGCAAGGTTACGGTGCAAAGCTGCTGGATCATGTTTTTGAGTTTGCCAAACAGAAAAACTTTCGCCGTATCACCTTGCTTACAGATCGCGTGAGTGCGGAGTCTCAGGAGTTCTTCAAAAAGTACGGATTCGAGTATTCGAACATGATTCCGATGCGAAAGATCATCGACTGAAAGAGCCTGAGTAGTCGAGTTGGCCATCCCATATCCTCTGTGGTGTGAATGTAGTTTTTGGATGCATGTTGTCCAAAATAAGACTGTTTTTGTAATGCCACTTGCTTGAGTTGCGGCGCTGTTTGGTTAGGATGAAATCAAATCTGAAAATCAATATTCATTATGGGACTTGATAAAATTACACGCAAAATGCAGGAGGCCTTACAGTCGGCACAAACGCTGGCTTCGCGCTCCTCGCATCCGGAACTCAAAAGCCTGCATGTGCTACTTGCTTTGCTACAGCAAGAGGGAGGCATTCTCGCGCCCATCCTGCAGAATGCTGAAATCGAAGTTACCAAACTCAAGGCGGCTACGGGCGAGGCGCTGGCCAGCGAGCCGGTGGTGTCCGGCGCAGGGAATCAACCGCAAATTAGCAATGGTCTTCGCAAGACTATGGATGCCGCAGACGAGGCGCGGGAGAAGTGGGGCGATGAATACCTCAGTGTGGAGCATTTCCTAATCGGTGCTCTCAAAACAACTTCTCCGGCAGGTGAGATTCTTCGCAATCATGGCCTGAGCGAAATGAAGGCCGAGGCGGCTATCAAAAGTGTTCGCGGATCGATGAAAGTCACTGACGAGAGCCCAGAGGAAAAATACCAAGCTCTCGAGAAATATGGCATGAATCTCACCGATCGTGCCCGCGAAGGAAAAATTGACCCAGTCATCGGCCGCGATCAGGAGATTCGACGCGTGTTGCAGGTGCTTTCTCGCCGCACCAAGAACAACCCGGTGCTGATCGGTGAGCCCGGAGTGGGTAAGACCGCCATTGTTGAAGGGTTGGCCCGCCGCATTGTCTCGGGTGATGTACCGGACTCGATGAAGGACAAGCAGGTGGTGTCAATGGACATCGGTGCCATGCTGGCCGGTGCCAAGTATCGCGGCGAGTTCGAGGATCGACTCAAAGCCTTTCTGCAGGAAGTCACTGAAGCCGAGGGCAAGATCGTCCTCTTCATTGATGAGCTTCACACCATTGTCGGTGCCGGTGCGTCCGAAGGTGCGGTGGATGCCTCCAACCTGCTCAAACCGCAGCTAGCTCGTGGGGAATTGCATGCCATCGGCGCGACCACGCTCGATGAGTATCGCAAGCACATCGAGAAGGATGCCGCGCTGGAACGCCGCTTTCAGCCAGTGCCCGTGGGTGAGCCCAGTGTCGAAGACACGGTGGCCATTTTGCGTGGACTCAAGGAGCGTTATGAAGTGCACCATGGTGTGCGCATTCAGGACGGTGCGCTCGTCGCTGCCGCTACGCTCTCGGATCGCTACATCTCGGATCGTTTCCTGCCAGACAAGGCAGTCGACCTGGTGGACGAGGCGGCCTCGCGCCTGAAAATCGAATTGGATTCCATGCCGACTGAGATCGATCTGCTCGAACGCCAGATTCTCCAGCTCGAGATGGAACGCAAGGCGCTGGAGAAAGAACAGGACAAGGCTTCCGAAGCCCGCCTCGAGAAGGTGGTGGAGGAACAGGCCAATCTCAAGGAGCAGACCACCGGACTGATGGCGCAGTGGCGCAACGAGAAGAAGATCATCGACAGTGTCCGTGAAGCCCAGGAGGCGATCGAGGACATCAAGTCCAAGGCCGAGAAGGCTCAGCGCATTGGCGACCTCAGCCGCGCGTCCGAGCTCAACTACGGGGATCTGCCCAGGGCTCAGGAAGAATTGGAGAAGGCCCAACAGGATCTCGCCGTGCTGCAGAAGAACGGTGGCATCCTCAAGGAAGACGTGTCCGATGAGGATGTCGCTCGCGTGGTCTCTTCATGGACCGGCATTCCCGTCAGTCGCCTGCAGGAAGGTGAGAAACAGAAGCTCATCGGCATGGAAGGTCGACTTGGTGAGCGCGTGGTCGGCCAAAAGAAGGCGATCAAGGCGGTCTCCAATGCCGTGCGACGTGCCCGTGCGGGTCTGCAGGATGAGAACCGTCCCATCGGTTCCTTCCTTTTCCTCGGGCCTACCGGAGTCGGCAAAACCGAGTTGTCCAAAGCGCTCGCCGAGTTTCTTTTCGACGACGAGCACGCGATGACGCGCATCGACATGTCCGAGTACATGGAGAAACACAGCGTGGCTCGTCTGATCGGCGCACCTCCGGGTTACGTCGGTTACGAGGAAGGCGGTCAGCTTTCGGAGACCGTGCGCCGCCGGCCATTCTCGGTGGTCCTGCTCGATGAGATTGAAAAGGCCCACACGGACGTCTTCAACGTGCTCCTGCAGGTGCTTGATGACGGCCGCATCACCGACGGTCAGGGACGCACCGTGGATTTCCGCAACACCGTGATCATCATGACCTCCAACATTGGCTCGCAGTTCATTCTCGGCGAGGAAAATGCGGAGCAGCGTGAGGCCAAGGTGCTGGAATCCCTGCAGGGGCACTTCCGTCCGGAGTTTCTAAACCGCATTGATGAGACCATCATCTTCGATCGTCTCCAGCGCGAGGAGCTGACGACCATCGTCGACCTGCAACTCGACCGGGTGCGCCAGCGCCTCGCCAAACAGGGTATTGGACTGGCACTCACGCAGGATGCCAAGGAGTTGATTGGTAGTCAGGGTTATGATCCGGTATACGGGGCCCGACCTCTGAAGCGTGCGATTCAACATCTGCTGCTCGACCCACTCAGTCTCGAAGTGCTCGAAGGCAAGTTTGTGGAGGGCGACGTGATTGAGGGCCGTGTGGAGGATGGTGAATTTGTCTTTGATATTGGCTGAGAACGGGCCTGAGAGCTGATTTACCTGTCAGGAAGTAAGGCCATCCTCTATGGAGGTGGTCATGCATCGTGCCTTTCTCTCGTTGATTGCTGGTTTTCTGACGGCTCTGAGTCCCGCGACACTGCTCGCTGAGAAAAAGCCCAACATCCTGATCCTCTACGCAGACGATCTGGGTTTTGGTGATATCGGTTGCTATCATCCAGAGTCGAAAATCCCCACGCCGCACCTCGATAAACTCGCGGCGGGTGGCATGCGTTTCACCGACGGCCACTCCTCGTCGGGGATCTGCACGCCCTCGCGCTATGCGCTTCTCACGGGCCGCTACCACTGGCGGAAGTTCCACGGCATCGTCAACGCCTTTGGTGGCTCGGTATTTGATGAGAAGCGGCTGACCCTTCCCGAAATGCTGCAACAGAGGGGTTATGCCACCGCCGCCATCGGTAAGTGGCATCTTGGCTGGGATTGGACCGCTATCCGCAAGCCTGCTGCGAAGGGTAGGGAAGTGCAGAGCGGTAAGCGCAAGCGCAAGGTCTGGGGGCCGGATGACTTCGACTGGAGTATGCCCATACCCGATGGACCTTTGGCCCATGGCTTCGACCATTACTTCGGCGATACGGTGATCAATTTTCCGCCCTATGCCTGGATCAAAGACGACAAACTGGTAAAGGCACCCGATGTGCCGATGGATACGACCAAGTGGAAGAAGATCAAGGAGGGGAACTGGGAATGCCGTCCGGGGCCGATGGTCTCGGATTGGAATCCCTACCAGAACATTCCCGTTACTACCCAAAAAGGAGTTGAGTATATCCAGAAACAGGCCAAGGACGATACACCCTTCTTTCTCTACTTTGCTTATCCCTCACCGCACGCACCCATTATCCCCAACGACAAGTTCGATGGTAAATCCAAGGCGGGTCCTTACGGCGACTTTGTGTTCGAAACCGATGACTCGGTGGGCCAGTTGCTCGACGCTTTGGACAAGGCGGGAGTCGCAGACAATACGCTAGTAATCTTCAGTTCCGATAACGGCCCCGAGTACTATGCCTATGCTCGCGACGTGAAGTTCGGTCATTGGTCATCGCATCCGCTGCGCGGCCTGAAACGCGACATCTACGATGGTGGCCACCGCGTTCCGTATATCGTGCGTTGGCCGGGCAAGGTGCAGGCTGGCATGGTGACCGACGCATTGGTTTCCCAAATCGACATCATGGCGACTCTTGCCGCCGTGGTGAGTTTTGATTTGCCCAAGGACGCAGCCGAAGATTCCCACAACCTGTTGCCCTTGTGGACCGGCCAGACCGTGGAGAGTCCGCGTCGTCACCACATCCACAACACCCATGCTCATTCCTTCGCCATCCGCAGTGAGGGCTGGACTCTGATCGAGGGCAAGAGCGGCTACCACAGTGGGCGTTATCAGGATTGGGAGAAGCGGCGCAAGGTCATGGCTGAAGCCAAAGGCGGCAGACACCTATTTCATATCGAAGAGGACATCGGTCAGCGCAAGAATCTGATCGGTGAGAATCCGGACAAGGCAAAGAAGCTATCCGACCTGATGAAGAAATTGCGGGATCAGGGCCATTCAGCACCTCGTTTGGCAAAATGAGTCACCTCAAAGCCTTTGATGGTAAATTCTTTAATTGAGGATAGGCTCCTTGATTGATTGTTCGCAGCCATCGACGTAGAACAATACCCCATCAGCTGATCATGGCATACAGCCCATTATTTTTATGGATTCGTCAAACACAGTGCATCCTCACCGCTCTGTTGATCTTTGCCTGTGCTACTCCATTGCTGGCTGATTGGCGCAAGGACCTATTGAAAGAACACCGCATTGGGCTGGATCAGGCCTCGCTCAAAAAGGCCTCGCAGCAAGAGGTGTTCAAAAACGAAGATTTGGAGGAAGCGTTCAAGGCTCTTGGGTCTGATCAATTTGTGGTCCGTGAGAACGCTCAGCAGACTTTATCGGAAATGGGGGAAGCTATTCTGGATTTTCTTGATGCCAAACAGCCCATCAATGATCCAGAAATTCGATTCAGAGTGGCAAAAATTCGTGAGGCTGTCAGTTCGGGTGTCGAGACCCGCATGGCCCCCATAATCAGGTGGGCTGCCAAGACGCTTTTGGACAAACCCAATGATGTTGCAACGGGGGGCTGGTTTTTTGAATGGTTTCATCCTGATAAAGCAGACTGCCTTGACGGTTACCGAAATTTAAAAATTGGTGGTGCCAGAACCCAGAAACCATTTGTCAAAAATGGGCGTCTCAATGTCATTGGTCGGCATAAGGGCGAGGAGGACCAGCGCATGTCGCTGTTGTTAGAGGATTGGCCCGGTGTCGATAGGATGCCCGATCAGTTTGAAGTCAGTTGTCTAATGGGAGGTGAAGCCGGGGGTGCCGGTGCTTGGCATGCCGCACTCTGCATCGGCAAGGTCAAGGTTCTGTTTCATCCGGGCTATCGGGGCGGGGGATTCCGCTTTGAGCAGGTCGGTACCCTAGAGCAGTTCAGCAAGAACCAGGATATGGGCTTCACTCCGGAGTTTGGTAAGCTCTACCGGATGAATTTGGTGGTGACCCGTTTTCCCTCGGGGCGGGTGGGAATCCAGGCAACCGTTATCTCACCGGATGGGAAGAGCTTTGAGTCGCATATCCATGTGGAGGCTGAGGATGTAGGTCCACTTGATCGTATCAGCATGGAGCGCAGTGGTCGTATTGGAGGAAATGCCATTTTTGACGACTTCATGGTGAAGATCCGGCACTAAGTTGAATTCAGTTGCACCAGCTTGCCGATTGTTTTTTGGAATGAGTGAACGAGAGCCTGTTTGTGTTGCGTGTCATGCATATTGAGATGGCTCCTCAGCTAACATATTTCACAATCGTCTTTGATGACTAAGCATTCAGTTTGCTTGGTAGTTGCATCAAGTTGCGATAGATTGTGTGAGTCCTGTCTAAGTATTGCTTATTCTTATGGAAATCCTGATTGTTAGCTGGCAAACTCAAGAAGTTGCACTCCATGTACAACACTCTTCTCGATTGAATGATGATGACTAGAAATCAAGTTCTGGCACTTTTTGGTGCATTGCTGTGCCTGTCAAATTGTGCACCGCACGCTACGGGGCCTCGTACGGTGGTTGATGATGCAAAGACTGCTCATATACTTTTAGGAGAGCATGATTTCTCACTTCAGTGGGTGAGTTGGGATGACTTTGGTGTAGCGTCTGTAACGAAGACAAGTGGCCTATGGCGCATCAATGGGCGACAGGACTCCAAGGAAAATGATGACTACATCACCATCGATGGTGTCATCACAGAGATAAGCGCATACGAGTTTATCTTTGATGGGACCATCGTGACGCGCATTCATCATATTGCCGGTGGGAACGAGGTCATTCGGAAAGGATTGAAAACATTTCGTATGACACGCGGACGACCGTATTGGCGGATGATGGAAATGAACAACCCCTCGGACTCGGTAGTGGATTATATCGATGTTTTCGTCAGAAGGCCGAAATGATGGCTTGCTCCATAATCAAATCAAAGACTGTGAGCTTTCTTGTTTTTGGACCATGCTCTGTTTTCCGTTTAATCCAGGATTAATTGCAATTCATGTGCCTTCTTTGCATCCGGAATCATTGGTGAGTTGTAGCCAAGCAGGCGAAATCCTTTGTATGTAAGTTTTTGCTTATTAGCCTCGGCGATGAGCTTGGCCTTGGCCTCATTCAAGAATTTGTCGCTGCGAGAACCCAACCAGCCGTAGTTGAGGACCTCCAGTTTAGGCAGGTCAAGGACCTCGACCTTTTCGCCATCCTTGCCGGTCTTGCCCTGTTCGGCATGGCGGTAAAGGAAGGCCATTTCCTCCATACGAAGATCACCATCCTTGTTTTCGCCCATTTTCATTTCAACTGGAGCGGTCATTTCAATGTCTTGGCGCTTGATATGGCGGAACAGGGTCCAGAAACCACGATTTGACCCTTCCGTCCTGGTTACTGCGGCCCGATATTTCGGGTAGGATTTTTTGGAGATCTCCCCGAATGGTCCCGGCATGGGATAGCCTTTGGGGAGAGGAGATTCCTCAAGATAGCCACTGTCGTGGAGTTTGGCACGATCCTCCGCACTGGCGCATTGGCTCAGAAGAAAGGCTACGGAAAATTGGGATAGAAAGCGTATGAGAGATTTTATCATGCCCTAAATTATCGCGGATTGCCGGAGCGCAAGACATATGATGACGATCCCTGATCGACTAAGATCAGAGCTTGATGTCGATCATGGCCCGTTTGCGGCGTTTTTCGATCCATGCCTCATACTGAGTGGAGGTCTTTTTGCGGCGCACGCGTTCTTCAATGATATCGCGGACTTCGCTGAGAGAAGGCTCAGGTCCGAGGGTGATCTTACTTGGCTTGACGATGGTGTAGCCGGACTTGTCGGAGAGTGGGCCAATTACATCTCCCGCCTTGGCGTCGAAAATAATGGCGGCGAATTCCGAGGACAGATCCGTGCGGGAGACATTTTCTTGGAAGCCGCCTTGGTCGGCGAAGGCATCCTTGGAATGTATTTTGGCCAGTTCGGCCATATCCTTGCCATTCTTGAGATCATTGACCAGTTCCTCGGCAAGGGCCAGTTGCGATTCCGGAGTATCGGTGGGGTTGCGGATATCGTCGGTAGGGATGAAGATTTTATGGAAACTGATCGTGTCCAATGTGACATCGCGCATATCAGCCTTCACGGAGTTGTATTCATTCTGAATTTCGTTAGGTAGCGGTGGAGCGGCATCATCGAACTGTTCCTGACGCATTGCCTGAACGATGATCTTCTCTTTGCTCATCTGGCGGTAACCGCTCATGGTCAGTCGGCTGCGGCGTAGTTCTTCATTGAACTTGGCTTTGTCACCACCGTAGAGGCGGTTAATTTCGCGCTTTACCTGATTTTCAACAACCCGATCCGGAATGGAGGCACCGAGCTGTTTGAATTCATCGAGGATGATTTCACGGTCGATGAGTTCCTGAAGGACTTTATCACGCGCCTCGTTGAGTTTGGCCATGAACTCTTCACCTCGCCGCGGGTATTGGGCCCGAAGTTGGTTGTAGATGGGAGCGAGCATAAAGCTGACTTCGTTCATGGTGATCACTCGACCGTTAACCTTGGCGGCGATGCCATTGACTTTCCGCGCTTGCGCGCATGAGGTATCGCTTGTGAGGAGTCCAATAATCGCACCCAGTGTGCATGCTGATAAGCAGCTCAGTTTCATGCTCAGCAGCTTCAAGACTTCATCTGTGCATGTCAAGAGGTCGAGGATATGACATGATGCATCCGACTTTTTGGACAGTTCTCGCGGAATCGTTGATTTTAAACGAGTCAGAGAGTGAGCTCGAGGGGTGGTTTTTGATGCGCGGTCTTGGGGATCTGAAATCTCAGGTAACTTGCTTCTCAGGCGCTGGCGCGAGGATCTTCATGCATGCTTCCCTACATGTCCTCGTTGCAACACGATTGACTTAGTGAATTGTCGCCTGCGTTGATAACCAATCAGTTGGGTGTCCAAAGTCCCTTTTCTGGTTTTTGTAACGTTGTGTGGATGAGCTGCCATCGCCTCGGTAGGGGCCGGCTCAATCATATGTTACGAGCCATTAGCCATCGCTCGACTGGCGAATGGGCTACTTCATCCAATACGAAAATCGGTATGCCGGAGGATGATAAGGAGTATGGGACCTCTACATCTGGGCCAGCATTTGCTCAAGCTTGACGATATCGGCGGCGAAATTACGAATGCCTTGAGCGGTTTTCTCCGTGGCCATGGCATCCTCGTTGAGCATTAGCCGGAAGCTCTTTTCATCGAGAGAAATCTTTTCGGCGTCATTGGTCTTGGCCTTATCCTCACTGAGATATTGAGTGACCGTATCGGTCGATTCCTGAAGTTCCTGCAGTAGGCCGGGACTGATCGTGAGTAAATCGCAACCGGCAAGGCAGAGAATTTCACCCTTGTTGCGGAAGGATGCACCCATGACCTCTGTTTTGTAGCCGAACTTCTTGTAGTAGTTGTAGATTTCGGTAACGGACTGAACACCGGGGTCATTGAAGCCTTGGTAGTCCTCACCTGTTTGAGCCTTGTGCCAGTCAAGGATGCGGCCGACGAAAGGGGAAATGAGTTGCACCTTGGCTTCAGCGCAGGCAACAGCCTGTGCCATTGAAAAAAGCAGGGTGAGGTTGCAATGAATGTGTTCCTGCTCAAGAGCCTCTGCTGCCTTGATGCCTTCCCAGGTTGAGGCGATCTTGATCAGGATTCGATCACGATGAACACCTTCGCTTTCATATGCTGTAATGAGCTCACGTGCTTTTTTGATTGTGCCCTCAGTGTCAAAAGAGAGACGGGCATCGACTTCAGTGGAGACACGGCCGGGAACGATCTTGAGAATTTCGAGGCCGAATAGGATTAGGATGCGGTCAATGGTGGCCGAAAGGTTGGAGGTGCCGAGCTCGGAGACGGCTTGTTGCACAAGAGGGCGATACTCGTCTTGAATGGCAGCCTTTAGAATGAGGGAGGGGTTGGTGGTGGCATCCTGAGGCTGGTAGGCTTTCATGGCCTCGAAGTCGCCTGTGTCGGCAACGACGGTGGTGAGCTGTTTGAGTTGCTCAAGTTGATTGCTACTCATGAGTATGAATGGGGGTGCTTCAGGGGTGGTCCTTGTGGGACGGTTTGGTTGCTTCATCCTCGAGTCGTTCCGCCAACCATTGTTTGAGCATGGACTGGTAATTTAGGTATCGCGAACGGGCAATGCGCTTGATGCGAGAGAGCATGCGGGGGTCGAAGCGGAGCGTGATCGTGGTTGATTCACGGGAGTCGGATTCATGAACTGAGCCGGCCATCAACTTACTGCTCAGCTGGTGTTCATCCCAAAATTTAGCTTCGTCATCCTCATTTTCGAAGTTCGGAAGTTCGTTCCAGTTTGAGATACTTTTCATCGATCAGTTGGGTAAAGAATCGGATAACGAGAAGTGATTAACCAAATTCGGCGTATTTGCGGTCATAAAACTTTCTCTCCTCTTCACTCATTTCGCGGACTGCAACGATCCGGGATGTTTTGCCATCGGTGGAAAAGGCAAAAAAGAGGTAGCGACCACACACTGTTCTTCCAAGAGCATAGTAGCGGGAGGCTCCATCCAAACGCTCCGTGTCAGGCAGAAAGCGTACGCAGAAAGGGTCCTCGAATGCCTCCTCGATTTCACGGGGAGAGTAATTTTTGAGGTCAAACGGGGCATCGATCAAATCCAGCTCCATGAAGGAGAGTGTGTGGGGTTCTGCGAACAGGCGCAATCACGAGTTTTTAGTGATTTATCTGCAACGATCATCCATCAGGCAGGTTTCACACACATGAAACTGTCATTGATGCTGCCAATGATTCCAATGCTACTGGCCAGTTGCCTGAGTAGTCCCACTAATTTGAGCGGTCAGTGCAAGGTTCTGCGGGAAGTCGCCTATGTAAAAGCTGGTCACGACCGCCAAAAGCTTGATCTCTACTTGCCAGAGACGGAACGCAAGGAAGCAGCCCCAGTGGTGATTGCAATTCATGGTGGGGCATGGGCTTTCGGAGATAAGGCGAATGACAGTTTCGTGAAGCCAAAATGTTCCTGGTTTGTTGAACAGGGTTTTATCGTTGCCTCGATCAACTATCGGCTCTCTCCAGCGGTAACGCACCCCGCGCACATTCAGGATGTAATCCATGCAATGGCATGGGTTGCGGCGAACATTGCCAAACATGGAGGTGACCCAAAACAGATCTATCTGCTTGGTCATTCGGCAGGAGCTCACTTGGCTGCGCTGGCGGCAGTTGATGAAAAGCGGCTTCAGGCTGCAGGTGTGGATCCAAAGTCGATCATGGGAGTGATTCTACTTGATGGTGCTGCCTATGATGTACGCAGGGAGGCCAGCAGAGCCCTACGGCGCGATAACATGTTTACCCGTGCCTTCACCATGGATCCCGGTACCCAGACGGATGCATCTCCGACTTCGAAAGTGGCAACAATGCAGGGGACACCACCACCATTTCTTATCCTGCATATCATCTTGCGTCAGGAGTCGAAGAGACAATCAGAGGCTTTGGCTGCCGCATTGAAGGCAAAGGGAGCAAAGGTGGAGTTGCTAGCACTTAGGGGAAAGACTCATGGCAGCATCAATCGAGACATGGGCAAGCCGGGAGATGCGACTACCATTGCAGTTGAAAAGTTTCTTAAGTCCAT
>JBMYMN010000027.1:0-21080 GCA_049597355.1 Luteolibacter sp.
GCCTCGATGCCATCCATGGCCTGGTTGGCTAAGCCTTGTTTGCTGCGCTCCCATTCTTCAGGTTTGTGGCTGATGAGGTCATTTGGACCCCATTCGAAGTGGGGCTTTTGCCGGTAGAGAAGATGCCAGTTCTTGATGAACTCACGTAGGTTGCGGGCCACTCCCTGTTGTTCTCGGCCGGCACTGGCGCGGCGGAAGGCGTGACTGAACTCGCCGCCATGACTGCTGCTGAATACCTCACCGAGGATGTGCTGCAAAATACCATCGGTAGCGATTTCCTGACGGGGGCCCTCAATCAGATCGAAGCGGCCACCAACAAGTCCCAGCTCATATTGGAAAGCCCTCACGATGCGTGAAAAGAAACTATCCATGGTGCCCAAAGTGATGCGGTGTAGCGATCGGCTGATCTTGCTGAGCACTTCGGAGAAGTCGACGCCGCTCAACCCAATCTCTTTTTCCAGCACCGCGGCAGCCTGTGGGTCGCTGGCGGCTTTCGCTAGTTTCGTGAGAACCGTGTCGGCGAACTCCGCGGCGGCCTTGCGGGTGAAGGTGAGCGCGACGATGTGCTCAGGATCTGCTCCCTTGGCTACCAGCCCGATGATACGGTTGCTAAGCTGATAGGTTTTACCCGACCCTGCTGAAGCGAGAATCAACAGTTGTGGGGCGAGCACTTCGATCATGCTGCTAGCCTACGCGGCTCGCCATGGAGGTGCAAGTCAGCGACGAGGGACGATGAGCTTCTGCCCTGGAAAAATCAGTGAGCCAGAGATGCCATTGGCTCTCCGAATGGCGGAGACGCTTGAGCCATAACGGCGTGCGATGTGGGACAGGGTGTCACCACGCTTGACAGTGTGTCGAGTGACACTTGGCTTCGGTGTAGGTTTGGAGGGCGGAGGTGTGGAAGCGGTGCTGCTGCTGCCGCTACTGGTTACCGGAGAGACGTTGGCCACAGGTGGTGGCGCTGACGGCCGACGCCATTTCGATGGGTCGTCCGCCCAGTCCTCGCGGTAGCGTCCTCTAGAGTCAAATGGGCCGATTCCCGGGCTAATGTCGTTACTGACAATCATGGGTGCAGAAGGCTGACAGCTGTTAAGCAGACACAGCAGTGCAGTGCAGAGGGCAGTGCGGAGAAGGGTGCTCATGAGTGCAGAGGGAACTGAGAAATCATGATTAGGATACGTGGAATTGGCAACCTTGTAACTTGAATGTTCCAATTTTGATGATTGAGCTGTCCATTAAAATGGTGCTGCACCTCGTGGGTGTTGTTCAGCAATCTAATCTTTTTCGCTTTTGCTCGATGGCCTTATCCGTTCCTTGCTGATCACGCTCACGGGTGAGTCTTCAACATACTCCATAGCAAATGGATACTGCTGGGCATGATTGCAGTCATTGAGTTCGCTCGCTATTAGGCATGCTGATGGCTTACGTGCTTGCGAAATCGCCCAAGTCATTACCCAAATGAAGTCTGGGGAATAATACCGGGAACAGGGATCGAACCTGCACGGGCAAAGCCCACCTGATCCTAAATCAGGCGCGTCTACCAATTCCGCCATCCCGGCATGAGTTGAGATTGCATGGCTTTGAGCGTAGTCACAACCCTTTACCTGCATTTTACCCCAAACGTTGGAAAAATCGTACAACCTTCCAATATGAAATTGAAGACTCTGTGCATTCTGTTCGCCCTCGCCGCTCCTCTCTTTGCCGATGAAGGCAACCCACGCATCGACTACGCGGCCTTTTTGAAGATGACCGCCGAGTTGGAACCCGAGCGACAGGCCAACCGCATCAGCGAGGAGGAATTTCTAAACATGTCCGCCAAGGAAGGGGTGGTGGTGCTCGACACCCGCAGCAAAACCAAGTTCGACAAGCTCCACGTGAAGGGGGCCAAGCACCTCAATTTCTCAGACTTCACCCAAGAGGCCCTGAGCAAACTCATTCCCGACAAGGACACGCCCATTCTCATATACTGCAATAACAACTTCGATGACGCCCGCTTTGCCATGCCCAGCAAGAGCGCCCCGCTGGCCCTCAATATTCCGACTTACATCAACTTGCGTGGTTACGGTTATAAGAATGTCTTTGAGCTCAGGGGTTTCAAGAGCATCCACGAGACGCGGATTCCCTTCGATGGAACGGATCTTTCAAGCCAGTAGGCCCTGCGGGCCATTGAGCAGCTGAAACGGCAGTGCGGATTACTTGCGACGACGGCGTGAGCTGCTGTTGCGCTTCTTGCTTTGCTGACCACGACGCTTCTGAAGGGTCTTGTGGTGACCCGACTTGACCTGATTGTACGCTTGGTGCTTGCCCTTGTGCTTGCGCATGGGAGTAGCCATCGAGGCCTTTTGGCGGGGTGGCCGCTCGCTTTTGGGTACATCGCCAGCCACTGCAAAGTCGACAAAGCGGCGCTCCAGATCGATGGCGACTACGATCAGAGGCACTCGCATGCCGATGTGGATCTGGCGATCACCGGTGGTCACCCAAGCTCCGCGATGGCCTTCCAGCCACCAGCGGTTGTGGCCGGGCAGATCCTCGCGTTTGACCACGCCTCGCAGACCCAGTGAGGGGACTTCGACCATCAGGCCCATAGGACGTACTTCAGTGACCAAGCCTTTGAATTCGATGCCTTTGCGTTCGTCGATAATACGCTGCAGGTATTCGTAAAGTTTGAGTTGTTTGCTCTCGCTCTCGGCATCCGAAGACGCGCGTTCCGTGTCCGAAATGCGCCGTGCGGTTTCGATCAGGCGCGTGTATGACTGCGTCTTGTCGATATCCTTGCGGCGGTTGGTGAGGAAAGGTTGGAGTGCGCGATGAACGATGAGATCGGCATAGCGACGGATGGGCGAGGTGAAGTGGCAGTAGTCCGCCTTAGCGAGCCCGTAGTGGCCGAGCGGATCGGCGGAGTAAGCGGCGCGTTTAAGGCTCTTGAGTAGGCCGAGCTTGATGATGTGTTCCTCGGGTCGACCCTTGGCGGAGTTGAGCAGTTGCTGAACGTGATCACGGTTGGTCAGGTCTCCCACCCGGTAGCCGTGCTGACGGGCCACCTCCGCGTAATCCATCAGGCGTGAGGGATCGGGGTCGTCATGCACGCGGTAGATTGACGGGCGACGTTGTTCTCTGAGAATTTTTGCCACAGCTTCGTTTGCAATCAGCATGCATTCCTCAATGAGTTGGTGGCTCTCGGTGTGCTCGACGGGTTCGATGGTCTCAGTCCGCCCTTCATCATCGAGGCGAATCTTGGTTTCGGGCATCTCCATGTCCAGTGCGCCATTTTCGAAGCGCCGACGTCGCATTGCGGAGGCCATCTTCCACGCCTCGCGCACCATGGGTGCGAGCTTTTTATCCGAGGCTTTGGGAGCAGGACCGCCGTTGAGGATGGTCTGCGCTTGTTCGTAGGAAATCTTGGCACGGCTGTGGATGACCGCGTCACTGAACTGCGCGCTGACCACCTTGCCCTTGAAGTCGATTTTGATTAGTGCGCACTTAGTCAAGCGGTCAACGTCGGGCTTGAGCGAGCAGATGCCGTTACTGAGCTCCACTGGGAGCATGGGCAGCACCCGATCCACGAGATAGGTGGAGTTGCCGCGACGTGCTGCCTCGCGGTCCATCGGGCTACCAGGTTTGATATAGTGGGAGACGTCTGCGATGTGCACGCCCAGTGTCCAGCCGCTCTTATTGCGTTCCACCCAAATGGCATCGTCGTGGTCCTTGGCGTCGGCTGGGTCAATGGTGATTACCAGGCGTTCGCGCCAGTCGTCGCGCCGTTGGATCTCTCCGGCATCAGGTTCTTCGGGAACAGCGCGCGCTTCGGCGAGCACGTCTTTTGGAAAAGTTGTGGCCAAGCCGTAGCGTTGGATCACGCCAGCCATATCCACGCCTTGATCGCCGGGCCAGCCGAGCACTTCGATGATGCGACCTCGTGGGTCCTGGCTCTTTTGCCAGTTACTAAGATCCACGACGACCAGTTGGCCGGATGAGGCAGTAGTGTCGCCACAGATTTCGATGGAGCCACCAATGGCCTTGTCGTCGCATTCGACCCAGCCAAATCCCTTTTTCTTATGGTAGGTGCCGACCACGCGACCGGAGCGCCGCTCGAGCACCTTGGTGACTACGCCACGGGTGATTTCTGAGACATCGGGTTCGCGGTAGCGGGCATGGCGTTGTCGGCGAGGGTGAGCCTTTTTGATTTCCATGCGCACCCGATCGCCATCCAGTGCTGTTTGTGTGTCGTGACGCGAGATCTGAACCCGGTCGAGCTCCACCAGATCGATGCCCGTGGCGATGTTGCCCTTTTCCGTGTGATCCGGATAGAAGAAGGCGTGGCCTTTGGGGTGAAACTTGATCGTGCCTACCAGAGAACCCTCATCACTCGATTCGTCAGTGGTAACCATGCGGTAGGCAGACTTGCGACCTTGCACGATGATGCCTTCATCCACCAGTTGGTTAAGAACCTTGCGCAACTTTTGGCGAAGATTGGGATGGATGCCAAGTTGGCGAGCCAACATCGAGCGGTTAGCTCCCTGATGGGATTGCTGACATAGGAATTCCAGGATGGAATCCCGCAGGGAAGGCTTGGCCATGCTCCCACTCTGCGGATCGCCAGCTCCATCGGCAAGGCGCAAACCTTTATGGAATTAGTGAAAACAGCAGGCTGGTATTCCACCATCTGCTGTGCTATCTTGACGATCATGTTGCATCTGTCAGTCTGCTGCTAAATTCTTCCAATTCTATCATGAAAACCCACACATTCCAACGTCATCGCGGCTTCACACTGATCGAGCTTTTGGTGGTCATCGCCATCATCGTGATTCTCGCCGCCGCCGGCTTCCAAGCTGGCAATTTCGCCATTAACCGTGCAAAAAAGGTGAAGGCACTTGCTGTTTGCACTGAATTGGAACAGGGCATCCAACGCTTTTACGATGATAACGGCACTCTGCCTCTCGATATCGCTGCAGACAGCCCCTCTAACGGAATTGATTCCAACAGCACCGAGGGTCTTGATCTTTTGCTGGTGCTGATGAACCAAGAGGAGGCAGACCCACCATTCAATGCCAAAGGCATCAAGTATCTCAATATCAAACAGGGTAAGAACGATACTGACGGATTGATCTGGAATGATGATGGGACAATGGTTGAGGGCCTTTACGACCCATGGGGTGGTGACTACCGCATTGTTCTGGATGGTGATTTTGACGAAGTGATTACTGTCCTTCCAAAGGGTGCATCTAGTGGTCGCAAGCTGCAACGCCGTGTGGCGGTCTGGTCTGACGGCGCTGATGGCTCGGATCAATCCGCAGTTGGTAAGGTACAGGATGACGTCACCACGTGGTGATCGCTGTGGAATTGCGCTGATGAAAAGGCTCTGCCAGCCATGTACGACACAATCGTGACGCTTCATGGTCAATCATACGTCAAATCGATTGCGCACCGAAAATTGTTAGATTGATCATCGTCACCACCTTTATGCTGCTTGCGACCGTATTGAGTGTAGCCTGTTTGCTCACCTAACAAGTGTAATGGTTGGGTTCTGAAAAATCCTTTATCCGGGTTTTCGGAAAAATTTGGAGCATCTAAACCCAGACTCTAATGTCTGGAATCTGTCCACCAAACCGCGGCTAGGGTTTCCACAGCATCTTTACGCCGAAGGCAATCAGCAGTACAGCGAAAATTCTAGTTAGAGTGGTATTGCCTAGTTGTCGCATGAGGTCACTGCCATACCATGCGGCGATAGCGGCGACCAACGCAGTGATGGCGGCAATTTTCCAGTCGATTAACTTACTACCAGTTGCATTGTTAAGGGTGGCTGCAGCCGAGGTGACCACGATCACAGCCATCGAAGTGGCGACCGCCTGTTTGTGGCCAAGGCCCAGCACGGTAACAAAGGCGGGCACCAGAATGATGCCGCCACCCACCCCGCAGAGAGCACCGAGCAAGCCGGCTGCGAGTCCGATGACAATGACTGAGGCGATGATCTTCATGAGTTCAGGATTTTCTTTTCTGGCGAGCTGAGGCAATTTGCACGATGAGACGGTGTAGCACCAGGCGGTGGTCGAGACCGGTGGTGACCAAGGCTCGGTCAGCTTCGAGCGTGGCTTCTAGCAGATTTTCCAGATCCACCAGTTTGAAATATGCAGCATGGTTGAGGGCCAGAAAGACGGGATAGACATTGACTCCGCTACCATCCTTTTTCTGTGGGAGCCAACCACGTTCGTTCTCTGGGAATTTATTGATGGCAGCAGCAAACTGAGAGTAGTTACGCGTGGGTGGATTGAACTGTGAGAGAATGAGTTTTGCGGAGAATAGACTGCGAACCACACCGATGATAGAGGCGCGCATGATGCCAATTGCACTCTCATCGGCCTCAAGTTGCTCGTCAACGAGTTGAATGGCGCGCTCGGTGCGGCCGGTCTGGATGGCCTTACCGATTTCAAAGACCACAGCTTCTCGGCTAAGCGGAACCAATACCTTGACATCATCATAGGTGATGGTGCGTCGCTCCCTGCCAAGATAGAGATCCAATTTTTCGAGTTCATTGGCGATCTGCTGACTTTGCTCGCCGGCGAGAAGTACAAAAACCTCCAGGGCCTCCGGCTCAAACTCAAGGCCCTTTTCAGCAGCCTTTTGTGTAACCAGATGAGCAACCTCGTCCTGCCAGCCGTCTCGGCTAGTGTCGATGCGGTCGTAGGCCTTTACGTCGGCCGCCTTTTGGAGGAACTTCCAGAAGCTACGGCGCTTGTCCACACCGAGTGCGCTGATGATGAATTTCACTCCATCGGGTAATCCGGCCTCCATGCAGTCGCGGAGTTGCTCCACACCATCCTCGGTACGTTTTGAGCGGCCGGTGACATTATCGGCTAGGAAATTGATGTTCCGCAGCCAAACCACTTTATCACCGCCAAACATTGGTATTGTTCGCAGGGCCTGCACCGCTGTGCTGCAAATTTCATACGCGGCATCTGAGTTGTCTGCAGTGCCATCAAGGGTTTCATGGGTGAAGCCGTCGTCAATACCGTTGGTCAGTTCATTGTAGAGTTTGAGAGACTCCTCCCGAACCTGACCCTCATCCGTGCCAACGATGGCATAGATGCTTCCTGTTTGGGCGGATTTGCTGGGCACTCCATAGGCTTAGCTTCTTGATTATGGCGGGGCAAGCATACGAGAGCCTGATTCACACCATCATGCCAGCGGAGTCTTCATGACCCACCATCCGAGGACATCAATATCAGCCTTGCTGATGCTCATAGGTGGCTTTGAGCATGGCGGCGTATTGCCGGGTTTTGCGGAACCACAGGGCAAAGGCTACGAAGGCACAAACACAGACAACGATTACCAGGGGCAGGATGCTGGTGGGGTTGCTATCGGTAACGCTGCTTTTCTTTGCCTGCGCCTCAGTGAAGGACAGTCCAATGGGAACGGCGATAGAAAAAATCATGCCCAAAATGGGCAGGTTCATCTTGAGCCGAGCCTCGTTCACCTGTTGCATGGTGACAGGGCGCTGGGAGAGATTAGAGACAGCTGCGGAGTGGGAGTGGGAATGCCCGAGCATAGTGGCACGGGGCTTGGTTGGTCGGGTTAGGCTGCCCACCGCAACCCAGTTTTCCTCGTCATCGACGGCGCAGACGAGTTCATCTGGCTTGATCTCCCCGCAGGAGACTTGGCGCTTCAATTCCTCGGTAGGGAAGGGACCGTGTTGCTCGCCGTCGCGTTTCAGGTAGTATTTCGACATAGGCGGTAAAGCTCCCTGAGGAAATGCGATTTGCTGACTTTTGTCGATCAATATCATTGCGATTTCGTTGATAGTCAACGTTCACGGGGTATGTCCTCTATCATTTTTTTTGGCGTCCCGGGCCTCTTGGAAGAATTGCCTTAGGATGTGCAGGCTGGGTTCCTCAAGCACTCCTGAGGTAATTTCGCAATGGTGATTGAGGGGTGGATTGGACTGCAGCAGGTTCATCCAACCACCACACCCCCCGGCTTTGGGGTCTCCGCATCCAAAGACTACCCGATTGATGCGGCAATGAACAATCGCCATGGCACACATTGGACAAGGCTCCTTGGTAACGTAAAGAGTACAGCCGTTCAGGCGCCGGTCGCCCATGGCTTCTTGGGCAGCCGTGAGCACCAGCATTTCGGCATGGGCGGTGGCATCCTTGAGGGTTTCCACCTGATTCCAAGCCCTGGCAATGACATGGCCATCGTGGACTACCACCGCACCCACTGGCACCTCATCGGCACGGTAGGCCTTCTGAGCCTCCCTCAGGGCGAGGCTCATGAAGTGCTCGTCGCTGGCCATGTCGATTTGGAAATCCGGATCCACGGCCAAGAGTTAGCTCATCATACGCGCCACTGAAAGCTTGGAGTGATTTACGATCCGTGACTGAATGTCTTCGTGAATCGCTTTGATCCCACTCTCGTCGCGCCTTCGCTCTTAGCGGCTGACTTCTCAGAGATCGGAGCCGAAGTGAAGCGGGCGGTGGCCGCGGGAGCCGACTGGATTCACTTGGATGTGATGGATGGCCACTTTGTCGACAATATTTCATTCGGGCCGGCGATGGTGAAGACTGTGGATGATGCCGATGACGCCTTTCTCGATGTCCACCTGATGATTTCAAGGCCCGACCACTATGTGCCACGTTTTATTGAAGCGGGTTCGGATCTAATTACCGTCCACGTGGAGGCTGACCACGATGTTGCCGACACTCTCGAGCGCATTCGTGGAGCTGGTGTATTGGCTGGCCTCGCACTCAACCCCGCCACGTCCATCGAGGCAGTGAAGCCCTACCTGGCTCAGATTGATTTACTCTTGTGCATGACCGTGGTTCCCGGATTTGGGGGGCAGTCATTCATGAGCGAAGTCCTGCCCAAGATCAAAGCCGCCGCCAAGCTGCGTGCTGAGGCTGGGCATGACTTTCACATCGAGGTCGACGGTGGAATTGGGGCGGATTCGGCCAAGCTGTGCGCCAAGGCCGGAGCGAATGTGATGGTTGCTGGTTCCTCGACATTCAAGGCGCCTGATATGGCCGCCGCGATTTCCGCCATTCGTGGGGCCTGATTCGCTCAAGACTTGCGGGCGGCAGGAAGCTGGAATTGACTGTGATCATGAACCGCCCCGATGGCCGCGAGCCGAACCAACTCCGAGAGATTTCCTTCGTCCCCAACGTGGCACCCCATGCCACGGGTTCCGTTTTGGTAAGCTTCGGCAACACCCGTGTGATTTGTTCTGCTACAGTCGAGGAGAACGTGCCGCGCTGGATGAAGGCCCAGGGGGCGAGTGGAGGTTGGCTCACCGCAGAGTATTCCATGCTGCCCTATTCGACCTTGGACCGTAAACCGCGCGACATTTCGCGCGGCAAACTCGACGGCCGCTCTTCGGAAATCCAGCGCCTTATCGGCCGCTCGCTTCGCGCGGTGGTGGACCTGAAAAAACTCGGTCAGCGCACCGTGTGGGTTGATTGTGATGTGCTGCAGGCCGATGGTGGCACTCGCACTGCTTCAATCACTGGCGGTTGTGTCGCTGTGGCCATCGCCATCAACCGCCTGATGGCTGAGGGCAAGATCAAGGACTTCCCACTCACTCAACTGGTAGCCGCAGTTTCTGCCGGTGTTTACGAGCAGACTGTCATTCTCGATCTCAACTATCCCGAGGACAAAGATGCCGCTGTCGACTTCAACGTGGTGATGACCGAAGCTGGCCAGTTTGTCGAAGTGCAAGGCAGTGGCGAGGAGGCGGTCTTCACGGCTGAAGAAATGACGGCTATGCTTGAACTCAGTCAGGCTGGCATTACCGAGATCTGCACTCTCCAGAAGCAGGCGATTCTCACGGCGGATCAGACAGGTCCAGCGGATCTCGCCGATCTGGTCTCTAGCTTCACCAAGTCTTGATCCTTGGCCAAGGTATTGAGAGTGTTATTGTAGGCTGCAGTGGTTGATTTATCATCCAGAGTGCTTCTCGTCCTGTTCTTTGCTGCTCTGCCTGCCTTCGCGCAATTGCAGGGAGGCACGCTTGAGAGCGGCGCTAGTCTCAAACACGGTGGCCTCAAAACCAGCCGTCTCGAGCGCGGTCAACTAAAAGCCTCACCGTTAAGAGGAGCCAAACTGGAATCTGCCAGGCCGCAGGAAGGTGCTGGCCTGCTTAAGTCGGCCACTCTGAAGCGCAAAGCGACCGAGCTCACAACGAAGGGCTTTGGGACGAAAGCTCTGCAAGGTGCGGTGTCCACCATTCCCCGCTCCCAAGTAGGTGAACTGCTCTACGACGTTGCCAGTCTGTTGCAGCAGGATCAGCTCACAAAGGATGTCGCCATCGGATATTACATGGCCGTGCTTGCCGACCCTCTCGGAGCGCGCCACGACGATGCTCTAGCACGGCTGAAGGAGATTTTTCTCAAACATGATCTTCAACACACAGAAGCAGTTGACCTATACGATAGTGGACTTGAAACGATGAAAGGTTTAATTGCCGCCAAGATCGGGCTTACTGAGGAGGGTTTTCGTGCCGGCTTGTATGCCCTGCAGGAGGTGAAGATTGCATATCACAACCGCCGCAAGCAGGAGATGGATGAGACCTCAGTAGGTTCGAATGCCTTCACAGAGAAAGACTCAGAAGCTGAGGTCGAAGGTCCGGTTGAGGAGCCGGCAGATGAATCAACGCAAAAAGCTGAGCCATGATCAGCCCACCAGCGCGCTCAGTCGCTTGCAGACTTCCTCGACGTTCTCACGCGAGTTGAAGGCGGAAACGCGGAAGTAGCCTTCGCCGGCGGAACCGAAGCCCGAGCCGGGGGTGACGACCACTTGGGCCTCTTCGAGCATCTTGTCGAACATGTCCCACGAGCTGAGGCCCTCAGGGCAGGCGATCCAGACGTAGGGGGCGTTCTCTCCGCCGTAGACCCGGAGGTTGAGGGCGTTAGCGGCATCGCGCAGGAGTTTGGCGTTGCCCATGTAGTGCTCGATGAGGGCGTTGACCTGGTCCTTGCCTTCTTTGGAAAAGATCGCGGCAGCACCCCTCTGCACCGGGTAGCTGGCACCGTTGAATTTGGTGGAGGTGCGGCGATTCCAGAGTTGGTGGAGCGGCACGCGGCTACCATCGGCATCGGCTCCAGTAACGGTTTTGGGGATGACCACGTAACCGCAGCGGATGCCGGTGAAGCCACCGTTCTTGGAGAAGGAGCGGAACTCGATGGCGCAGTCGTGGGCGCCTTCGATTTCAAAGATGGAGCGGGGAATCCCAGGATCTTGGATGAAGGCCTCGTAGGCGGCATCGTAGAGGATGATGGAGTCGTTGGCCTTGGCGTAGTCGACCCATGCTTGGAGCTCTTCTCTGGTGGCCGTGGCGCCAGTTGGGTTGTTAGGAAAGCAGAGGTAGATGAGGTCGGCCCTTTCGGTCGGCGGTGCGGCGACGAAGCCATTTTCTGCGGTGCAGGGAAGGTAGATCAGTCCGTCATAGGCACCGTTCTCATCTGCCTCTCCGGTGCTGCCAGCCATCACGTTGGTATCTACATATACGGGGTAGACAGGGTCGGTAATCGCGATGGTGTTGCCCTTGCCGAAGATGTCGAGGATGTTGCCGGTGTCGCACTTGGACCCATCGGAGATAAAGACCTCGTCTGCTGAAATATTGAGACCCTCATACTGGTTGTCGACCACGGCTTGGCGCAGGAATTCGTAGCCCTGCTCGGGGCCGTAACCTTTGAAAGTGTCGCGGTTGGCTTGCTCGTTCACGCCATCATGCATGGCCTGAATTACGGCGGCGGGGAGGGGTTCGGTGACATCCCCGATGCCGCAGCGGATGATGGCTCCGGCCTTGTCGGGATTGGCATCGCTGTAGGCTTTGACGCGGCGGGCGATTTCGGGAAAGAGGTATCCGGCTTTGAGCTTGAGGAAGTTGGAATTGATGGTGGCCATGGCGGGGCAATCAAGCAGCCAAAACCGGATCGCGCAAGGCCAACCTTGAGCCTGCCCTGAGGGGCTTTGGGATGGTCTTGTGGAAAGTGACTTATAACAGATTGATTCCTTGTCTTGCCTGTCATTGGGACATAGTTTTTTTGATCTCCTACCGTTTGGCTACCCAACAAACGAAGAGGCAACCCATTAACCCCAGAACACTGCGCTATCGCGAGGTGTTCGATACAACCCAACCCATGAACCAAACTCTGATCTACTCCATCCCCGCCTTTGGGGTTCTCGCCCTCATTTTCACATTCATCAAATCCTCCTGGGTAGGAAAACAAGACCCCGGCACTCCCAAGATGAAGGGCATTGCCGAATCGATTCAAGAGGGTGCCATGTCCTTTCTCCGCGCCGAATACAAGGTGCTCGCCATCTTCGTTGCCTGCATCGCCGTGCTGCTGGTATTCGGTGGCATGCAGAGTGAGAGTTCCTCGCCGCTGGCTGCTGTATCCTTTGTGGTGGGTGCCTTCTGTTCGGCTTTGGCCGGTTTCATCGGCATGAAGGTGGCCACCAAAGCCAATGTTCGCACTACGCATGCCGCCCGCACCAGTTTGGGGGACGGTCTGCGCGTGGCGTTTGCCGGAGGTTCGGTCATGGGCTTGGGCGTGGTTGGACTTGGTGTGCTCGGGCTTGGCGGCTTGTTTGTGGTTTTCAGTAGTGCGTTTGGAACGAATGAAGCGGGCATCGCCCAGGTGATGAACGTCATCGCCGGCTTTTCCTTTGGTGCATCTTCCATCGCGTTGTTCGCCCGCGTAGGTGGAGGCATTTATACGAAGGCCGCGGACGTGGGTGCGGATTTGGTCGGCAAGGTGGAGGCGGGCATCCCCGAGGACCATCCACTCAATCCAGCCACCATCGCTGACAATGTCGGCGACAACGTGGGTGACGTAGCGGGCATGGGAGCCGACCTCTTTGAGTCCTATGTGGGCTCCATCATCGCCACCATGGTGCTGGGAGCCGCCTTCATGGGAATTCCGGCCTTCGCAGAAAACTTCAACGGTCTTGGAGCCGTGCTGTTGCCTCTTTTGTTGGCGGGTCTGGGAATTGTGGCCTCTATCATCGGCACCTTTTTTGTGCGCGTGAAAGACGGAGGCAGTCCGCATCGCGCGCTCAACACTGGAGAACTGGTTGCCGCTGCCATCCTTTTGATCGGCACCTTCCTGCTGACTCGCACCATGCTGCCTGAGACTTGGGAGATCGCAGGCAAGACTTTCACTCCGCTCCACGTCTTTGGCGCGGTGATTGCGGGTCTGGCTTCCGGTCTGGGTATCGGTTTCATTACCGAGCATTACACGGGGACCGGAACAGGTCCGGTCAAGAGCATCGTCCGTCAATCGGTGACAGGCTCTGCCACCAACATCATTTCCGGCCTTGGGGTGGGCATGGTCTCCACCGCGTTGCCCATCATTATCCTCGCTGCTGCCATCCTCTTTGCCTACGAGTGGGCAGGCCTTTACGGCATTGCCATTGCTGCTGTGGGTATGCTTTCGAATACTGGCATTCAATTGGCGGTGGATGCCTATGGACCCATCTCCGACAATGCGGGTGGCATCGCCGAGATGAGCGAGCTTCCGCCTGAAGTCCGTCAGCGCACCGACAAGCTGGATGCTGTGGGCAATACCACGGCCGCCATCGGCAAGGGCTTTGCCATTGGTTCGGCAGCTCTCACCGCGCTCGCTCTCTTTGCGGCCTTCAAAACTACTTACGAAGCCGCAGGAGAGAACCGCAATCTATCCATCGAACTGACCGACCCCAAGGTGGTGGCGGCCTTGCTGGTTGGAGGTATGTTGCCCTTCCTGTTTTCGGCACTCTCGATGCAGGCGGTAGGCCGCGCCGCAATGTCCATGATCGAGGAAGTGCGTCGGCAGTTCCGTGAAATTCCCTCTCTCAAGGCCGGTCTCGAAGCCATGAACCGTAATCCCGACAAGCCTTTGGCTGAATGGGATGCCGCGGATCGAGAGACCTACGAAACCGCCCACGGTCAGGCCGAATACGGCGAGTGTGTGGAAATTTCAACCAAGGCTTCCATCCGTGAGATGGTGCGCCCCGGTCTTTTGGCCGTCGCTGCACCCGTGGCTGTCGGCTTTATCGGCGGCGCCGCCATGTTGGGAGGTTTGCTTGCCGGTGTGACTGTGACCGGTGTCCTGATGGCCTTGTTCCAGTCCAATGCAGGTGGTGCTTGGGACAATGCCAAGAAGATGATTGAGGAAGGCTTTGAAGTGAATGGTGAGAAACTCGCCAAGGGGAGCGAAGCTCACAAAGCCGCCGTGGTAGGCGATACAGTGGGTGACCCCTTTAAGGATACCTCCGGGCCTTCGCTCAACATTCTGCTGAAACTCATGAGTGTGGTCGCCCTCGTGATTGCGCCCATGATCTAAAACCATGGGTGTGACCATAACCTAATCAGCAGGCCCAGGAGATACAGCCTCAAGTATACTTCGCTTCCAACTCATCGGCGAGTTCATACTCGCCGACCTCATGGAGAAGGTCGATGTAGTTGGCGCGTGCCAACTGGAAGTCCTCATCATAGTCCGGACCCAGCGCGCCGAAGCTTTTGAGAGCCATTTCGATGTGGGAACGGGCCTCATCGTATTGACCTGTAGCCATTAAGGTGAGAGCCATGTTGTTGTGAGATTGCGCGGTATCGGGATGCGCGTTGCCCAACATTTTGCTGCGGATGGTGAGAGCGGTTTCGTGCATCTTCTTTGCTTGATCAAGGAACCCGGTTTGCTGGTAAAGCCCGCCCAAATTACAGAAGACTGTGGCAGTGAAGGCATCGTATTTTCCCAGTTCGCCGTGAAGGATTTGCAGAGCACGCAGGAAACCATTTTCAGCATGATCCATATCTCCGGCCTGCTTATGCAAGAAGCCGAGGTTGTTGGAGATGGTGGCCGTATCAATGAGCAGCGGAGGCTCATTTGCCTGATAGTGTTTGATGGCCTGATGCCAATGCTTGATGGTATTGGGGATGTCATCGAGCGCATGATGCGCGGCACCGAGCGAGGCATGAAGAGATCCATTTAGCTCGTGGTCATCAGGGCCTTCTGCCATCGCTGTGAGGGCGATGTTGAAGTCCTGCATGGCGTATTCAATGTGATCAAACTGATAGTAAAGAGTGCCACGAAGCTCAAGAATGGAGGCTCGGAAATGGGTGTCGTCCGCTTTATCTTTAAGTGCTTGGTTGAGGATGCTCAGAGCTTTTTCGGCTTCGCCTGCATCAACCATGGGCTGAATCTGCTCCTGCAGTTCTGTGATGTAATGGGATAGAATGGTCATGGGATGAAAAGCGCTTCAGACCACTTAAAATGTTATGTTCAAACGGCTGTGGGGTCAAGGTGACAATCGCATTTCAAGCTCCCTACGGCTGGTAGGAATGGTTCCGATGAGATCACGTAGGCAGTCGATGGAATCGCGCATTTCGTGGGCGACGCCTAACAATCTACACAGCTCCTTTTCGAAGTGTAACATGGCCTTGAGGCTGGGGGGGGATATGGTGAGGTGATTCAAGGCGCGTTCCAAAAGATTGTGTATAGCCGGATCCGCGTATTCGGGTTCAGTTGAATCGGAGATCAATTGGCAGCAGTAGGCAGCGAGCAGAGTGCTGGTGTAATTCAGGCGCAGATCCTCGCGCCAGTCTTGTATGGCAACTTCACGGAGGGAGTGAAGCTCACCTTTTTTGGCGGTTTGAAAAACGATATCGCCACCAAAAAAGAGATCGAGCTTACCCGCGAATGGGTTCTTTGGGCGCAGCGCACCCTTAGCGACTGTTTTGATCAGACCGTGTTTCTCAGTGAACCAGTGAATGATCAGACTGGTATCGGTGAGTCGCGTTTGGCGAATGATAATGGCGCGAGTGCTGTGCACGAAATTAACAGTGACGGCTTGCCAACCAGAGAGCAAAGCGAAAGGTTGGAGTTAGATGAAGATGGTGCACCTGATTTCCATGCTGTTGATTTCAGCTTGCATGACGGGTTGCTTGCCGCAGCCTGGCAAGACCACCATGGCCGATCTGGTCCAAGCCATTGCGGCACACACCAAGAGTCGCGACTGGGAAGCCTTGAAGTCCCTGTCATTGAATCCCGAACGGGGTAGTGGGTTGCATCGGTCCCGCTGCTTGCAGCCCGCCATGGGTGGGCTGAGATCATGGACCTTTCGTAAGTCTGCGGAGGTGCCCAAATCCTGGAGTAGGTATATCCCTTTCGAAAACCTCGATGCCTGTGACAAGGTGATCAAAATGTCATGGTCGGTGCCTATTGAATTTGGTGTGGGTAACATGGATGTTTATTATCCGGTCGCTCAGGTCGAGGGCCTTTATTATATCCGCTTTCTGCGTATCAAGAGAGACGAAGACTAACGCGTCACACTCACCTTGATTTTGAAGCCGCCCCCCTTGAGGGCTTCACCGACTTCGACTTTCAGAGGCGCGCCTTCCTGATTGAAAAAGTCTCCAGTGAGGTAAACGGCCCCTTGTTTGAGGCCGTCGCGGCCATGGACGACAAGTGGGTTCTGACCACTGGCGAGTGTGGCATCGACCGAGTAAATCAGCACGCCGTTGGGATAGGGTTTTGCATTTTTCTTCTGGAGTGGAGGCTGACCAATTTCTACTACATAGACTTGACTTGGATGTTTGGGATCATCGACGGGCACCACAATCATTGAGGCGCCACTCTTTGCGTTGAGCGGGGTGAGCTCGAATTCATGAATACCTTTGGTTAGGAAGCGCTGTCGCTCGGCGGGCATCCAGCCAAGTTTGTGCCGATGCCAGCCAATGAAGCCGCTGGCGCCACTGCCATTACTCATCAGGTCCCAAGGCCCGGCGGGATCCTTGGGCTGTAGATTACCGTAGGTGTAGATATCGGGCAGTCCCATGCAATGGGCCACTTCGTGAGCGAGCACGCCCGGGTTATTGCTGCCGATATTTACTGCGTGGAAGATGAACCCATCTCTATAGGAAATGGCCTTGTCCTTGCGCTCGCCGAAAGCAAAGTTGCCGCGGCCAGGCAATTTGCAGACGATGTAGTCATACTCAAAGAAGTTGATCTTTGGATAGAGAGCAAAGATGTCCACAAACATCTGGCGGTGACCTTCTGTGGTCACGGGGTCATTCTCCTTTTGAGGGCGCGGCATTTCACGCCAGCCGTGGATGTGGGTGATTTCAAATTTCAGCCGGCCGTAGGACTGCTTGTGAAAGATATCCAAAAAGCGACCGTCGCTATACATCTTTTTCTCAATCTCCTGAGTCCTTTCCTTGGGCACGCCAAGGTCCTTGAAATGGGTGTAGACCATAATCAATTTTTTGTCGCCCGTTGTCGTGCCGTAGATCTCATAGTCGTTTGGGCCTTGGGTCTTGTAGACGTCGCCTTTGGTGTTGAGGGCGGGGATCACGCCTCGCGTGGCCACATCCAGGCGGGGCTGATTGGCGACCACGAAATGTTGATGTTCGTGTGCGGCCACAAAAGACAGGCTGAAAAAGAGGGTGATAAAGATGCGGGGCATGGCAGGATTACTCGGGTGAGGTGCGGAGGTTCTCATTTTTAACCAAAACGACCGAAGGATCAGAGAGCGTAGCGAACTGACAAAGCCAAATGATCATGGCCGGCAAGCCATGCATACCTTGCGGATTGAGCGGAGCGAAATCAAAAGGCACGAAAGTTCATAAAATGGAGGACATCGGTGTGCCAGTAGGCCGACAGCGGCTTTAGCAGCGAGATGACTGACAAGCTCGATAGCACTCTGAAGTTGGATTGCGACACATCGTTTATAGAAGTCTGGGTTCGTGAAACTATTTCTCCAGCCGTCACTTCCACTGGCCGTGAGCGATCCCGAGAATGATGCAGTGAATGATGATGTAGACGATCGCTTGCCAATAGCCGCTCTGATTTCTACCTGCGCGCCAGGATCAAAGCTTGTATCTAACCGGGGTATACATGGCCATTCAAGGCACCCGAGGAAATTTGGAAAAATCAGGAGCGCGTTTTTCGAGAAAAGCCTGCTTCCCTTCCTTGCCTTCCTCACTCATGTAGTAAAGCAGGGTGGCATTTCCGGCGAGGTCAAGTAGGCCTACTTGACCGTCGCAGTCAGCATTGAGCGCAGCTTTCAAGCAACGAAGTGCGATCGGGGAGTGGGCGAGCATTTCACGGCACCACTGAAGGGTCTCAGATTCAAGTTGATCGTAGGGCACAACGGTATTGACCAGTCCCATGTCGAGCGCCTGCTTTGCGTCATACTGGCGGCAAAGGTACCAAATTTCGCGGGCCTTCTTTTGGCCGACGATGCGAGCAAGGTAACTTGAACCAAGGCCACCATCGAAAGAGCCAACCTTTGGCCCGGTTTGGCCAAAACGGGCGTTGTCAGCGGCAATCGTCAGGTCGCACACAACATGCAATACGTGACCACCACCGATGGCATAACCAGCCACCATGGCGACTACAGGCTTAGGCAAGGAGCGGATCTTTTTTTGGAGATCGAGGACATTCAGGCGAGGCACACCATCATCTCCCACATAACCTGCATGGCCGCGTACTTTCTGGTCGCCACCTGAACAGAAGGCTTTCTCACCTTCGCCAGTGAGTATGATCACGCCTACCTTGGGGTCCTCGTGTGCCAGATCAAAGGCCTCGAGCAGTTCCTTGACAGTCAGCGGGCGGAAAGCATTGCGCACCTCCGGTCGGTTGATCGTGATTTTGGCGATTTGCCCCTCATCCGTTGTTTCGTAACGGATGTCTTCGAATTCTCGAACAGTCGTCCACATGAGGTGACTGTGGCGCAGGGTCAGGGCCTTCGCAATGCGGGATTGCCTTGCCAGACCCAAACAGTCCTGAATCCCACGATTCTTGGTCAATCGGTGAGGAAAAAGGTGACGTTAGTTACCACGCGCACGTCTTTCTCGATCTTACCGGAGTCGCTGTAATCATCACCCACATCACGGATGGTGAAGCCGCCTTGGCGCGCATAGCGAATGCCGCCCACTTCCACGCCGGCATTGGCGGCGAATTCATTGGCAGCGATACGGGCGTTCTTGGTCGCTTCCTTCAGCATCTCGGGCTTGATTGCGTTGAGCTTGGTGTATTTGTAGGCAGGTGAGCCGTTGCGGATGTTCATGCCCTGCGCGATGAGCTTATTGAGATCGGCACGTACTCTGGCTACCTGACTCACCTTTTTGGTCTCCACCGAGACATAACCCGAGAGCGTGTGCTTCTCTGATACCAACACCTGCTCTTCGTTACGATATTCCTTGTGAGAGTGATTGATGATGCCGGGTTTGATCTCCTCGTCACTAAAGCCTCCGTCCTTGAGTAGAGCGATGATCTTGTCGCGATTGGACTCGCATTGCTTGTAGAGTCCGGGAACCTCATCTCGCGTACTGCCCACCACCGAATAGCCGATGTTCCAGTGGGCCAGATCGGCCTCCACACGTCTCTCCGCGAGACCCTTCACATCCGCTGTGTTGAGTGCGACCTTGGATTTGAACAGAGTTTGACTGATGAAATAACCAGAAGAGGCCAGACCTACGGCGAGAATGAGTGCGGAGAGGGTGTATTGTGCGGATTTCATCGAGCTACATACCCTGACGGTTAGATTAATGAATACAAGATAGAATTACTCATTGACGCATTGATTACCCATGAGCAGGAACTTGGCCATGGTGTCTGCCAGCCAGTTGCACGCCTGCCACGGCACGCGATGGCCGGAATGTGGTGCAACGGCGAGCTTGGCGTTTGCCATGAGTTCGCAGGCACGCATCCCGAGGGAGTGGAATTTCTCGTCTTCTTCTCCGACTACCCACAACACGGGGATGTCAATTTCGTGCAGGCGATTCCAGAGTGGTTGCTGATTGCCGAGTGACCAATCGACAAAGCTACGGGCGATTTCACGCCGACGGAGCTGGAGCCGTGAGAGGTCGCCGGGCTCTCGCATGGAGCCGCCCTCTAGAATGGGCTGATCGTCCCAAGCGGCAAGGAAGTCGGAAAAGTTTTCGAGCAGGGCTTTACTCGCCCACTCGGCATCCGAGGCCGCTCGCGCCGTGCGCTCGCCCCCCTCCTCGAGTCCCGGATGAGCGCCAATGATGATGGCAGCCTTCCAAGGATGCTTCTTCTCGAGTAGGGCATGCAGAGCCAATCGCCCACCCATGGAATAGCCTGCCAGCACACGCGACTGGCCTCGATCTGGATTGCCAGAGGCATCGGCATTAAAAGCGGTCCCGAAGTATTCCACAGGCATGGGCTCGCACTCCAAAAAGCGCCAAAGATCGACTGCGCGAGTGCCAATCTCACGTTGGGCCAGTCGTTCAGACAGGATACGCCAATCGGCTGCGAGCCCGACAGCGCCATGGAGACACCAGCAGTCGATGGGTCCGGTTTCTCTGCGTTCGTCGGCCAGCTTGGAATTACGAATCACGATTGCAGCTTACATCTGCTCGATAACCTTGCGCAGCTCAATCAGTATTTTGTTGTATTCAGCACGTATCTCGGGGTCGTTCATCATCTCCGGATTATCCAGGGCCATGGTCAGTGCCATGACGGCGAGGATGGGCCCGGTAGCCACGGAGGCAATGAGTGAGAGCCAGTAGATCAGAGCCAGAGCAACACCCACACCACCGAGTTTTTTATGTTCCGCATAACCCGGAGGGCAGGCAAAAAGGCGGTAATAGAGCCAGAGATTGAGTAACGGAACCAAAAGACCAAGGAACCACCACCGACTCATGGCCAGATTGGTGAAGCGTTTGAGAGTGACTACAAGTGAAACAAGAGTGATGAGGAGAATGCCCGCAAGGGCTGTAAAGATACCAAGTTTTTGCTCAAACATTGGAGCCACGAAGATCAGAGCGATGATCAACACCACGGGAAAGACAAACAAACCGAGAAGGTAATGGAGGCGATTGGCTCCCTTCCAATCTCCTTGAATGTGGGCCTTCATTTTTTTCTTCTCGGGTTCTCGCTCTTCAACCGCTGTGGGAGCTTGGATGTTTTGTTGGTTGATCGACTTGGTCTGCGGTGTGGGTTGTGGCGTAGGCTCAGACGAAAGCTGAGACACAGACGCAAGTTCGGGCTGAGAGTCTGGCGTGGGTTCTGGCGTTGGCTCTGGTGTTGGCTCTGGTGTTGGCTCTGGTGTTGGCTCTGGTGTTGGCTCTGGTGTTGGCT
>JBMYMN010000028.1:0-21016 GCA_049597355.1 Luteolibacter sp.
CCAGGTCAGGGTAACCTCATCTGCGCCGGGCGCATAGACGATTTCCCTGATGTCGAATGCGACAAGGGGAGTATGGAGTATCCCAATAAGCGTGCAGAGGATTTTCAAGATGGTTGGTTTTTTCATGAGTGCAGCTTTAATAAGAAAACCCCAGCCGAGACCTGTGGTTGCGCTCTGAGAGGGTAATTTCTGTCTTATTTCACTTTTTTATCGATTTGCGCAGCCTCACGGATTGTTTGTCAAGTTCACGACGTGTTGTAGTTGGGCTTCAGAATGAAGAGCAAGAATTAGGGGAACTGTTGTAGAGAGAGATTTACAAGGCTGCAGCGTTTTCAACCCTCGATATGCAGGGGCAGCCGGTGGGAAAATTAAACTCCGCTGCCGATCACCATGTTTGCTCGATTTGATGATACGTGTGCAAGAGGTAAAGAAGTGGCGTTAGGTCGAGTATGGTTTGGATTTGGCGAATCACTTTCTTCTCCTGCTCCTAATTTGTTGACGGTGCTGATTCACCTGAGACTTGAAAGCATAGTCTCGGCATCAACCAATCATCTGCCGAATGCTTATGTAGTTGCAGGAGGATGGCATCTCTGATTAGGTCAACAGCCACGTTCATTGGCGGAAAATCCGTCAAAATTGATCAATCCATGGGTCTGAAAATGAAAGTATTATGGTTGTGTGGTGGTGTTGGTTTCTTTGCCACATCCATGATGACTCTGGCAACTCCACCAGACTTGACGTCCGGTGGCACAATTCCGAGTGATCTGACCACAACTTGGAACCTCGGCCCCACCGGGATGAGAGGTTGGGTGTACTACGATACCACGGCAGGTGGAATCAATGAGTCGGTCGACAGTCGGCAGATTCAAGTAAGGAGAGTTGATGCGGGATCGCCTGCGGCGGGAGTCTTTCAGACCAATGATTTGATTCTGGGTGCGAGTGGAACGGCTGCCACCCCAGCTTATTTTGCCATCGATGCGCGCAGGGGGTTGGCGAATGCCATTGCCGATGCGGAGGCTCAGAATCCAGCTGAACTAAAACTGATCCGTTGGCGCTCCGGAACAGAAACGGTGGTCACCTTGACCCTGCGTACGATGGGGGAGTATACTGCTACCGCCCCATACACCTGCCCGAAGTCGGAGAAAATTCTCTTGGAGGGAATGGACTACTATTACAATAGTGAGAGCTCCGGAAGGTATCGCTTGGGAGCACTCAGTCTGCTCGCTGCACAGGATGCCTTTTTCCCACCTGCGGACCGAGCAGATTACCTGCAGAAGGCCGAAAACGAAGCACGTGCTCTGATAAAGAGTTCCTCCGAACTCACGGCCTTGCGGAACTATACGTCTGCCACCGGTTACCCGACACCTTGGGGCCGCGCCCACGAATTGATCCTACTTGGAGAATACTATCTGATCACCGGTGACGTCCAAGTCTATGATACCATTGAGGCTCTTGCGATCAATATAGCAAAGGGTTCCAGTCATTTCGGCACGGTGGCGCACTCCCTTCGATTGGGTGGCTTTGATGCATCCAATGAATACCGTCCAGTCAATACGGGATACGGTGTGGTCAACTCGATTGGTATGCCCTGTCTGATCGGCTTGCAATTGGCCAAGCAGTGCGGGGTCAACGATCCTTTGGTCAATCAGATGGTCGATCGGGCAAAAATGTTTTACGCCTCGTATGCCAAGCGCGGTTCCATCCCTTACGGCGAGCACGATCCGTATGATTCAAGACACGAAAACAATGGCAAGAATGGCTTGGCCGCCATCATTCTGGACAATGATGAAGCCTACGAAGACCAAGGTGAGTTCTTTGTGCAGATGGCTCTGGCATCAGGTGATACCGACCGTGACGTTGGGCACACCGGGGCCTACTTCAACTACCTTTGGGCGCCACTGGGAGTGCAAAGAGGCGGCCAGTTGGCGGTGCAGGAATACTTCAAGAAAGTCAGCTGGATGTTGGACTTGCATCGCCGCTGGGATGGGGGTTTTGACTACGATTCCTACAGTGAGAACCGTGCCCCAAATGGCAGTGAGTATTACGACTTCCGCATGAGTACAGCCATGCTGCTCACCTACGCGCTTCCACTAGAAAGTCTACACATTACAGGACGAAATAGCACCAACACTCTGGCACTCAGCGTAGCGCAGGTCAGTGACGCTGTGGATGTCGAGGATTACGATGCGACCGGCCGCACCATTGAGCAGTTGGTGAATGATTTGGCGAGTTGGTCACCGAAAGTGCGTTTGCAGGCGTCAACAGAACTCGGGAGGCGGACCATCGACAACGCAGTCCGAGACGATATCCGGGCCAAGGCGGTCGATGTGAACGGAAATTCCCGCTACGGAGCGGTCCAGGCTCTGGGGGAGATTGATGACACCGGCTTCACGAGCCAGTTAGTGTCTTTATTGAATGACCATGATGGTTACGTGCGAACATTGGCTGCCAAGGCGCTACACAAGTTCCACGTTTCGCACAGGCAGCCACACAGCGCGGCTATGATGAGCACCTTGGTTGCTCGTGAGCAGCCGGTTCTTCCCCCCGTTGCTGACAGTCCATTGCAATTTGACCAAGCCGCATTGATCGCTGCCATCTTCGGAAGTGGTGGGCTTGTGAATGGAAGGGCCGAAATGGATGCGCTGATCGCCGATGTTGGAAGCGAGCTTTTTTTCAATGCCACGAAAGCAGCCTCACGGCATCCGGGGGGAAGTGCGCGAGGCAGGCTCAACAACATCTACAAGGTGCTTACTCCGGACGAGGTGAACCTGATGGCGCCCGAACTACTCGATACGCTTGCGTTTGAGTCCCCGGCGGACCGGATGTTTAGCCTAAGTGCACGGACTGAGGCGATGAGAGCGATGCAGCGAAGCTTGATCGCCGAGGCTGTTCCTGCAGTGATGCAGGCAATGGACAATTCCAATGGCTGGGGTGGCTTCCATGAAGGCTTGTTGAACACCCTCGTCGGGTATGGTGGCTCCTCGACCCTGGTAACTCCTGATCCTGATGTGGTGGCGTTTGCACAGCGTTACTTGACAGGCAGCACGGTGGAGGAGGCGCAGGCCCTACTGGATACCATCACCGCCGACACCGAACCGACGCCACCAACGGCGTTTAAGAACATCAGTTCGGCAACGGCTGATGACCCGGTCCTTATCTTGCCGGCGAATTCCACGGTCCTGCGGGTTAGTGGATTCGACTATCTTCAGGGCGAGAGCATATATACATGGAACAAGATCGCAGGCCCGGGCAACGTGACTTTTACATCTAACGGAACCTCTGCCACCGCGACCACGGCACAGTTCGATGGCACTACCGGCAGTTACCAATTTCAGGTAACCATGTCGGACTCACGCGGGTTCACTGAAGTGTATGAAACTGTCTCCGTTTTTCTCAACAATGAAGGTGAGATCGACATTGACCCGCCGATTCCCAACCCGGCGTCCTTTGCCTCGCCTCCTGCGGCCGACAGCGAGACGGCCATCAGCATGACGGCCACCAGCGGTAGTGATGCCTCCGGTCCTGTCGAGTATCTCTTTTCTGAGGTTACGGGTAACCCGGGTGCAACGAGCAGCGGCTGGCAGACAAGCCCCACATATACCGATGAAGGGTTGAGCCCGCTGACCAGCTACGCCTACACGGTTACCATGCGGGATAGTGTTGGTAATACTGGGGCAACCTCAAACGCGTTAGCAGCGACCACCTCAGGAATTCCGCCGGACACGGACATCATCAGTGTCAATTTCTACGCTTATGGTGGCCTCGCAACGGAGGATCGCGATGCGGTGACCCTTGAGGCGGATGAAACCGCCGGTTATGGTGGGTGGAGCACGGCGGGTTGGTACAACTACTTGGTGCCATGGGGTCTATCGTCACCGGCTAGTCCGGTGAGTATTTCAAGCCAATTGGGATCGACAGCCACCCTGACTCTGAACGATGTGCGCAATGGTGGTCCTTTCGTTAACTCAAACCCTCATGCCCTCTTGGCTGGTGTGGGCAATGGTGACCTGATGGATGGACACTGTAACGGTACGGAGGATCCCTACGACGAATCTGCGAAATTTGACATGGTGGTATCGGATATTCCCTTCAGCAGCTATGACGTGATCGTTTATCTTGGTTCTAACAGCGCTCAGTTTGGAAACGGAACTGGCAAGTATGTACTCAATGGTGGGGCCGAACAGGGCTTCACGCTGCCCCCGGGAGAGTTCCGAAATTTCTCTGCGATCACCGACGAGACCACGCCGGGCAACTATCTCGTATTCAAAAATATGACGGGTTCATCTCTTGCTCTGAAGGTGTGGGGTAATGGGTTCAACCATATCGGCCCGGCAGGGTTTCAGATTGCCAATGCCGGGTTGACATCGGACGTAGAACCGCCGACTCCAAACCCACCTGCATTCGTGGCACCACCTTATGCTACCGGCCCAAATACCATAAGCATGACTGCTATCACGGGCAGCGATGCCAGTGGTTCCGTTGAGTATCTATTTAGCTGCCTCACTCCCGGTGGTCATGGCAGCGGCTGGCAAACCAGCCCGAGCTACACAGACAGCGGGTTGATTCCCAATACGACATATGCCTACACCGTAACGATGCGGGACGTCAGGGGGAATGTCGGAAATGCTTCAAGCCCATCCAGCGCCACCACAATGGCAGATAATGATACGACTCCACCCACCCCCAACCCGATGACATGGTTGGTGGCGCCTGCGGCGGGATTTGACTCGCTGGTGGCGTATGAAGGGTTTGACTACAGCTCGGGTGACAACCTAACAGGCAATGGCGGTGTTGGCTTTGCCGGTGCCTGGTCGACAACCCACCAAGGTGGAAATCCGTTTTATGTTCAGAGTCCGGGTCTTACCTTCACCGATAGCGGAGGGAACGGGCTTCCCGCTGACGGACTTAGTGCCTCCCGACCCGCCAGCCAAGGGCGGGCTCAGGCAAATCGCCAGTTGTCCGCAGCCGCGCGGACAGCCTTGTTTGCGGACAATACGACGATGTGGTTTAGTGTACTGTACAGGAAAACAGATAGCGCGGAAAACGCAGGATTTGTCATTGGTGCCGATACCTTCGATGTCGCCAATCATCCTGATGTCGATGGCTACATCAGTGGTAATGGTGGAGGATTTGGCTTTGGTTCGTCTACAAACGAACTCGCTGCGCTGGGTTATGACGAAAACGGGAGCATGACCAAGATCGATGTCGCTCTCAATTTGAACACTACCAAGCTGATCGCTGGTAAGATTGTATGGGGCGCAAATGGTGAAAGTGATACCCTTTATCTCTACAACGTCACCGACCTTGTCACAGAACCAGCTGCCGAGATTGCCACCATTACCCTAGACTTAGATCAGTCCAGTTTTGATCGAGTTGCCCTGTTAGGACAGAAAAGCAGTGCGATTTTCGATGAAATCAGACTCGGTGGCAGTTTTGCTGGCGTGGTGGGGGGAGGTCGCGTGAATACGGACACTTCAGTTAGTATGACCGCGACCACCGCCACGGATAGTGCCAGTGTAGAATACTACTTCACCGAAACCTCCGGCAACCCCGGAGCTTCCGACAGCGGTTGGCAGGATAGCCCGACCTATATCGATACCGGCCTAACCCCAGGCATCCAATACAGCTATACGGTTATGGCACGTGACAAGAGCACGAACCAAAACACGACGTCGCAGTCGACTTCTGCATCCGCCACAACCACGGGTGTCGCGCCAAATATTTTTAGCTCCTATGTGGCGAACCCTGCTTGGGCATTGGCCCCAGAAGATAAAGGGCCAAACGACGATCCTGATCAAGACGGGTTGTCTAATCACATTGAAGCTTGGCTGGGCACCCATCCGGGAGAACGCAATGTATTCGTAACCAGTCTTAATTCCACTCCCAGCAAAGTTGTCTTCACTCACCCGCATCACGAGAACCCACCGACCGACCTGACAGCTTACTATGAGTGGTCTCCCAATTTGGTCGACTGGTACACCAGCGGTCATGGTCCTGTCGGGGGTGCAAGCGTAATTTTTTCTACAAGCATTCATGGATCTTTTGCTACAGTCACAGCCACAGTGAGTGAAATATCCGACAAGATATTTCTTCGTGCGAAAGTGGATGCCATTCAGCCGGGTGAGCCTTAGCTTTACCCTTGATGGAGTTGGCCATTTGCAATAACTATCCATGATTGCTTGCATCTTTGCTCGATGACAATGGATCGAGACACACGGCGAGAATAAAACATAAAAGAACCCAAAGAGATCGACCGAGATGTATGGAATGGTGAATCAAGCTGTTAGAGGACTTGTTGTGGATCAATTCGGCTCAGAGGTTTGGGGCAAAATACATGAAGGAGCCGGCGCCCCTGAAAACTTTTCCGCGATGGAGCCATACGACGATTCGATCACCTATCGTTTGGTGGAAAATGCCGTGGAAGTTCTGGGTATACCTGCTGACACGATCCTCAGAACCTTCGGTGAATACTGGGTGCATGAAATCGCGAAGAAACATTACGGCTCGCTACTATCGAATACCGGCAGCGATTTTGCCGACTTTCTTGGAAATCTTGATCACATGCACCAGAGGATCCGGGTCACTTTTCCAGACTATCAGCCACCCTCTTTTCGAGTGAAGCAACTCGAAGAGGGAACTCTACAGGTAGATTATTATTCCAACCGACAAGGGTTATTGCCATTTGTGGAGGGCCTATTCACAGGTCTTGGCGCCCATTTCTCAGTGACTGTGGAATTTGAGCATATCCCGGACGACACCCATCCCACGCCGGGCAAGCGTATGGTTGTCAGGTATGCCGCCGCAACATGATCAAGCAACGAGCGCAATCCCCCCCATGATCCTAAGCGAGGAAGCTTTTCTTCAAATTGCCCCATTCCATATCGTTTGGGATACCCAAGGTCGGATGGTGCGAATCTCACCGGCTCTTCGCCATCTTTGGCATCTGTCTGACTCGGAAACGCCTCAATTGCAATTGAAGCGGCCTTTTTCATCTCCCTTGGACGTGAGCTGGTTTCCGGAAATTACGGATATGGTGATTAGTATCATGTGCGCAAAGGCTCCCCAAATTGAAGTTCGGGGGGAACTGATTCTTCTTCCTCAAAATCAATGGTTGCTCTGTGCGCAACCTCCGATGGGGCGCGTCTCGGACCTCGAAAAAGCCGGCCTCAAGCTAAGCGACCTCCCATTGCACGCTGGGCTGGGGGATGCATTGATCGCTGCAGAGGCAGCTCACATTTCTCTGGAAGAGGCCAGAATTTCTCTGGCAAGCCAAGAAAAGGCAAACTCGTCGCTGGTGGCGATGAACCAAGCCTTTGAGCGGTTTTTACCGCGTGCCTTTCTAGAAGCACTCGGAATGTTGTCACCGGAGGATACAGAACTCGGCGCAAGAGCAAGTGTGGATACCACGGTAATGTTCGCTGACCTGCGCAACTTCACCACCATCAGTGAACAAATGGGGGCCGAGGAGATCTTTAGCTTCCTCAATCGCTACCTAGCCAAAGTTGCCCCCTGCATTCGTAACAATGAGGGATTTGTCGTGCATTATATTGGAGATGGTATTCTCGCACTGTTTAATGGGTCCGCTGAGCTCGCTGTGAATGCTGCGATTCAAATGCAGATGAATCTAAAGCAAGCCATCGACAAAAACATCCTAAGTTCATCGCTGCCGACCGTAACCGAGATCACCCTCGGTGTGGCACTCCATTTTGGCCGGGTCGAGATGGGGATTATCGGCGAAAGTGGTCGATGGGACTCTACCATCATTTCGGACACTGTGAATTCCACCTGTCGCATGGAGGACCTTACGAAGGTCTTCGGTGCTGAAATCCTTGTAACCGCTGAAGTGTCCAATCAAATCAGCAACATCAATACCCGCAGACTTGGCTCAGTGAAAGTCAAGGGTCGCTCAAGGCGTTTCGAAGTGCATGAAGTCCTCGACTCTCTTGATACTGAAATCTTGCATCCGCGACTGAACAACAAAGCCATCTTTGAATCTGCGGTGGCCGACTTCGAATCCCAAGACTTCTGCGCTGCTTCGAAGGGATTTGAGCGGTGCCTCTCCAAAGACCCCACAGATCAGGCTTCCCGCCACTATCATGCCCTCTGCATTGATCTTGAGTTGGACAACCCCCTTTACCCCTTCCTAATGCCGACCCCTGGGGCTGTTGACGGTGAGGGCAAAAAATAGAATCTTCATATTAGTGATGAATGAAAAAACTGAAGACTTCAGCCTCTCGTCCGAGTATCGCTTCGACCTTGGTTTTGTCATTGGCTACGTTCTCCTTTTTGCCGGATTGTTGATTTTCGAATGGGACCCCCATTACATTTTTCTGGGGCTTGCCATAGAGTTGGCGGTTTTCATTTTAGGCTACCAAGTGCAGTCCTTTATCGCATCGGGTGTTGGGGCTTTCATCACTGCGCTCATTTTGAGTGCACCCGCTTTTCTTCTCATTCTGTGGATTGCAGTGCTTCCGCCACTCAACTTTTTGCTTGAAGGAAATATGGCAGGATGGGCCGGCTTAGGCATTCTGTTCTTTCTCATCAGTTCACTTCACGGCAGCTTCCAATACTTTTGTCGGACCAGTCTTCGCACCGCCCGCTTCTACCGCCATCTTAATCACAAATATGCTTATGAGAGCGGCAAGCCTGTCCTGAGTGGATTCTCTCTCGTGCTCGGCTCACTCGCTGGAACCTGGGTCGCCGCGATCACATTCCTCATTTGTTTATGGCTTGTATCGCATTTAGGGTCCTACACGCATGCTGCAGCAATCGCGATGTCAGTGCTTTGTTTGTTCCGTCAGTTAGCCGTGATGGTCCTCGTCAAACTTGCCGCCCAGTCAGATAAAAACCAAGAGTCAGCATGGCTGGACATCTTGAAAAAGAATGGTGCAGTCCACCTGAGAGAGCACCCAGTGAACTCCAATCCATGAACTCTCCCAACAGTGCATGGCTGCCCACCTGACCATAAATAAGTGTTGGAGAGTCCTACTTGCATGTGGTTGCACGCCCATCGTGTTCTCATGCGTTCAGGCTTCCGCGCAACCAACTGCAGCCGATCTGAAGCTGAAACTCAGTGCAGATGGCAACTCCATCACTGCGCATCAGAGTGGACTGAGCGATGCCATCATTACCCAGCAGGCTGAGCCCGGCTTTCGCCCCTACCTCCACCCCATTCAGGCACCTGACGGTAAAGGAACGCTCACGGAACTCAGTCCCGGTCATCACAAACACCAAACCGGGCTGTTTTGGGGTTTCACCCGCCTCAATGGGCGTGACTACTTCCACAACCCAAATGCCACCCATTGGAAACGCCAAAAAATTGAAATTGTTCAGGCCCAAGGCAAGAGCGTCTCATGGCGCACAGTGTACGATCTGCTGGATGCAAAGGGAGCCAGCATCCTGACCGAAACCCAGACTTGGAAGCTGAATTCCAAAGATGGTGTGCACACCCTAAATCTCCAATGGCAAGGTAAAGCCCACCGGCAGGTTACCGTGGATACATACAACTACGGTGGTTTATTTCTGCGCATGCCATGGCGAAAGGGCATCCAGGCCGAGGCTCTCAACTCCAGTGGTGCCAGAAACCTCAACATCGAGGGTAAAAAAGGCGTATGGCTCGATGTAGGCATGAAGGTTGATGGCCGCAATGACATGGCTCACATCGCGATTTTCGATCACCCACGCAACCAAGGCTACCCACACCGCTGGAGAATGGACAAACAATTCGGGTTTGGGCCGTGCCGTGCCCGGTCTGGCTGCTGGAAGATCGCCAAAGGCAAAACGGAAACCGTGTATCATCAGATTTTGGTGCATACCGGCCAGCTTAGTTCAAGCGAGCTGACTCAACGCTGGGTTGACTACTCCGGAGACCCTAAGCATGCGCGGATATTGTGGAGTCTGGATCAGGCCCAGGCCCGTGACGCCAAGTTTCTCAACCCGCAACAGGCGGTCGATACAATGACTGTCATGGATGGTTTTCGGGTGAATGCTTATGCCGCGGAACCCATGATCACCCAACCTATGGCGTTTTGCTGGGACGACAAAGGCAGGCTGTGGATAGCAGAGAACCGTGACTATGAATCGCGCCAGAAAGGATTCTCCCATTCAGGAGACAGCCGTATCCTTATCCTTGAGGACACGGATCGGGATGGTGTTGCCGACAGCCGCAAGGTCTTCGCGGAAGGTATCCCTTTTCCAGCCGGCATTGCCGTGGGTTTCGATGGTCTCTGGCTTGGTACACCTCCCAATCTGCTCTTTGTGCCCGATCGTAACAGTGATGACAAAGCCGACATGGAAGATATCGAGGTGCGTCTTACCGGTTGGGGCATTCGGGACCGCCACGAAACCCTCAACAGTTTTCATTGGGGCCCGGATGGATGGCTCTATGGATGTCAGGGCTTTGCGACTCCCTCCAAGGTTGGAAAGCCCAAGGGTGCTGGAAAGCTCTACATGCACCGCGATCCCTTTCCTCAAAAGATTGAATACGATGGCCGGCCTGTGGACATCAATGGTGGGGTCTGGCGATACCACCCAATCAAGGATCGCTTTGAGGTGGTTGCGCATGGTTTCAGCAATCCATGGGGCATCGACTACGATGCCAAGGGTAACTTCTTCATCACTGCCTGCGTGATTCCCCACATGTTCCACGTCATTCCCGGTGGCATCTATCACCGCCAAGGTGGCCGACACTTCAATTCCTATGTCTACGAGGACATCCGCACCATTGTGGACCACAACCACCGTTCAGCTCATGGAGGAGCGCGCATTTACCTATCCGATGCCTTTCCTGAGGAGCACCACGGCAATATTTTCATGTGCAATATCCATGAGCACGCGGTGCTCAGCGATTATTTCAAGGTCAACGGCTCGGGCTTCATTGCCAGTCACGGTCCTGATTTGATGCGGGCCAACAACGCTCAGTGGGTCGGTTTCAGCAAGGAATTGGGACCCGACGGCGCGCTGTATGCCCTGGACTGGCACGATGGCGACATTTGCGGCAAGGAGGTCCTGCACAAAGAGACCGGCCGGGTGTATCGACTCTCTCCCATTCAATCCCATGCCGAAACCTGGCCCGAGCGTTACGCAGATTTGAGCAAGCAAAGTGATCTCCATCTTGCGCAACTCCAAACTCGCCTCAGCTCATGGCACGCCAGGCGGGCACGTGTCATTCTGCAACAACGTGCAGTTCAGAAACCGATCGGGACCGATGCGATCGACATGTTGCGCGAAATCTATGCATCTCACGACAATCCAAACTACCGCCTACGAGGTATGTGGGCACTGCATGTGACGAGCAATCTCAATGACCGGCAATTGATCTCCGCCCTCTCGGACCAAGACGAATACATTCGAGCATGGGCCATCCAAATGCTCACCGAAGACTTCAATGCATCCGCTGCTGCCTTGCAGCGCTTTGAAGAAATGGCCAAAAGTGAATCCTCTCCAGTAGTGCGGCTTCGACTGGCATCTGCCCTACAGAGAGTGAAACTCGCCACCCGATGGATGCTCGCTGAGCATTTGGTCACCCATGAAGCAGATGCCAATGACCATAACATTCCCAAAATGCTCTGGTTTGGCATCGAGCCGCTTGTTGCCAAAGATTCGCAACGCGCTCTCGAACTCGCCACCCGTAGCAAGATTCCGTTAGTCACCCAATTTATTGCCCGCAGAGCTGCGGATGCGGATGCTTTCGATGCTCTGGCCAACTCTATTGCGCGAATGGACAACACAACCAAGCTCACGCACGTACTCAAGGGCATGCGCGACGGCATGGATGGTCGAGTTCATATACAAGCGCCTGCATCTTGGAAAAATCAACACGAGCGCCTCAGTGGATTTGGTGGCGAATGGAAACAGCTCGCCTCCGAAATATCACAAATCTTTGGGTTGGTATCGGCCACCAAAGAAACGCTTACTCTGGCCTTGGATCAGAAGGCGGATGCAGCGGCTCGTAACAAAGCCATTCAAACCCTCGCCTCGCAGCAGAATGAGGCATTGGAAAAAGCCCTTCCCAAGCTCTTCAGGGATCAGGCCGTGGAGGTCGCCGCTATCCGCGCGATAACGTCCTACGACAACAAGACCGTTGGAAAAGCCTTGCTCGTGCATTACTCAAATCTCAGCGACCTTGGTAAGCGAGAGACTGTTCAGGCCCTTGCCTCACGCCCCAGTTACGGCTGGCAGCTGACAACTGCTATCCGTGATAAGAAGGTGCCCAGACGCGATGTTCCTCCCTATGTGGCCAGGCAGCTACGGCGAGTTGTCGGCAATGGCTTCATGGAAGTTTGGGGTCTCATCGATGGTCAGGCCGATGACAAGCAGGCCGCTTTCGAAAAATTCGAAGCTTTGCTCACACCCAAGGCCATTGGCTCGGCAAATCTCAAGAATGGTAGAGCTCTCTACCAACGCACTTGCATGGCTTGCCACAAACTTCACGGCGAAGGCGGCACACTGGGGCCCGACATCACTGGTGCCAATCGAACCAACCTCGATTACCTGCTTCAAAACATCCTCGATCCCAGCGGCATCATTCAGGACGACTACAAAATGGTCACCATCACCAAACGCGACGGGCAAACACTCGTCGGCAATATTGCTACAGAGAATGAGCGACAACTCATCCTCAGCGTGGTGGGCCAGCGAGTCGTCATCAACAAAGCCGATATTCAATCCAGAGAGGTCTCTCCTGTCTCCATGATGCCTGAAGGGCTTTTGAACGCACTCACGGATGAGGAGTCCATCGACCTCATCGGCTATCTCATGAAACTCGAAGCGCCCATGTGACGACCTTTTTTGTTCCCTGCCGATTTGGGCTATGTGCAGAAGGCGTCAAGTGTACTGAGGGCGCAGGAAGATAAGAGACGACGAATTGGAATAGCTATGATCCGCTTCCGGTTTGGACCGGATGCTCGGTGTGTTGGATCACTTCGCCCAGAGAGCGCAGCGTATCGAGCCATTGATGGATTTGCTGCGCGTCATCGCTAGCGGCAAGAATGCCGGCGGGAAGTATACCCTCGAGGATGGACTCGATGGCCAGACTCACCGGCAGGCTCACCAAGCGAGCCATCGCAGAGCCACGCTCGTTACCGGTTTCGTCGATGTGGTAGCTGTGATGCCAGACGGTCTTGTCACCTTGCTTCACCTCGTGCTCGACGCTGAGCACCACGCGATCCGCCTCACCAGGTTGATAGGCGTGCTTCTTCCATAGCTCGTTGGACATCTCTTGAAGCACTATCTCCGTTTTCTCGAGTGGAGTAGAATCGATTGCCTGAAAGATGTCAGCCCATGCCTCAGCCCAGCCATCGAGACGCAGAGTGCCCCGCACAAACTCGGAAATTTTCCACGACTCCGGGATATGATACTGCCGTAGAAAGGGAATGGAGTCACGGTTGGGGTAGGCTTGGAATTCCTCACCGTCTAAAGCAGGTACAGAGTAACGGCTAAGCGCTCTCCATGGACTGTTAGAGTTACGCACGGTGCTGTCAACAATCCAGCTGGCGTGGGCATTTAGTGCCTTGAGTACGCCTACGGGTGACCAGCTAAACTTGTATTTGAAGTCATCGGGCACCATCGGGAAGCCACCGCAATAGGAACGAAAAGAGTGCTGGTAATCACCATCTGCCAGATCGCTTTTCTTAAAGCGTTCGATCAGGTCGTGAGCCAACAGGTGGTCGAGTCCAGGGTCGAGCCCGATCTCATTGATGAAAGTTAGTTGCTTCGATTTCGCGGAATGATGAAGGTTCCGCATTTCATCGGAGACATAGCTGCTGGAGACAAAATGGGCACTGCATTTGAGGCAGAGCTTTGCCACTCGAATGTGTTCTGAAGCCGGTAGCATGGATACCACGACGTCACCTTTCGAGACTGATTCCTCTAGGGCATCCCATTTGAGCGATCGAACGTCTTGCGATTTGCAGCCGGCCAACAGCTTGCGGCCATCATCAGTGCGACGGCACCACAAAATGAAAGTGTTGTGGCGCGAGGCCAGGCGTTGGATGCCGGGAACCGAGGATAGGCCGTTTCCCAGCCAGTGGATTTGCTTCATGAGAGTGTCTTTGTTTTATCGTCGAAGATTTGGCGGGCCCGTCTCCATACGCGGTTGGGATCGTCTTGAATTTCCAGCAGTGATGGCAGCAGTTGGCTTGAAAAGTCATGACTACTCTCTGCCGGGAGCAGCGAGGGAAGGTGATCGATGGCAATCAGATCGAGGCCGGGTTGGCCATCAATGATGCGTAGGCAGGGATCGGAAAAATCCGTACAGGAGTCGTAGATAGGAAGCGGGTTGAAGTTGCTGGTCGGATCGCAGCTAACGTCGCAGATGACCGACAGTTTTCGCCCGGCGAGTTTCAGTTCCGCACACGTGAGGAAGGGCGGAATGGGGTGGTTGACGAATACGCAGTTGATAAAGATATCGTGCTCGAGAATCTCAGGAAACGGCCCGCCGGCTTGGGTTTCTTCGCAGTCCCAAGCAGTCACTTCAAGTTCGAGTTGCTCGGCAACGTCGCGGGCACCGTGGCCACATCGGCCAAGGGCGCCGATCACCATCACGCGCGGGCTACGACCCCCGAGACAGCCTCGAAGATGGGCCACCATGTCCTGTTGGTTCGGGTGTGAGGACAAATTTGTTAGAGAGTCACGGTTGTGTTGGGCACACCAGGCCTCGATGGCAACGGCAGCTCCCGCAAAGCCAGCCCAGTAACCGAAGGCGGCGACTCGTCGGCCGCTGTGGTCGGTGAGATATTCCAAGTCGAGTAATTCACCACCACCTTTTCGAAATCGTTTGAGGATGTCCTGCCACCCCTGTTGGCCTTTATAGGCATGGGCGAAATAGATGTGGCGGTGGTGCAGGGCAGTGTTGGCTTCTGGCAGTTCTTTGAGTCCGAGGATGTATGCCTCCGGGGGAGCGCATCGCTGCCAGCTCCCTTCAGCAACACAGGTGCATCCGGCATCGACATAGGCCTGGTCATCAAAGATGGACTGCTCGGAACGCTCGACGGTTACCTGATGTCCCTGTTTGACTAGTATGGCCGCATTTGCGGGAGAGAGGGCGCGGCGCTCCTCCAGCGGCTTGGCTTCGGCGCGCAGCCAGAAATGCGGGGGGCTCATGAGTCGATGCGTTCCAGGATGTGGTCGAGAGCGGATGCCAGTTGCACGGCATTGTCCTGATCAAAGGGCAGGGGTGGACGGATTTTGAGTATGTTATGGTGAGGACCATCAGTGCCAATGAGGATGCCAGCGTCCTTGAGTTGGTTGACAATCTGCGAGGCTTTGTCGGGGGAAGGCATGAGCGTTTCTGCGTCCTCCACCAACTCCACGCCGATAAACAAACCGCTGCCCCGGACGTCGCCAATCAAGGGATGGCGGAGTTTCAGACGATGGAGCTCTTTGAGCAGGGTGGTGCCGCTCGACTCGGCGTGTTCCTGAAGACGGTCGCGGCGGGTAATTTCGAGAACCTTCATGCCAATCGCGCAGGAAAGGGTGCTGCCACCGAAAGTGCTGAAAAACTCCATCCCATTGTCGAAGGCATCGGCGATGGCACGGCGGGTGACCACCGCCGCCAGCGGGTGGCCGTTGCCGATGGGCTTGCCCATAACCACGACGTCGGGCACTACTTCTTGTTCCTCAAAAGCATAGAAAGCCTTGCCGATACGCCCGTAGCTGGTCTGGACTTCATCGGCGATGCAAATACCACCAGCCTTTCTAACATGCTGGTAGGCCTCCCGTAGATAGCCATTTGGGGTGATGATCTGACCGCCAACACTGGGGTAGGTTTCCGCAATGAAGGCGCATGGTTTTTTGCCTGATTCCTCAAGGCGGGCGATTGTCTCTCGCACGGTATTGGCATAGAGCCGGCCGCTGGCGGGCCCACGATGAACGCCGCGATAAGGGTCGGGTACTGGCACGGTGTGGACCCAATCGGGCGCACCCTCACCGCCGGGGCCGTTGTGCTTGTAAGGACTGATGTCAATCAGTGTTGTGGTGTGGCCGTGGTAAGCCGATTCGGTAACCAGCGTATCCTTGCGCCCGGTGACGGCTCGCGCCAGTCGCAAGGCCAGTTCATTGGCTTCGCTGGCCGAGTTGACAAGAAAGCAGGTATCGAGCCCAGTGGGCAGAGTATCCAGTAATGCCTCGGCGTATTCGTTAAAGCGTTCGCTCAGGTAGCGGGTGTTGGTATTGAGCGTCCGCATCTGCTCGGCTGCAGCCTCGACCACTTCCGGATGACAATGACCAACGTGCGGCACGTTATTGTATGCGTCGAGGTAGCGCCTGCCGCTATCATCGAACAGATACTGCATTTCACCGCGGACGATTTTGAGCGGTTCTTCGTAGCCGAGTGCAAGGTTGTGACCGGTCACTTGGCGGCGGAGCCTGAGTGTTTCCTCTCGATTCACGAAACCACCTCCCTGAGCATGTTGTGAATGGTCCGGCAATCTTGTCTGAGCAGCTGAGGCAACGTTTTGCGGATCGGTTCTTGGCTGATGGCGAGGTAGGAGTCGTCTGGACGCAGGCGCATCTGATAGGCGGCCATGCAGGCGCTGACAGCGAGACGCATGCAGAGCATGGGAAAGAGAACAATGAGCTCTGAATCTTGTAGCGGCAGACTTTCATGATACCCGCGAGTCATTTCACGGATTACCTCGGCAGGATCGTCCGATCCGAGCGTGGCATAGGCCATTGCGATGGCCGGGTCGCAGACGGTGTAGCTGTGCACCATGTCGCCAAAGTCGATCAGGCCACTGATATGGTCTCCCTCCGCAAGGACGTTGTATTCATTGGCGTCGTTGTGGATCACGCTTTTACGAAGTTCCGGGAAGCGGGGGACGACTTGCTCGGAAAACATGGCGTGGATGCGGTTCACCTGCCCGCGAAGCGTGGCGTCACCGATGAGGTCACGGTGGCATTCCACGACTTCCAGCGCATGAGTCAGGTCCCAGTCAAACTTGTAGTCAAAGGCCGGATTGGAGTATTCTAGCAGAGACTGGTCGAATTGACCAAGGGTGCGCCCGAAGTTGTATAACAGGTTCGCATCGTATGGGGCGTGCTCAGCCAACAGTTTGCCCGTCACGTAAGTTAGGATACGGCCAAGCCAGGTCTGTCCATCATGCTCAAAGGGCACAAGTGACGAGCCCTCTATTGTGGTGATGACTCTGGGTATTGCTGCGAGGTTTTTTTCCTGCAGTAGGGAAAGCACTTCGTGTTGGGCTATGAGTTGCTCGGCCTCGTCCGGATTCTGACAGAACTTGCAGACGAAAATGTCGCCGCTCGTGGTGGTCAGGCGAAAATTCAGATCGCTGTAGCCTGGAAGTTTGTGGAGATCTCCTTTGAGTGCAAAATGCTTCTGCAGCCAGGCGGCGATGGAATCATCAAGGGAGGTGGCAGATTGGGCGCGCATGAAAGGCTGGGGTTACTGTCGGGTCAGAGGGTCGGCACTCGAAGAAGAAAAGCCTGAGTCGTATGCACGGCTGATTGTGGAGTCTAGATGAAACTTCCTGTCTGAGATTGTAAAGATGGATGAAAAATTATCGCCTCAAATCCCATTGCGCATCCTGGCATGGCATTCCAAGGCTGTTCACTCGAAGGCTTAGAATGCAAATTCATTTCATGAATCGCCGTTCGCGGTTGATTGATTTTGCTTTCTGGGCTGTCTGGAGCCTAAAACTACCCTATGAAAATCGGTTGCCTTCACTCCATGGTTGCCATGGTCATCCTGATCCTGATCGGCACATCTCCTCAACTTAAGGCACAGAGTGATGATCTCCACGAGTTGTCTGATAAAAATGGCCGTAGCATCCGTGCAAGGATTGTGATGGTCACCGGCGAAGAGGTGGAAATCAAGATGGACAACGGCCGCAGTTACACGCTGCCGATCGCACAGTTTTCATTGTCGTCGCAGGCACTGATCAGAAAGCATGGCGGCTCCACGCCTAAACCTCCCACCCGTAGCGATGATCCGCAACCCGAGCAGCCGACACCTGTCACCAAATTCTCAAACGATCCAATTTTTGAATTCAATGGCCTGAAGTTCAAGGAGCGCGATCTCGATCACTTCAAAATACGTACCATCGATACCAAAAACGACCCTGCTGATCGTTATGCCGAAAAAATTTATGATCAGATGGTTGAGATCATTCCCGCGCTAACGGCAATCTTCGAGGAGCAGGGCTTTCGTGCCCCCGGTGAAGATCCCAACGCCAACGACTTTCCCGATCCCGATAAGCAATTCCGCCACGTGATTTATCTGGTGGAAGAAGAATCGGAGTCCGGTCCTTACTCCGAGATGGTGAATCAATACGCCAAATTGATCTCCTCTGACGAATCACGTGATCGCTTTGTCAAATCCTCCATGCAGACGGGCAACTTTAGCGATAGCAAACGGCGCTTTACTGTCATTCGAAAGCAGCCCAATCGACCGGCCCAACAACTCCTTGCCCATATGGTTGCCATCCAGTTGGTGGGGTCACGAGCCGAGCAGCAAAGCATGCCGCTGTGGCTGAATATGGGTGCCGGCTACTACTCGGAACACGAGCTCTTCAAGAAGTGCACTGTCCACTACATCGACTTCAGTAATTACTACGACGACTACGAGGGAGCTGGTGGCAATGAGGCGATGACCAAGTCGGAAACCCTCTCCAATTCCGAGCCTTGGACCAAGCCTCTCAAGGCGCTTTGTAAAAACAACAAGCGTGTCAGTCTGGAGAGACTTTTTGCCGCGGCAGTTGTTGATCTCACGCCAAATGACTCCGCCTATGCCATGGCTCTCTTTAGCTTCATGAATTCAACTCCAGAGATGACCATTGGCTTCAACAAGTTTCTCGATCAACTCAAGCAAGGCAACCCGCTCAGCCCCCAAGGGTTGGCGGAGATCTTTGGGCATGAGACCACGGAGGCTTTTGAGCAAGCTTGGTATGCCTACATCATGAGCACCAAGTTCAGGTAGGCAACTGGCTCAATGCAATATCGGAGCGCGGGATGGTCGACTTGCCCGGGTGCTATGTTGGCTTCAACCTCTGAGGCCGGAAGAATTCAGTGCATGAATTGAGTGCACGAAACCATTAGAGGCCCGCCTCGATGCCCTTCGACAATCTGCCTATCGAGCCAGTGTTTCCAGTTCGGCTTGAACCCGTTTTGCCACCTGCTCGGCCAGCATGGCATAGACCACACCATTGAAATGCACATCGTCACCCTTTTTCCATTCGTCGTAGCCGTCCCAACCGGTCACTACGCTGTGGAGGTCGTTGATGGGAATTCCATGCTTCTTCATGACCTTTGCTGCCGCGGCATTGTAGATAAGTTCGTCGCCCTCGGGATTGTTCGGGGCATTGGCGGGGATGGGTGTGGTGTTGGCCCAAATGATCCGCGCGCCATTGGTCTTTAGCAGTGTGATAATTTTGGACAGGTTCTCGGCGTATTTGTCAGGCGGGCTGTGCCAAGCACCTTTGCGGCCACGGAAGATGTCATTCAGACCGAAATTGAAATGAATCACATCGTATTTCGTCTCAGACAGATGCCTTTCAAAGCGATCGAAATCACTCACGCACATCATGGCATTGCCGAAGTTCAGATTGCCGGCGGGCCGGCCCTGCCACAGAGGCTGCTCTTTGATCCGGTAGCCAGCCACGGCTCCCAGTTTGACCATCTCCGCCTTGCCCTCCATCAATTTGAGCAAGGGTTTGGTGTAGCCGCCACTGATCGAATCGCCAAAAAACAGCACCTTTGGCAGGGGGCTGGAACCACCCGCGGCCTTGCGGGCGTGCTTGATGATAAAATCCGCCATCGCCTGGTCTTCGAAAAAGCCGCTCCAGTAGTTGTGACCCTGACCTTCAAAGATGGTCACCGTTATCGGTCCGCCCATGGCCTTGTAGCGTTCCTGCAGGAGAAAGGTATTGTCTTTGGCCGGTACCAGTTTGTCGACGTCGCCCGTGTTGTGATAGATCGGCACCTTTGCCTTGGCCAATAGCGCCAGCCGATCGATCGGGTTGTGTTGCTTGAGCACTTTGGCGAATTCCTCCTCTTGCATCCGATACTTCCCGGCTGCGGATTTCATCCCCGGGTAGCTTGCCAGATTGCATACCGGGTAGATCCCCGCCAGGCAGGCAATGGATTTAGGATGTTCGGCGGCCCAGTTGTACATCTGGGTTGCCCCATAGCTGCGGGCCAGCATGCATACCTTTTGGGTGACTCCGTAATTCTCGGTAACTTCCTTGTGAAAGGCAGTGAAGACTTTGCGCCCGGCGGGAGTTCCGAAGTCGCCCCTGACGTCAACTCCCGCTACGGCAATGCCGTTGTCCAAGCACTGCTTGATCATCCATTGCTCGTGCTTACCCGGCAGCTTGTAGTCAGACGGGCAATACCACAGCCAAGGCACTCTCTTTCCGGCATCCACACCCTTGGGCATGGCAAGGTAGGCAGCATGCCCCGCCACTTGGAAATGCTTGGAATTGGGCGGGAACATCTTCCCCGATCCTTTCTTGCTGCTGAGGCCTCCGGGTACTTTGGTAGGCGCTGGAGCGTTTTCTGCACGTAATGGTGCGCACAGGGCGAGACTGAGTATCAAAAGACGAATGAGGTGATGGTAGATGCTCATCAGACACACATGTTTTTTATCGAATACGAAAGCTCCACACCTGATGGAGATCGTTCCTTTTTGTCAGTCTTCGTCTTCGACTGTCTCTTCTTCGTGGAAATCATCGCCCCTGAGTTCCTCGGGAACCAAATTTTCGGGACGACTTGGGGACTCTTCAATTACGGGCTTCAGGTCTTTCGGGTCCGCTTCTGCAATCGCTTTTCTCTCTGCTGCGGAAAGTCGGAAGTCTCGGTAGTAGTACAGCTTGGGCAGTTTGCCACCGGTGGTCGCAACGAAACCCAAATGCCTGCTGTTGGTGTCGTGCCACCATTGCTGTTCGGTAATCGGGGCAACTGCTCCCGTGCCGTTGGCCTGATAAGCAATCCGAGCGAGGTAATAGCCACTTTCCTGAATGGGATTATTGGAGATATTTTTGCCTTTGGGCGGAACATTGAC
>JBMYMN010000029.1:0-20648 GCA_049597355.1 Luteolibacter sp.
CTGAGACAAGCGTGGCGAACAGGTGGGATCAGGGTCATAGATGTAACGAGCCGAGTTGTTTGTGACACCGGTCGATTTTGTAAATAGGGCATACACCAGCTTGGGTTCATTGTTATCATCAACTGACCATAAAGGCCAAGCAACACCCTCACTTCTCAGAATGCTTCAGCTCCTTGAATAGCACACTGTGGCGGAGGTGGAGTTTGCCCTTACCGTTGAGGATTTCGAGGTGGAGCAGAGCCTTTTTTCAGTTGATCACAATGCCGCAAAAAATTCTTTGAGATATGTATCGTACGCTCAGGCAAATACTCCTCATGCGACTAACAGATAACGATTTCAAATCGATTCTTGATACAATCGAGGTATCTTCTGTTCTGCCCAACGTCACTCCTCAGGCGCGGCCTTTTGGTCGTTGCCAGCAAGAGATTGTTGGCTATGTGAACTTGCCTCGTGCAGTTGCTCCAGGAGTTGCTGGATGACTTTATCCTGTCGGAGGATCTTCTGCCGGTTTGAACTGATTGATGCCCCAACCAAACCGAGAAGACTCGCCATCAATATGGAATGTGCTGCCCCTGCTGCATCGATAGCAATCATGAATAGCCCGTGACCTAATGCAATATAACAGGGTATGAATATATAAAAACTCAACCATGTTGAGCGGTACATCCTGTCCGCGCGTTCTGACTCCAATTTCCGTAATTGGCCGTGGTAAATATTCATAGCTAATTCTGTATCTTATATGTCGGCAGTATAGCCAGTAATTTAGATTGATACTCGGCTACGAGATGGTTCGGATTGGTTCAAGTTCCTTGTTCTACCTTTCTCTTCTTTACCCGGTTCACACATAGACCGACAATATATAAAAAAATTCCACTCACAACTAAGGTGAAGCATGTTATCTCTGTGCAAATCGCGGCGGAAACATAGGCTCGTTTATCTGCCAGAGGACTGTCACCGACATAACCTGTCCATTGGAGGAAAAACAATGTTAGTTTTTCACGCAAAAAGAGATAAGTTATCGCACCTAATATTGTTAGAATGTGTGGAGCTCGATTATAAAGTTTCATCATATTTTGTGGTATAGCGTTATTGACCGACAAGTCGGATTTGGTAGTGGAGCCTCGACGGGTCGGGGTTTCTTTTGATGCCGAGACGGAAAGGGCAGACCCAGCGCTCATAATGAGTGCGGGCTGAAGGTTTAGATTGCAGGCGTTCCATATGATGCAGAAGCGCTTACGATTAGTCGTGGGTCGGCGACTGTCGTCTAAAGGTGGTCCATGCTGGCCTTGAGACATTTCATATTTAAGTCATTTCCATACGAATTTGTACGGATCCTGTGGACAATGATGATCTCTGGAATGCTTACTCGTTAGGATGCTTCAGATCCTTGAAGGGCACACTATGGCGGAGGTGGAGTTCGCCCTCGCCGTTGAGGATTTCGAGGTGGAGCATGGCCTTTTCCCAGTCGATCACAATGCCGCCAAAGTTGAGCGACTTGATCAAGGACTCGCCGATCTGATCCTGGCCGGGATGAACTTTGCCAGACTTGGGATACTTCTGGTCCATGCCGCTGGCGGTGAGATCGTAAAGAGGGTAACTGGCAGCTTTCTCCCGGTAGATCTCGCCAAAATGCATGTCGCCACTAATAAAGACCACACCATTGGCCTTGGTGCTCTCGATGAGATCGAAGAGGCGTTTCTTTTCGCTGGGATGGTGGCCCCACATCTCCCAGTTCTTGCCCTCGGCATTGAGTTTGATCACCTGTACGCCTGAGCAAATTACCCGTATATCGGCGGGGCGCTTAAGCACTTGTTCCAGCCAAGCCCATTGCTCCTTGCCGAGGTAACTGTCCTTGGCCTCCATGTTCTCTTTGTCGAGGAACCAGCGCCCATCGAGCAAAATCATCTGCACTTTCTTGCCTGGCTGTCCGTACTCCACGCAGCGGTAAATACCCTCGCGGGCCCAGAAGGCCGAGGTGGCAGGCACATCCCAGAACTTGCCGAAGGCCACCTTGGACAGATCCTTGAGCGGGTAGTCCTTGTGGTGGTTGTTCATGCCGTAGTCATGATCGTCCCACACCGCGAGCTGCGGGCAAGTCGCCTTGAGCTTTTGGTAACGCGGGTTGGCACCGAGCTGACCATAGAGCTGCTCGAAGCGCTCGGGTTTGTCGTAGGTGTCGACGTAAATGTTGTCGCCAAGCCAAACGAAGAGGTCGGGCTCATAGTCGACGACTTTATCGAGGATCTCGGCTCCACTCGGCTTGCGCAGACAGGAGCTAAAGGCGATTCGGCTTAGCTGCTTGTCGGCTTGGACTTCGGCAATCCTGTTGTCCTGAGCGAGGGCGGCGGTCGATGTGCCAAGGTAAAGAAATGCAATGAGGCTTCGTTTGAACATGGGTGATCTCTTCTCTGAGTATTGCATACTATTCCTCGATTTTGGAAAGGGCACGCTCCATAGCTTCCACTGCCTGCGCTGAAGTTTTTTTATAGGCTTTCTTCCGAAGCTCACTTGCTTCCTCGGGAGTGATTTCCGCGGCCTCCAGCGCGCGCTCGATTCTGGCCAGCTCGGCATCCAGTTCAGCCTCGATATCGATGTTCTCTTGCTTTTGCTTCTCCAAGACCTCATGGGCGCGCTTGCTTTCCGCCTGATACGCAGAGAGAGCAAACCCAGCGGCCAACAAAACAAAAAGCAGGATTCGTGATGCCATGTTCATGATCTAACATTCATGTACGACTCACAAAGCCGCACTTGCATTTTATCGATTTGCTTTCAAGGAAGCGCTCTTGGCGCAAATGTCCCGGGACATCAACTCTTGGCTTGGATCCCTTTCATCGTGCCCGTGCTGGTGGCGAAGTTCTCGTGCATAAGGCCCACGTTGTGGAGCATGTTGAGATACAGGTTGGACAGCGGGTAGTTGTTCTTCTGGTCGAAGGCGATGTGCTGGCCGTGCTTGAAGTCGCCACCTGCAAAAAGCGCGGGCACGTTACGGTTGTCGTGCGAGGATGCGTTGCCGAGGTTGGAGGTGAGAAACACCATGGTGTCGTCGAGAAGCGTGCGGCCATCCTGCTTGTGGTTTTTCAGTTCGCGCAGGAAGTTGGCCCAGCTTTCGATCATCGCGCTCTCCACGGTGGCAAGCTGGTCGAGCTTTTCTTCATCGCGGCCGTGGTGACTGAGGTTATGGTAGCCAGTTTCGACACCCTCGAGTGCACGTACATTGTCGCCGCGGCATTGCAGGGTGATGAAGCGGGTAGAGTCGGTCTTGAGGGCCATCACCATGATGTCGAGCATCAGGCGTTTGACGTCGGTGGCGTTGTCCTTCTGCGCCGGTTTGGGCCGGTCGCCCACTTTAGGCTTGGGCCGGTCGATCCACTTCTCATTCATCTGCAGGCGCTTCTCCAAGTCACGCACGCTAGTGAACCATTCTTCGAGTTTGTCACGGTCGCCGGCACCCACTTCCTTGTGAATGGACTTGGCCTCTTCGCTGATGACGTCCATCACACTGCGACCACTCTCAAGCAGTTCGGCCTGCTTTTTGCGGGCCTCGGGAGTGTCCTGCACAAAGAGCTGGGCAAAGAGCTCTTTGGGGTTGTCCATGGCGGGAATCATCGCGCCGTTCTCAGTGTAGGACGGGCCGTTGGAGCGCTGGGTGCTTAGCACCAGCGAGGGAAAGCGGGTTTCATGACCGAGGTGCTTGGCCATCAGCTGGTCCAAGGAGATGGTGTTGCGGCTGGTAGCACCACGGGCATTTGGACAGGCGGTGAATACACTACTCTCAGCGATGTGGCCACCGGTGACACCCGGAAGCGAGGTGCCCGAGATCACGGTGAAGTCCTTGCGCAGATCCTGATAGGGCTTGAGATAGGGTGAGGGCTCGTAGTTGAAACCGGCTCCTCTAGGAACCCAGTTGGGGGCGTGCAGGCCGAGAGCCAAGGTAATGCCGACAAATCGCTTGGGCGAACGCGCAGCGGATGCAGCGAAGGCCGGGGTCATGGAGTCGAGCATGGGCAAGCCCATGGCAATGCCGGCTCCCCGAAGGAAGCGGCGGCGAGACATGTGAACACCGGTGTTGATGTGGAAGGAGGCCATGGTTCTGATGGGTGATTATCGGCTTGGTGAGTGGAACCTTACTTATTGAGGAACATGTCGCTGACTGCGACTTCGGCGATGATGGAGCGAACTCCGTAGTTATTTTCTTTGGCGGCGGTGACGATTTTCTGCAGTTCGGGGCGGTCACTAAATCGCGCCTTCGCTCCGGTAGAGTAGGCGATTAGTTGTTCAGCAAAAGCGCGTGCGAGCTGCTCTGGCTTGTTGGCCTGTATACTCTGCCACTCGAAGATACCACGGAACTTTTTACCGTCCAGCGTGAGCCCACTGGAGTCCACCTGGGCGGACTTGTTGGGTTGGCCATAGAATTTGCGCCAACTGCCAATGGGATCGAAGGCTTCTAGGGCAAAGCCCGCCGGATCGATCTTCTCGTGGCAGGAGGAACAGGAGATGGACTCACGGTGCTTTTCGAGTTGGTCGCGGATACTCTTGGCACCTCGGATGTCAGGCTCAATGGCGGGAACGTTCTCCGGTGGCGGCGGAATGTGCAGGCCGAGGATGCGTTCGCCCACAAATACCCCGCGGATCACCGGCGAGGTCACCGAGCCATCGGCGGTCACTTTAAGGATGGCGCCCTGAGTCACCAAGCCATTGCGTTGGCCGGATTTTAACGGCACGCGCTGCAGGCCTTGGCCAACTTGAATACCGCTCTCCTTCATACCGTAGTGCGTGGCAAGGCGCGTGTTGAGAAAACCGAAGTCGGACTTGATGAAGTTGCGCACGCTCTTGTCCTCCACCAACAAGGTGCGGAAGAAGGTGCGCGTTTCAAGCAACATGGAATCCTGCAGGATAGGATCGAACAGACGGAAACGGCGCGGATCGGGCGTGGTGAAGCCGATCTCGCTGAGCATGAGCCACTGGTCGGTGAAGTTCTCCACGAAACGCTCGGCCTTGCGGTGCTTGAGCATGCGCTCGACTTGGGCGCGGATCTGCTCGGGCGTGTTGAGCTCACCGGCATCCGCGGCCCTGCGCAGTTCCCAATCGGGCATGCTCGACCAAAGGAAGTAACTCAGGCGCGAAGCGATGGCGTGGTCGTCGAGCTTGCCGGGTTTTTCAACCAGCGTCAGAAAGCGCGGTGAGCAGAGCACGGCGCGGTAGCCGGCATGTAAGGCCTTGTTGAAGTCCCTGCTCCTACGGAACTCCTCAGTGGCAAGCTTCTGATAGGGGGCGAGCCTGTCGATGTTCACGGGCCGCCGGTAGGCGTTCCAAGCAAAGCGAGCCACCAACTTGCGCACGGAAGTTTCACTTTTTTGAATCTCCGGTTTGCCATTCACGATCTTCACCCCGGGATAGAGGCGCTTCATCAGATGGAGGTGATCTCCTCCCGGATAGACGCGCTCCATGGTAATGCTGTCATAAATCAGACCGGCATAACCCTCCTTCTGATAATCGCGGTCGCCATAGTTGAGTCGGCCGCCCTTCTGAAAATCACCCTTGGGAATCTTGTTGCTGGATTCGTTGGGCTTGAGTTCCAGATTGTGGCCCTGATCCATCCAGAAGGTATAGGTGTAATCCTTGGCCTTGGGCGTAGCCTCGATGCTCGCTTGGTAATGTTGGATGGGAGAGCTGGAGTTGTTTTGGCCGGTGCGCAAGGAAGCCCACACCGCGCCATCGGGTCCGGGGTTCACGCCCTTGAGATTGTGAATGGTCACCTTATACCAGCCGTCCTTGGGCACGCGGGTTGGAAACATGCGTCCGGCAAATTGTACACGCGCCGCCCAAAAGGCCGTCTTGCCATTGACCACTTGTGGGCCGCGGTAGGCGCCACCCGTCCGCTTGGAGAGCTCCTGCGGAGAGAAGTTCTTCTTGTAGGTGGTGTCTCCATTCTCGATCCTGCTGAAGGCTTCATTGAGGGCCATGTCGGCGGCCTCGAGATACTTCTTCATATGGAAGTGGCTGACGGACTGGGCGTCGGCCACGGTGTCGAAGGTCTTGTCGGACTCGCCGGGAGCGAGTTGATCGGCCAGTGGAATGCGGATGCCAATGAGGTCGTGGATAGTATGCTCGTATTCGGCACGACTGAGGCGGCGTCCCTGCACACGGCCGAAAGTCTCTACTAGTTTGCGGTCCACGCTCATCAACGATTGCTCCAAATCGGCGAGGAAAGCCTTCTTCTCGCCAGTCTTGGGTTGGCTTTTCTTTTTTTTGGGTGGCATCTCACCGTGCTTCACTCGGTCGAAGATGTGTTGCCAGGTATCGAAGTTGTTGGGGTCGTTGGGCTTGTAAGCGAGGTCGAGAATATTGAGGCCCCCCTTGGTGTCGACGTCGTCGTGGCAATCCACGCAGTTTCGATCGAGGAATGGTTCGATCTTGTTGTACACGTCAACTGCAGATTGCCCAATGGCGGAAAACGCACAGGGAATCAGGACAAAGAATGCCAGAGAAAGGAAACGCATGGCAGGGTGGAGTCCGAGCAACGACCCGGAGGGTCGGATACGCCGAAAGGCCGGGTATTTTATCATTGGAGAGCTCATCTGAAGGGCCGAAGGTTTTGAAATGTCGAAGGTGTTTGTCCTGCTCATGCTCTGCGCTTTCACTGCCACTGCTGCAGACAAGCCCAACGTCGTCATCTTCTTCACCGACGATCAAGGCACCTTGGACATCAACGCGCTGGGCGCCAAGGACCTCAAAACCCCCCATATGGACCAGCTGGTGGCCACTGGCGTGACCTTCACTCAAGCATATGCGCACACTGTCTGCTGCCCAGCTCGCGCGATGCTCATGACCGGCCGTTACCCCCAGCGTGGCGGAGTGCATCACTGGACGCAGGGCAACATGCTCGACAACCGCCCACGCCCCAACATGGCCCTGTCTGAAATCACTCTGGCCGAGGTGCTCAAGGACGCGGGCTATCATACAGGACTGTTTGGGAAGTGGCATCTCGGCGCCCATCGCGATCACGGCCCAACCAAACAGGGCTTCGATGAATTCATCGGTCTGCGTGGTGGTTTCATCGACAACTACAATCACCACTTTCTCCATGGCCGTGGCTTCTATGATTTCTACGAGGGCATCATGCCCGTCAAAGCACCCGGCAAATACTTCCCCGATCTCATCACAGCCCGCGCGTTGCAGTTTATCGACAAGCACAAGGACGGGCCTTTCTTCGCTTACCTCGCCTTCAATATTCCGCATTATCCGGAGCAATACGATCCCAAGTACAACGATGCCTATGCGAACCTTGAGGAACCCCGTCGCTCCTATGCCAAGATGATTTCGACCACCGACGATCACGTCGGCCGCATCCTCGCCAAGCTCGAAGAATACAAACTTCGCGAGAAAACCATCATCGTCTTCATGAGCGACAACGGTCACTCCGCCGAAGACATCAAGATCCGTGTGGACGATCACATCACCGGCATGAAGAAGGGCACCAACTATGGCGCCAATGGCGGCGGAGGCTTCACGGGAAAATGGCTTGGCAATAAAAGTACCATGCTCGAAGGCGGCCTGCGTGTGCCGGCCATGATTTCCTGGCCTGGTAAGCTTCCGGAGGGTGAAATCCGAGATCAGGCGATGACCGCCATGGACTGGATGCCAACCCTGCTCGAGCTCGCTGGAATCGAAAAGCCTAAGGTAAAGTTCGACGGAGCCAGCTTGGTGCCTGTGCTTAAGGACAACAGCACGCCCTCCCACTATGAACAAATCCACTGGCAATGGGGCAACAAATGGGCCGTACGCGAAGGTGACTTTAAACTGTTAGGTATTGGTGAAAAGGCACTCAGCCTTCACCGCCTAACTGGTGACAAGCCCGAGCAGCAGGATTATCTCACCGAACAACCCGAGCTTGCTGGCCGGTTACTGAAGTTGCATCAGGACTGGCACAAGGAAGTGACCCCAAAGTAAGACTCCCCATCAATCCCATGGCCACCATTCTCCTCGCCGGCATCCCGGCCAAAAACGCAACCCTCTACCACCGCATCCATTTCCTGGCACCCGATTCGTTGGTCTATTTTGAACACGATGATGGTTCGAACATGTTGCTGGTTCGCGACATCGAGATGGGCCGCGCACGGATGTTGAAGCACATCAAACAGGTCCACTGTCCGGCCGATTTTCAGCCACAAGGCGGCTTCCCCAGCGGCCGAGAGTCTTCGCTCGCGCTAGCGGCTTCGCTTTACCTCAAACAGCGCGGCGAAAAGGAAGTGATTATCGAAGGTTCTCTGCCCTACCTCTATGCCCATTATCTGCAAGAGGCCGGCCTGACTGTCCGATTCGAGGAGGACCTCGGAGAGATGAAACGCCGCATCAAAAGTGAGCAGGAAATCGAGTGGCTACGTCACGCGCAAACCATTACTGGCCAGGCCGTGGAGTATGCATGCCGCATGATCGCCTCCGCCAAGCCCGGTGCCGATGGTATTCTCCGGTATGAAAATTCCATACTCACCTCGGAACGCGTGCGCATGCTGATTACCGCCTTTCTCAACGAACGCAATTTCTCTAACCCTCACGACTCCATCGTGGCAACTCTGCCTCACGTGGCAGATTGCCATCACTTCGGCCAGGGCCCGCTGCGGACCCATGATCCCGTCATCGTAGATATTTTCCCAATGGATAACGCCACCCGTTATCACGGCGACATGACGCGCACAGTCGTAAATGGTGAGGCAGGGGACGAGTTTACGCGCATGCACGCCGCAGTAAAAGAGGCCAAGCAGGCCGGCTGCAATTTTCTAAAACCCGGCGTCACCGGTGGGGATGTGCATCGTCACGTGGTCAGTGTGCTTGAGGAACATGGATACGGCGAGAGGCGTGGCGGCGATGTTGCTGATGCTACCCAACCTTACATGCGCCACGGCACCGGCCACGGCATCGGCTTGGACGTACACGAACCCATATTGTTAAGCCACCGTGGCGAGGAGATCTTTGCGGGCGAAGTTTTCACCGTAGAGCCTGGGCTCTACTCTACGGTTAGCGGCGGATGCCGAATTGAGGACTCGGTAGTGGTCACGGATACCGGTCATGAGATCCTCGGGCCTCTCTACGAGGGCTGGGAGTGGCTGGACTGATGATTAGAACCATCGCTTACTCAATGATGATCTTGGGTGGGTGCGGCTTTCCCTCGGGCTTGTCGTTCTGTTCTTTTTTTAGTGGACGACCATTGGTATTCGACTTGCGGCGCTCCTGCTCAGCCTCGGCATCCAGTGCCTTCTGCTTTTCAACCCTCTGCCAATCCAAACCACGCAAATGTTGTTCGTTTAGCGCCTTGTTTTTGGCCACTTCGACATACAGGCGTTGGGTTTCAATAAGATCTTTGGCGGCCCTGCTTGCCTCCTCAGTGCCAATCTTATCCGCGGTGTCGTTCCAGCGCCTTTTCATGCCGGCCGACCTAAGTTCAAGCTCGGCGATGTAGGCGGCTGAGTCGGCTTTGAATGCGGCGATCTTGGTCCCATCGATATGATGATGATTTTGCGCGTGCCTGATGCCATTGGCTGCATCTCTCCATGCCTTGGAAGCGGCCTTGCGTTTCTCCAGCAGATGATGGAACTGATGACCAAAATGCTCCTTGGCCCACCCCCAGCGCTTCTCAAAATCCTCCATTTCTTCGAAATGCTCGGCCTTCTCCATGCAGCGGCTAATCTCTTTGTCGCGATCCCTTATGAAACGGCTATCGACTTGGGCAAATGCGGGTAGGCAAAGGCATACCAAGGATATAGTGAGGAATGTGTGCTTATGCATGTAAGAAAATGGTCTTTGTGTGTAGGTTAGACCTACAGATACCAGCACCAGAGCCTCAAGCGAAATTGTCAGCTAATGAGTGCTCACAGGCATTGCCATAGCGAATACGGACGCTCCTCTATCATGCAGCATGCTCGCAGTCGGCCATTTCATTTCCGTGATCATCACGTTGGAGCAACTCTCCGGCTATCTGCCCCATTTGATCTGCCAACTCAACGCGTGATTAACTATCGTGCTGATAGCATGTTGAGTCTCATTTCGTGTGTCACTTTAGTCATCCAGACGATGGGTGGAGTCATTCAATGTTGAAACGGGAATTGCATGCCGTCTACTAATCTAACAAATTTTAGGATGGATATGAATTTGTACAGTGTTTGTTGACGGCCCTGCTCAATCCGGCTGGACCAAAGATCAGTATCCGAACTCTAATGGCCATTGCATCATCAGGGCTCTGGACTATGGTGTTTCGAAATGCGCCTTATCACTCCTCTTGTTTTGCTGGTTGCGGCTACGTTTGGCTTGGCAGAAGACGCAAGCGAGCGCGTGAACTCCACGGCGACGCTGACTGGGCGCATCGATGCGGCAATGAAGCGCGGCGTCGACTTTTTGGTTGAGGACCAAAACGAGAACGGCTCATGGGGTAGCGCCACACGCACCAAGGGTCTCAACATTTATGCACCCCTACCGGGTGCTCACCACGCCTACCGCGCTGGCAGCACGGGCTTAGCTCTGGCAGGCATGATCGATGCCAACGACCAGCGACCAGAAGTGCAGGCCTCCATCCGCAAGGCCGGCGACTGGTCCGCCGAGCATCTGCCAAAACTCCGCCGCGCCGACCCGACCACCACCTACAATGTCTGGGGCCACGCCTACGGCCTCAAGTCTCTCACCCGCCTCTACAACGCCACCGACGACAAGGAGATGAAAGCCAAGTGGAAACAGCTCGGCCAACAACAGGTGGATCTCGCCAACCGTTATGCCGACGTCAACGGGGGCTGGGGCTATCTCGATGTATTCGACGAGATCCGCACCCAGAAACCATCCGGTCTGCCCACTGCCTTCACCACCGCCACCATGCTGCTCGCCATGGCCGAAGGCCGCGACGCCATGGGCGTTGAGCTGAACCAGAAGATTGTGAATGCCAGCCTCAAGTCCATCCGCATGCAGCGCACCCCGGATTTCTCTTACGTCTACAGCTTCCCTCATCGCCGGGTGCCCCGCGGTGACATCAACCGCCCGGCGGGTTCGCTCGCACGCTCGCAAACCTGCAACGCCGCCATGCGCGTGTTTGGTGACAAAGCGGTGACTGACGAAGTGCTCGTTCAATGGGCGGACCGCTTCATCGCCCGCGAAGGTTTCATGCGTAACACTCGTAAGCGCCCCGTCCCCCACGAAGGCCCCTTCAAGCTGGCCGGCTACTTCTACTATTACGGCTGCTTCTACTTCACTGAATCGGTGAAGCTCCTGCCCAAGGACAAACAGGCCAAACACGCAGCACTGATTGCCGAAACCATTCTGCCGCTGCAAGAGACCGATGGATCTTGGTGGGACTATCCCCTCTACGACTACCACCAGCCATACGGTACCGGCTATGCGCTAATGACTCTGGCATGGTGCCGAGACGTGCTAAAGGAGGCTGGCGCGGAAATCAAAACCCAGTGATGATGATGCTTGATTTCCGCACTCCCGTCTCACGAGTGGTCTCGGTGGGCCGCATCGAAGGCGTATCCACCCTAGTGCTATTCTTCGTCGCCATGCCGCTGAAGTATTTTGCCGACCAACCGCTGGCCGTGACCTACGTCGGCTGGGTCCACGGTGTGCTCTTCATCTCCTTGGCGGCAGTCACCTTCTTTGCTTGGGTCAATAAGTGGCTCAGCTTTGGGCAGTCCACAATGGTCGCAATCGGCGCGCTCTTTCCCTTTGGCCCATTCATTGTGGAGCGCTGGCTTCCGAAGGAGCCTCCACATCCGGAGAAGGATTGATCTCCGCAGTGCTCTCAGCCGCACGTTGTGCCAGGGTCCGATGATGTTTTCTGAGCCGCAGGCTGAGATACGCGACCGATACTACACCAAGAATTAGCCAGATGTGGAAAGCGGCCTGTATGCTGGCAAACTCCCTGCTCGCGGTCTCCGACGGCTCGATAGGTAGCAATGAGATAGACGCGTAGGCAGGCATGCACAGCGGTGACATCGCAAAGGTCCAGATAGCGAGTTGACTGAAGCCGCCACTCACTGTGGCAATCACCGCACCAATCATGAGGGGAACAATGCCCACAAAGATGCCAGTCAGGGTCAGGGCCCGGCCGCCTTTGCCCTCAAGCAATGTCTGGAACAACAGAGAACCGGCAAGCAATACACCAACGAAGTGCACCGCCACGGTCCAACTGACCGACTTGTTGAACCAATGCGAATCGAACAGGCTCCGGCTGAAGATGAACCAGCTGAGCCCGCCGATCATGGCCATCGCGAACACAAAGAACCAGGAACTTGCCGGGTCGGACGTGACCGGCAACTGGTGAATCCCGTGCTTACAGGCATGGCGTCTCGCCTTTTTCTGGCGGTCAATTGAGGGCGTGATGATGAGGGTCAGCAGGAGAATGAGAACCAGAATGACCAAGCCGAAGAGGGCCGACATTGCCAAAGCTTCTTCGATGCGCGGCGACCATGAGAACTGCTGCAGAAAGCTACTCGCGCCGCGCGATGGAAAGAGCAGGCCGGGCTTGATGAGCGGCAAGGCATTGCCGAGCAAGAGAATCTGAATCCAGATGAAAAGGCTGCCGGCCCAAACCTTGTTCAACAGGTGGCGCTCATCACTGCGCCACTTGCGGCAGAGCATGACGAGGAAGGTCAACATCAGGCCCGCCTGGGTGAAGAGGGTGAAGATCATCTCCGAAAAATTCAGGTTGAAGAACTTCGCTCTGGGCGCAATGGACTGAGCAAGCTGGATGGCATGGCCAATATCATCGGGCGCGATGCCTGCAGCGCTCTCCTTCACTACCGGCCGGATAGTCAGGTAATCAAAGAAAACCAAGCCGAACTTTGCCGCCTGCGGGATGATGGTGTAGAGGCAGAACACCACTCCGATGGAGAAGAGGAAGCCAATGCGGCGGTTGCGCACCACCGTTCCGGTGACCAGTCCGGTCAGGTGGTAAAGGACAGCCGAGCTCATCAGCACCACGTAAAGCGGCACCCAGATGTGCAGCGGCACCTCGCCTGCCCAGATCGCCCAGATGCTGAAGGGCAAAGTGCCGACGAACATCACATACTCACGAATGGGTAGGCCAAAAAGATAGCCCAGAGTCTTGGCGAGGGGCGTCATGGGAGCCAGTCTCTGGTAGTCGATCACTCCTTCATCGCGTTCCGCAATCATGCCGCCCGAGGCCTGGGTTGTGCCCAAGGCGAAGAGGATAATGCCTTGGAAGACCAACAGCGGCACCACCGCGGTACGAGCCTTGTCGGCAAGGTCGAAGTCAATCTGGCCGCCGATGGAAGTGGCCATCGCCACTAAGAAGCCTGCAATGAGAATGTCGATGAGAAGCACCATGCCGATGGCGCGCGGACGCAGACGCGAGCGGCAGTAGCGGCGCAAGATCGGATTGAGCCAGAGCTTCCATACGGGGTGTTGGGTTTGGGCTTCCATCAAGAGTTCACCTCCTCAAGTAAATGGGTAGCTCCACGATTGGATTCTGCAACGGACACCAAAATGTCCTCGATATTCGAGCCCTTCTCTTCCAGAGCGCGCACACGATACCCCTGTTCCACCACTGCCTGCAACAGGTTCGCCTGCTCCTCTTGGCCACCGCTGAAGTCGAGCTGCACCTGATCGCCAAAAAGCCGGGCCTGCTCTACTCCGTCCTGCTGCTTGAGCCAGTCGAAGGCTTCCTGCGCATTGCCAATAAAGTGGGCAACAAGCTCGCGAGTGCGCTTGCCGAGCTGCTTGCTGACTTCATCCACTGTGCCTGTGGCCAATAGTCGGCCTTGGTTCATTAGACAGATGGAGGTGCACATCTCGGATAGCTCACTGAGGATGTGTGAGCTGATCAAAATGGTCGCGCCCTGTTGTGCGATGCGGCGCAGAGTCAGGCGCAGGTCACGGCGCGCCAAGGGGTCCAGTCCACTGGCCGGTTCATCAAGCACGATCACCTGCGGTCGGTGTAACAGTGTCTTGGCCAAAACCACGCGCTGGGTCTGGCCGCGAGAGAGCTCTTTGCACCATTTGTCGCGCTCGGGCGCCATGGCCACCTCTGCCAAGCATTCGGCCACCCGCTTGCGGCGATCCACTGGATCGTGAATGCCGTGTGCGGCCGCGTGAAAATCAAGAAACTCCCAAACCTTGAGGTCACCGGGCACCGGAGCCAAGTCGGGCATGTAACCTATGAAACGACGCGCCTGCTCTAGGTCTTCGCCAATATCATGACCCTCCAAAATGACCGTACCGTAGGTTGGCTGCATGAGGGTCGTGACAACTTTGAAGGTGCTGGTCTTGCCCGCCCCATTGGGCCCAACCATGCCAAAGACCTCGCCCCTAGGCACTTGCAGATTGAGATCATGCACGGCCACGAAGTCGCCGTAGTCGACCCGCAGCGAGCGGATGTCGATAGCGGGTGTGGCGAGTCCATCCGAAAGCATGGCGAGATCATGGATCCAAGCCATCGCATCTGTCTCCCTCTAACTTGCATTGATTTTAGTAATTAAACCCATATGGTGTTCATTTGAACCATCATGGATCTGCCCAAAAAACTCGCCATTCTAGCCGATGCTGCCAAATACGATGCCTCTTGCGCCAGCAGCGGAGCTGCACGCAAGGACTCCCGAAGTAGCAAGGGTATTGGGTCTACAGGGGGTGCGGGTATATGCCATTCCTACACCCCAGACGGTCGTTGCGTGTCCCTACTCAAGGTGCTCTTGACCAACCAATGCATCTACGATTGCCACTACTGCATTAACCGACGCTCAAGCAACGTACGCCGCGCACGCTTCACGCCCCAAGAGGTGGTCTCGCTCACCCTCGACTTCTATAAGCGCAATCTCATTGAGGGACTTTTCTTGAGTAGTGGTATCGTGCGCAGTGCTGACCACACCATGGAAATGGTCATCGAGGTGGCGCGGGCTTTGCGCGAAGACCATCAATTCCGTGGCTACATCCATCTCAAGACCATTCCTGAAGCCTCACCAGAACTGATCGAAAAGGCAGGCCGCTATGCGGATCGCATCAGTATCAATATCGAACTTCCCAGTGAGCAGGGTCTTGCCAAACTCGCACCGGAAAAGAACCTCGCACGCACTCAGAATGCCATGGCGCACATTCGCAACCGCATGGACGAACAGCACGAACAGAAGCGCGATGCGGCCAAATCCAATGGGATAAAAAAAGCCAAACTCGTCCCCTTCGCCACCGGCCAGAGCACGCAAATGATCGTGGGTGCTGATGGTTCAACCGACCACACGATTCTACAGCGCTCATCTTCGCTCTACAGCGACTACAAGTTGAGACGGGTATACTATTCAGGCTTCAGCCCGATTCCTGAACCCGCAGCCGTGCTACCAATCAAGCCGCCCCCATTGGTGCGTGAGCACCGACTCTATCAGGCTGACTGGCTGTTGCGCTACTATGGCTTTGGCGTGAATGAAATTGCAGACAAGCAGACACCCAATCTCGACCTTGCTCTCGATCCAAAACTTTCATGGGCGCTACGCAATCGTGGCTGTTTCCCAGTGGACATCAATCGTGCCCCACGCGAGATGCTCTTGCGCGTACCGGGCCTCGGCGTGCGCAACACTGATCGCATCCTTTCCGCACGCCGCTTTACCCGCCTGCGGCTCGCCGATCTCACCCGCTTGCGCCTAGCAATGAAAAAAATCATGCCCTTCATCGAGACTGCCGACCACACCCCCACCCTGCTGGGACTGGACAGTGACTCATTACGGGCGAGGTTTCTGCCACCTCCCAAGCAAATGGAGCTGAACTTCGACGCACCTCCACCCACCCGCGCCGACAAAGTAGCCTCCACCACGGGTGAGATCTAAATTCCATGCACAGCGTTCCTCCACCTGCCGACTTTGCTGACTGGCGCGACACCGCGCGCGGTCTGTTGGCGGCTGGACACCATCCCGATGAAGTGCTGTGGGAGGACGCCCAAAGTGGCGAGTTGTTCGGCTCCACAGTCGAGAACCTGCAAGCCGACCCCAAACGGACCATCCCCAAGGCCTTTCTCGACATGGCGCGCAGTGCCGCCGCCCACCGCGACCCGCGGCGTTGGGGATTGCTCTATCAACTACTGTGGCGCATCACCCATGGCGAGCCTCACCTCATGGCCCTTTCCACCGATCCACAGCTGCGCCAGGCCCAACGCTGGGTGAAGGCAGTGGGCCGCGACATCCACAAGTTGCATGCCTTCGTGCGCTTTCGCAAAGTGGGCGAGGATGAAGCCACCGGTCGCGAGAACTTCGTCGCATGGTACGAGCCAGATCATTTCATCCTGCCCTTGGGCGCGCCCTTTTTTCGCAAGCGATTTGCTTCCATGAACTGGAGCATCCTTACGCCGGATGCCTGCGTGCATTGGAACGGCGAGCGCATGGAGTTCACTGCGGGCGTGGATCGCAGCGAGGCCCCTGACGAGGACTCGCTCGATGATCTGTGGCGCACCTACTACCGCCACATTTTCAACCCAGCGCGGCTCAAGGTGAAGATGATGGAGTCTCAGATGCCCAAGAAGTTTTGGAAGAACCTGCCCGAGGCCGAGATCATTCACGACTTGGTCAGCAACAGTCAGAACCAGATGCAGACCATGCTCGAGACCGAGGGGCGACCGGTGAAACCCGCACCCAAGAACGCCTACCTGCAGTCATTGCACCGCATGAACGAGGAAGCGCTCCAAGCCGAGGAAGAGGAGTCATGAGCCGCGCCCGCCGATCCAAGATGAGAAAGCCTCACCCTCCCACCAAAGTGTGCCCCACCTGTGGTCTTTCCTTCACCTGGCGCAAGAAGTGGGAGGCATGCTGGGACGAGGTGGTGTACTGCAGCGAGAAGTGTCGGCGTAATCGGAAGAAGTCCGATTGAGCCTTACCACTTGTTGAAGCCCGGCGCCGCGTTGGGATTCACGATGGGCATGATGGCGTCGGTGTCCTTGAGCTTGGCGTCGAGGATGGCGTTGAGGGCTTTGACCTTCTCGGTCTCCTTGTCGGCGATATTGGTCAACTCACCGGGATCCTTGGCGAGGTTGTAGAGCTCGGTGCCCTTCTTCCAGTGGAAGCGGATGAGCTTCCAGTCGCCCTCGCGCACGGCACTGTAGGGAATGCCACCCTGATTGCCCCAGTGCGGGTAGTGCCAGAACAACGGCTCGCGTTCGTGCTTCGCTTTGGGGTCCTTGAGGATCTTGGCAAAACTGGTGCCGTCGATGTGTTGTTCAGGCATCAAATCAAATCCACAGAGCTCAAGCAGGGTCGGGTAGAAGTCGGTGGAAGTGATGGGCGTGTTGTTGATGCCGGATTGAACCGTGCCGGGAAGACTAACTAGGCAAGGCTCGCGCACGCCGCCTTCATAAGCCCAACCTTTACCGGCGCGGTAAGGCAGGTTGCTGGTAGGTGAGCCTTCAGAGGTGGAGAGACCACCGTTGTCCGAGAAAAAGATGACGATGGTCTTTTCCTTGAGGCCGTTGTCTTCGACGGCCTTGAGCACCTTGCCGATGGCGCTGTCCATGGCCTCGACCATGCCGGCGTATATGGCGTGCTGCTGCACGGTGCGGTTCTTGCGTGGCCACTCTGGATCGTAGGCGACTTCAAGGCCCTTCTCCTTGGCACGGGCCTGATATTTTTCCACCAGCGGCTTGGGCGCCATCAGCGGGGTGTGCACCGAGTAAAAGGGCAGGTAGACGAAGAAGGGTCTATTTTTGTTAGAGGCAATGAATTTAGCCACTTCAGTGCCGAGGCGGTCGGGCAAATGCTCGCCCTCGGGCCCGTCGGAAAGGTTGGGGTTGCCGTAGGGCGAGAAATACTTCTTGCCACCATAAGGGCCTCCCTTGTCGATGCCGCCGACATTCACGTCAAAACCGTGATCGCCGGGCCAGGAGCCTTCGCCACCCAAGTGCCACTTGCCAGCATGCATGGTGGCGTAGCCCCGTGCTTTGAGAGCTTCCGCAAGGGTCGTGTGCTCTTTGGCGAGTTCAATATGATACGGTGCGGGCAAGAGCGGGTGTTTGCTCACACGCTTCATCTTACCCTCCATAGTGGGCTGAAAAGCTTTCTCGGGCTTGATTTTATGACCGTTGGGTCCACCAAAGTAATCAGTATTTCGGGTGCGGGCAGGATACTGACCGGTCAGGATAGAGGAGCGTGTGGGTGAACATACCGGACAAGCGGCGTAGCCGGCAGTGAAGACCATGGAGTCTTTCGCGAGGCTATTTAGGGCCGGGGTATCGTAGAAGGTTTTGGGATTGTTGAAGCCGACATCCATGTAGCCGAGGTCATCCGCCATGATGAAAATGATGTTGTTGGCGGCAGCGGGCAGGCTGAGAAGCAAGAGGGCGGCGAGGACTTTCATTGGAAGGAGCATGGGTGGCTACATACGCTGAGGCGTCTGCATGAACTGTCAAGAATCCCCGCTTGTCGTGACCAGGCAAGCTGTCCAGCATGACGGCATGGAGCGTCACGAGTGGACCGAGCATACGGATAACGGCAAGGTTTATTACCGCGCCAACTACCGCAACCGCGGCCGCTGGACCGTGATGACCACCACACAGAAACGCAACCCAGCTTGGACCGACCTAGATCCTGTGCCTGACGAAATCTGGCGCAAGGTTCGGGAGCTGGTGTTTAACAAGTATCAGCGCAAGCGGTTACCCTGGGAACGCGTGGCCGAGATCGACACCTTTCTGGGTGAAGAACACGAAGAGCCGTAGCATCTGCTAATTTAAAGTATGAATACACTCAACTCCTAAGCCCCACATCCGCTTAACTTAGGGGGTAAGAGTATATTGCTGCAATGTCGCCGAGTGACATCGGAAATTGGCTACGGACAGGAGTTGCCGGTCTGCCCTGTCAAAACATTGGCATCCTGATAGTCGGCACCACTTTTTTGTTATTGCTCGTTTCTTACACGTCGACGGTCGGCCAATTCTTTGTTAGAAAATGGAATCAATTTACCGTCTTCAAGGTGATACGCCTCTATCGTCTTACTGAAATCTCTGGTGTAGACAATGATCTCTTTTATCGTGCCACTTCCAGAAGCGTGCAGTTTGATGGCATAATTCATATTCACGAAATTCAATCGCTGAAATGAGCTTTCTGATTTTGAGGTCTTGTATTTGTAAAGTGGCAGATCATCGGCAATGATTGTGTAAGTCGTATTGACGTAAATCTTGGGAGCATCTTTTGCAGGTGATGCCACTTCCAAGATCTTGATATCGTCTCGGTAGATATGCTTGATCTCAATTCCATTGACGTTCGATTTGATCTCCTTTTCGGTTAATTCTGCTCTCACAACTGGGGAAAAGAGAACGAGTATTGAAGCTATGTAGGTTTTCATTTGGATCGTTTTGGGGCGAGTAGAAAGCACACAGGCTATGATGTATGCGATTATATTCGATGAGAGATTCAACCATGTAAAACCGGTCCCATACACTGGCTGATAACTTAGCAGTCACCGAGTTCTGCGAATTGTTGTGCCTACGATTGCATTAAGGAATGCATATGGAAAATCAGCCTGTCATCACTGCGATTACAGCAAAACTAAGCAATGCTAGTAGAGCAAGCCCTATGGAGATCAATGGAAGTGAAAGCCTAGAATAACGAACAATCTTCTTACCCATCCATCTCCTGATTACATAATCAAAACACGTTAAAGTTATGATCACAGGTCCTACATAAAATGTCATAAAAACTTTACCGATCATTACCATGCCTGTCGATTGAACTGAATCAGGTCCCAAGCCGTCGCGCAGGATCCAAGCAAAAGGCAATACACATAGAATCATGAAGATGAGAAGCAGATCTACGAAGAATAATAGCGCTCTGAGTAGTGACTGATTCATGTTTTTACAACGTTACCCTTCGGGTGGGTTTTTTGGATCTTGCATGCATGAGGTTGTATGCTGACACGACAACGGTGAATGTTTTAGGTGCAAGCCATCTTCATTGTAAGATATAACATACCAGTGACCGCTCTTTATTGAAAACCCGATTTTCGAGGATGTATCTGCATCTTTCCCTACTTTTACGTATGCGAAACGGTGTTCAAAATGGCTGCGAAACGGAATATTCACACCCCATGGAAACGCGCCAGGAGCAAGAGGGTTGCCTGTATGATCTAGCAAATTCTGCCCCCACTGTATCGCGGTGTAATCGTCCTCGGCCAGACGCACATCTCGAGCATAATCGACAATGTACAGTTCTCTCACGTCACATCGCGAAGCATTAACGACATCGATTCCACAAAGCGGAACTACACAGCCCGAGAGAACAAGAACAGCGAGCAAGGCTGAAAACACCACACCAATAAAGTAGGCTCTCCTCAATACCCAAGGTCTCAAAGCAGGCGGGTTTGTACTTTTCATCGAGTTATTCATAGATTCTCGATTCATTACGCTTGCCACAATTAAACTTTAACAATCAGGCATCTAAAAATGCGTGAACAACTGGCCCTATATTGCAGAACAAAGCGAAGTGTAGGCATTGCCACAGTCCTCTACCGCAAGTTGTGATCTTACAGGCTGTAATCAAGCGTGCACGACAAATGGATTTTAGGCGATATGGGATGGTTTCGTGTTTCATCGCTAAAATATCTGGGATCTGTTGCCTCTACGTATGCCTCAAATACCCACTTCTCTGATGAGCCTTTTAGTTTCGTGATTTTTTGTTTGTTGGGCACCA
>JBMYMN010000030.1:0-20349 GCA_049597355.1 Luteolibacter sp.
AACCCATACCATGCTTGAATTCATCCTCGCCCAAGGTTCCGCTGACTATGAATCCGCCGCCGGTGCCGCCGTTGTGGCTGGCCTTGTCTTTTTCTTCATCTATCTCGCCGCCATCATCCTCACGATTGTTGGCATCTGGAAGATGTTCGCCAAAGCCGGCAAACCTGGCTGGGCCGCTATCGTTCCCGTTTACAACATCATCGTGTTGCTGGAAATCGTTGGTAAGCCTGTATGGTGGATCATCCTCTTCCTGATCCCATTTGTGAACATCATCATGGGTATTATTGTAACTCACGAAGCCTCCAAGGCCTTCGGTCGCGGACTTGGTACGACGATCGGCCTGATCATCCTGCCATTCATCTTCTACCCGGTGCTTGGCTTCGGTTCGGCCCAATACAAAGCCCACCAAGCCGCCTGATCAACAAATCGCTACCTATTTTTGCAAAAGCCCTGTGGCGACCTTGTCCCACGGGGCTTTCTGTATCCATCCACAAATGACTTTAGGCTTGGAAGATCCAACGCTTGCCACATTTTAGTCATTCCGTCCGCCCAACCCATCGCGCGGAAGTGCTCATACGCTCAACCCATCATCATGGAAGACAATAAACCCCACGCCCATTGGCGCGCCTGTTTGAAACTCACGCTCGGCCTCCTCGTCATCTGGTTTACCGTCAGTTTTGGTGCCGCGATCCTTCTGCGTGACTGGCTGGATGCCACTTTTCCCAAGATCGGCAACGCCCCCTTCGGCTTCTGGATGGCCCAGCAGGGGTCCATCATCTGTTTTGTCCTCATCCTGATCGTCTATGCGCTGCTGATGAACAAGCTCGACCGCAAGCATGGCTACTCCGAGGAAGACTGATCCTCAACGTCGACATCCCAAATTTTCCGAGTCATGCACCAGGACGCCTACAACTACATCTTCATCGGGATCAGCTTTGCTCTCTACATCGGCATCGCGATCCGCTCACGCGCCGGTTCCACCAAGGAGTATTACACTGCTGGTGGTGGGGTCTCGCCCTTCGCTAACGGCATGGCCACGGCTGCCGATTGGATGAGCGCGGCCACCTTCATCTCCATGGCCGGTACCGTGGCTGCCACCGGTTACGATGGCTCCCGCTTCCTCATGGGTTGGACAGGAGGATTCGTGCTTCTGACTGTGCTGATGGTTCCCTACCTGCGGAAGTTTGGTAAGGCGACCGTGCCCGACTTCGTCGGTGACCGCTTCTACTCCAAACAGGCCCGGTTCGTTGCGGTGCTCTGCGCCATCTTCATCTGCATGACCTACATCATGGGTCAGATGAACGGCGTGGGTGTGGTGTTTTCACAACTATTTGGCATCAGCCTAACCAAGGGCGTGCTGATCGGAGCCTCTATCGTTTTCTTTTATGCCGGCCTCGGCGGCATGAAGGGTATCACCTACACTCAGGTGGCGCAGTATTGCGTAATGGCCTTCGCCTACACCATCCCCGCCATCTTCATCGCCATCATCCTCACCAACAACTTCGTTCCGCAGTTGGGTCTCATCGGCAACTATGCTCCCGATGGTGCTGAACCCGTGCCCTTCCTCGATAAGCTCAATAACATCAACACGTCCATTGGCTTCCAGGAATACACCGCTGGCAAGCTGTCGACCCTCAACATGTTCTGTATCACCGCCGCCCTAATGTGCGGCACCGCGGGACTGCCTCACGTGATTGTGCGCTTCTTCACCGTGAAGAACGTGCAGGCAGTGCGTAAGTCGGCCTGTTGGACACTCGCCTTTATTGCAGTGATCTACCTCACTGCTCCAACTATCGGTGCATTCTCACGGGTCAATTTGATTGAGAAGCTCAACGGTACCGCCTACGCGGATGCGCCCGACTGGCTCGCTGACTACGAGCGCACCGGTCAGATGGCTTGGGTGGACAAGAACAACGACGGCATGATCAACATTCACGGTCCCGCTACCTCAACTGCCGAAAAAAAGAACAATAACGTCTTCATCGTCTCCACCGGAAAGAAGCCTCAATACCCCGCCGCAGATGCCCCCAAGCAACAGCGCATCGGCAAACATGGAGAGAGACTTTTGGCCCAAAAGGCAGATATGACCAACCCCAATGAACTCTACTTCGGTACTGACATCATGGTCATGGCCAACCCCTACATGGCTGGCCTGCCCAAGTGGGTCATCGCGCTCTTGATGGCTGGTTGCATCGCTGCCGCGCTTTCCACCGCCGCAGGGCTTCTGCTGGTGCTCTCCACCTCCATCTCACACGATCTCATGAAGAAGATCGTGAAACCTGAACTGAGTGACAAAGAAGAGGTGCGCTACGCCCGCATCGCAGCCTTTCTGGCTCTGGGCATCGCTACCTACTTCGGCATCAATCCACCCTCAGCGTTCATCGCAAAAACTGTGGCCTTCGCCTTTGGCCTTGCTGCCTCGTCCTTTTTCCCAACTCTCCTGATCGGCATCTTCTCCAAAAAGATGAACAGCAAGGCCGCGGTTGCCGGCATGCTTTCGGGTATTGGTTTTACCTCCTTTTACATCATCTTCGTTCAGTTCGCGGATGGCAAACCCTTCTGCTTTGGCATCACGCCCGAGGGCATCGGCTTCGTTGGCATGCTGGTGAACTTTGCGGTGACTTTCACCGTCAAGGCCTTCACCGAAGATGCCCCAAAGGAGATTCAAGACATGGTCACTGAGATCCACATTCCCAGTGGCAGTGGTGACGCGCAGGATCACTGATAGCGGCGACGCCGCTATCATGGGTCATGGGTTGATGAGTCATGTCAAGAATCCGTGGCTTGTGTGACAATTGGGCTCTCATCACTCGTGACAGGTCACTGTAACTTGAACGACTGCTGTTACCATCGGTGGCAATTACAATGCCTGCAGCGCCTCCAAGCCCCAGCGGTCGACTTCATCAAATGCACCACGCAAAGTAGAATCAACGTCGAGCACAGCAATCACCTGGCCGGCAGCATTCTTCCAGGGCACCACGATTTCGCTCTGAGAGCGGGCGTCACAGGCAATGTGTCCGGGAAACTCGTGGACATCCTCAACCACCCGGGTTTCGCCCATATCCCATGCCGTGCCGCAAACTCCCCTTCCACGGGGGATGCGCAGACAGGCGGGCGTACCTTGATAGGGACCAATCACCAATTCCTCACCCATGACTCGATAGAAGCCGGTCCAGAAATAGTGAGGCATGGTGTCGTGGAGTACGGCCACTATGCTCGCCATCACCACCACCGGGTCACTCTCTCCCTCCAAGAGTCCGCGTAATTTGGTAGTCGCCTCGGCGTAGAGGGACTGTTTTTCGCTAGAATCTGGGATGCTGATGAACTTACTCACTGTGGGATTCAACAAACCAAATCACGGGACTCCAAGCTCTTCCTTCACCCGATCAATCTCATTGGAAAGCTCATCCCAGCGGCTATATCCATTCTCAAGCGACTTGGCCAACTTCGCAATGGCTTCGCTAACTTGGCGGAACTGATCCGAATCTCCTGCAACCTCGGGTGAACTGAGTTGCTCGGTAAGTGTGGCCTGCGCTCCTTCAAGCTCGGCGATCTTCTTTTCTACCTCCTCAAACTCTTGCTCCAAGGGCTTGAGCACTTTGCTGCGCTTCTCTCGTTGAGCAGCTTCCAGCTTGCGCTGTTGCTTGCGATTCGAGCCCCCACCCTTCGCGGCTTGCTTCGCTGGATTGGGCGCTGTCCTTGCCACAGCTTCCTCAGACTTCTCCAAATAGTAACTGATGTTACCGGCATAGACCTGCGGTTCCCTGCCCGGCTGAAACTCAAGGGTCTTATCAACCAATGGATCGAGGAAGTCGCGATTGTGCGAGACGATCATCACCGAGCCCGGATAGGTCTTGAGCGCACGCTGGAGTACTTCCTGCGACTGCATATCGAGGTGGTTGGTGGGCTCATCGAGAATCAGGAAATTGGCGGGACGCAGGAGCATGCAAACCAGCGCCACACGTGAACGCTCACCGCCTGAGAGCACGCCCACTTTCTTAAACACATCGTCACCGCGAAACAGGAAACAGCCCAGCAAGTTGCGCGCCTCGGGTGCAGACTCGCGTGATGCCTCTCTCTCCACAGTTTCGAGGATGGTTCGGTCCGGATCAAGTTCGTCCGCGTGGTTCTGCGAGAAGAAGGAACAGGCGACTTTGTGGCCGAACTGATGGCTACCGGCATCGGCTTCTTCTTGGCTGGTGATCAACCGGCAGAAGGTCGACTTACCCGCTCCGTTTGGCCCGACGATGGCGTACTTCTCACCGCGGTTGATTTCAAAATCAAAGCCACTGAAGAGATGGATGGGGCCGTAAGACTTTGAGACATTCGCAAGCTTGGAAACCATGTGGCCGGATGCAGGGGGTGCAGGAAACTTAAAGGACATCACTGCATCCTCCTGCTCTGGTGGCAGAATCAGTTCCATCTTATCGAGCATCTTGATTCGTGACTGCACCAGACTCGCTTTGGTGGCAGTGGCCCGAAAACGATCGATGAAGCGCTTATGCTCGGCGATCTCACGCTGTTGCGCTTCATATTGCTTGCGCTGAATGGCCCGGCGTTCGACCGAAGCTGTTTCAAAGAAAGAGAAATTGCCCGCATACTCCTCCGCTCTTCCATTTGAAAAAGCAATGGTCCGCGTACACAGCCCATCGAGGAGCGCCCGGTCGTGCGAAATCAGGATCATGGCCCCGCCGTAATCGTGCAGATACTGCTCCACCCAAACCTGGCTGCCGATATCAAGGTGATTGGTCGGTTCATCGAGAAGCAACACCTCCGGCTCCTGTAGAAAAAGCTTGGCCATGGCGATGCGCATCTGCCAACCCCCAGAGAACTCACCGCAGTCGCGGCTAAAGTCTTTTTCCTGAAATCCCAATCCCTTAAGCACGGATTCGATACGCGGCTTCATCTTGGCTGGATCGCTGGAGTCGAGTTGGAGTTCCAACTCGCCGATATCCTGAAGTAGTTCGGCATAAGGTGAGCTACGTGGATCCTGCTTCTCCAGTTCCGCGGACATCCGATCGATCCGCCGCTGTAGCTCAAGTGTCTCACCAAATGCGGTCTCGGTCTCTTGCCACAGGGTTCGTCCCTTCACATGAATGCCCTCCTGCGGCAAATATCCTATGCGCGTACCCTTGGGCTTGGCAATGTTACCACCATTGGGATCGATGATACCCGCGATGCACTTCATCAAAGTGGATTTGCCCGCACCGTTGTGACCGGCAAAAGCGATGCGTTCGCGTGGCTGCACCGCAAAAGACAGATTGTCGAAAAGAACACGGGCGCCAAACTCAACGCGCAATGACTGGATAGAAACCAAGGAACGGGAGCTTGCACGGGGTGATCCCTCGGTCAAGCGTCACTCAAACGGCAAACGCTTCGCCTTCCTTCTCTCCAGCGTGATCACCTTCTTGCTTCCATGCCTTGAGGAAGAGTTCGATCTCACCAAGCAAGCGATCGCAGTGATGATTCCATGTTTCAGAGCCACGAAGAATGAGCGAACTCTCGCGCAAGCCGGTGAAGCGGATCTCCTGAACTCCTTGATCACGCAGTTGAGACAGTTCTGTGCGCAGCTTCTCAAAAAAGGCCAGTTCAAAGCCATTGCCCGCCTCCATGGCGGCTGCAACCAGACATACGGTTACTGGTGGCGCAACCGGTTCGAGTTCCTCGGCGATCGTGTCACAGCCAATCATGATGAGCATCCGACGCACCCGATCATAGAGATCTTCAATCTTGAGCAGTTTGAGCGAACACTTTGACTCAAGGTATTCTACCACTCCGTTGCGAATATCAGTGAGATAGGGGAAGTCCTCGCGATTGGCTGCTCGTGCGGCCTGCTCTAAAGCGGAATCAAGCCAAGCGGTATCGTAGTCGATGACCTGTTGGTGGCCGACTTGAAGGGCAGGACGATTTCCTAGGATGGCAATCAAGGTGGGGTGAAGAGTGTGGGGTGTTGGGAGGGCTGAATGCTTGGTCAGAAGAATATTTGAGGTGAAATGCCTACTCCTTGAAGAGTTTGCGCTGGAAAGGATCGCGGGCAGCACGGCGGGAAAGCGCCTGGATCTCCTGAATGAATTCGTTGACGTCGTCGAACTGACGGTAGACTGAGACGTAGCGGACGTAGGCCACCGGATCGACCTGATAGAGTTTGTCCATCACCTTGTTGCCGATGATATTGGACGGCACTTCGCTGACATGATCTTTGTGGAGCTCGGTGAGGATCTCCTCCACCGCGCGGTCGAGGCTGTCCATGGTCACCGGCCGCTTTTCGCAGGCTTTGATCAAACCGTTGCGCAACTTTTCGCGGTTGAGTGCCTCGCGCGTGCCGTCGCGTTTGACTACGCGCAACTCGGTCCGCTCGATCTGTTCGTAGGTCGTGTAGCGGTAGCCGCATTGCAGGCACTCGCGCCGTCGGCGAATCGTGGTTCCATCCTTTGAGGAACGAGAATCGAGAACTTTGTCTTTGAGTGAACCGCACTGGACGCAACGCATGAATAGGAGCTGAGAATCGAGAGGCCTGAACCCTAACCATACATATTGTAGCGTCAATTCCAAAACTACGCCTTATTTAGTAGATGACACCAAATAATCTATATTTCCGTACTAAAAAATTTTACCCCTTTCAGGCCCCTATCAAGATCAGCTATGATGTTTGAATTGGTCGACTGCTGAAAAATATGAGACACTGATGCATAACTTTGGATCATCGCCTTGGCCTCACAATCATGATCAAGCTACGTATCGTTTCTTTCACGGCTCTGTTACTTCCCCTGCTGATGGCCGCTTCCCTCCGTGCGGCTGAGGAAATCATCACGGACGCCCAAGGCATGAACTGCCACGTTTACCTTCCTGACGACATTGATTCCTCTAAAACCTATCAGTTAGTGGTCGGCGTGCATGGTGCCGGTCGTAGCAGCGGCAAAGGCGCGGGTGGCTTGGCAAGTTGGGCTCAACGAGGAGATGTGATTGTCATTGGGCCCGCCTTCCAGACCAAGGGCGACCGTCCTTACCAAAATGGTGACGGAATCCACGCCCAAAAACTGATCAAACTCTTCAAGGACCTCGGCAAGAAGTACAAGCTGAACGACAAGATGTTCATCCACGGCTTCTCTGGTGGCAGTCAATTCTCCCACCGGTTTGCCATGAACCATCCCCAATACGTATGCGGTGTCTCCGCTCACTCGGGTGGCTCCTGGGCCACCGACGGCTACGGCAACATCAGTTCCAGCGCCAAGAAGATCCCCTTCGCAATCTCCTGTGGCGAGAAGGACACAAGCAAGTCTTGGGGCGGCGCCAAGTTCGGGCGCTTGGAGTGGTACAAACGCTTCGAAAATGAAATGGGCTCGAAAAAGTTCACCTACATCGGCAAGATTTGGCCCGATGTCGGCCATCGTCCCGCCGCAGGTATGCAAGATCTCCTACGACAATGCTTCCAAATCTCCACCGGCCTGCCGGGTAAGTCCGCCACCGAAACGGTCGAGATCAGCACAGACTGGAAAAATTTGAGCGGGTTGCCCACAACCAAGCCTCGCGCAGGTGGTGGCAACTCGGCCAGAAAGCCCTATGCCGATCCCAGCAAACTTGCCAAAGCCGCGGAAGCAGCTTTTGCCATCGCCAATAGGGAAACTGTTCCCGACGAAAAACTGATATTTTTTATGGAAAAATATCCACCCATTCTCTGGCAAGAGCGTAGCGGTAGCAGGAGGCTCCTCGAACAGTGCGAGGCCGCTGCGATACGCTGGAGGAAAAAAGCTGAAGACGCCGGTAATTTCGATGGAAACGCCAGAAAGCGCTTTGAGAAATTCACCAATGGACTCCACATCAAAGGTGGTTAGGCGACCTATACTTTGTCGGCTCTACTGTCTAACCACTCTTGGACTCATCTGCACCCTCTCTATTTTGAGGATGCTCGAAGAAGCCACTGATGAAAATCATCATCGCAGCAATGCAGATGCAGGAGTCCGCGACGTTGAAGGCCGGCCACCAGCCACCACTGCTGGGCACAATTTTGTCGTAGAGTGGCAGTTTTACTGAAGCAAAGTCGACCACATAGCCCTCAGATAGACGCGTCCAGAAAGAGGCTCCCTTGTGAGCCTCCAACAAAAATCCTTGAATCAAACGGTCAGTGAGGTTGCCAAAAATACCACATAACAGTAGCGCCACAGCGGTTTTGGTAAGCTTGGTTTCGAAAAAACCCTTCCGCCAGAGAATACGAATGAAAATCAGAGCAATCAGGGGCACCACAAGGAAAACGATTGGTGCCCATGAAGTCCCGTTACCCAAACCAAAAGCCACTCCCTGATTATGGACCCGAACCCAGCCCACCCCTCAATGAGGTAAATGCTATCCACACCGATCTGCGGGTTGGGCGGCTCCATGTAGATCACCGTCCAAAACTTGGTCGCCTGATCCAAGACGTAGAGCGGTAGGCTCAATACCAATAGCAAACGAAGCAAATTCATGACGCAACGGAACTGACGACCTGCTCGCAACGCTCGCAGAGCCCGCTTTCGTTCACGGGCTCGTGCTTGCGGCAGCGCGGGCAGAGCGGATGCTCGGTCATGCGGGCTTTCGCCTCCAGTTCAGATCCAACTTCAGCTTTGAGGTCGGCAATAATGAACCATTCGGTGGCAAACTCGCGGTCGTTGAGGAGGTCGACCAACCCGGCATCGCTCTCCGGCACAGTCAGGGTGACATCCGCTTCGTTGTTGCGGCTAAAGGCCTTTGCTTGGATCTGCTCCTCGATCGCGGTCTGGATGGCATACTTCATCTCAAATAGACGCGCGGCCTTTTTGCTGGCTTCACCGGGAGCAAAGGCAGGATTGGCCAACGGAAAATCCTGTTCGTGAATGCTACCCTCGGTGAAGGGGGCGTGCTCCCAAGCTTCGTCGGCGGTGTAGACGAGTATGGGTGCCAGCAGTTTGGTGATACCGGTAAAGACCTGATACATCGCAGCCTGAGCAGCCAGGCGGCGCGGAGAATCAATGGCGTCGCAGTACATCCTGTCTTTGGTAGCATCGATATAGACCGCACTCAAATCGTGCGTACAAAAGTTGTTGATGGCGTTGAAGACCTTACGAAACTCGTAAGTCTCATAGCCCTTGAGGCATTCGGCAGTGACCACGTGCAAGCGCTCAAGGATCCACTGATCCAGGAGCGTGTAATCGTAGCTGGCGTTCTCATCTGGAGTGAAGCCATCGAGGTTGCCGATGAGGATGCGCAAGGTGTTGCGCAAGCGACGGTAGGGCTCGGTGACCTGCTTGAAGAGATCCTCACCGAAGGGTACTTCGTTCTGCCAGTCGACTGAACTCACCCAAAGGCGAACGATATCGGCACCGTACTTGTTATAAAAGTGAGCTGCATCGGTGGGCTTGCCCTTCTTCTTGTCGTCACTCTTGGAAGTCTTCTTGCCGGTGTCCTTGTCGACCACGAAGCCATGGGTCATCACCGACTTGTAGGGGGCCACACCACGGTAGGCAGTGCTGAGCATCAAGGAACTTTGGAACCAGCCACGGTGCTGATCTGTGGCTTCGAGATACAGATCGCAAGGCGCCTTGAGTTCAGGATGCTTATCGAGCACAGCCACGTGCGAGCATCCAGAATCAATCCAGACATCGAGGGTGTCGCGGCATTTCGTGGAGCCCACGGGCAGACCCAGTCGCTCGGCAATTTCCTCATCCGAGTGTTCGAACCAAAAGTTCGTGCCTTCCGCCTCCACCAGGTCGGCGATTTTGTTCGCGAGTTCGGCTGAGAGGATCGCTTGACCGTTGGGACCAAAGAATACCGGCAATGGCACACCCCAAGTGCGTTGGCGAGAGATACACCAATCGGGACGACTTTCGACCGTGCCATAGATGCGGTTGCGGCCCCAGCCGGGCAGCCACTCGACCTTGTCGATCTCTTCCAGGGCCTTGCCGCGTAGGGTATCCAAGGAGATGAAGAACTGTTCCACTGCACGGAAGATGATGGGCGTCTTTGAGCGCCAGCAATGCGGGTAGCTGTGCTCGTAGGTTTCGCGACCGAGCAGGTGGCCGCTTTCAGCGAGTATTTCAATGACGTCGTCGTTGGACTGGAAGACGTGTTTGCCTACCAGGGCAGGTACGCCAACCTCGTCGGTGAATTTGCCATCGTCATCCACGGGCGACAGCACGCCGAGGCCATTCTGCTGACCGGCGACGTAGTCATCGGCACCGTGGCCGGGAGCGGTATGAACCACGCCGGTACCGGTTTCGGTGGTCACAAAGTTGGCGAGGATAACTTTCGACTTGCGGTCGAGGAAGGGATGCCGCGCTTCGAGACCGTCGAGCTGGCGACCTTTGATCTCGCCGTGCGTCTCAGTGAGTTTGAAGCCGGTCTTTTCTTCGAGCTGGCCGATGAGCTCGCGCACCACGATGAGATCTTCCGTGCGATCGGCGATCTCGTTGGCGAAGGTGCCGTGGACGTAGGTGAACTCGGGATGCACCGCGAGACCGAGGTTGGCGGGCAGAGTCCATGGAGTGGTGGTCCAGATTGGCATGGATGCCTTGCCCGCGAGCTCGCCGGAGGCGAGCTCAAACTTCACGAAGATGGCCGGGCTGACTTTGTCCGCATACTCGACCTCGGCTTCGGCGAGGGCAGTCTTGGCGCCGTAGGACCACTGCACCGGTTTCTTGGATTGATAGACACAACCGCTTTCCACCAATTTGGCAAACACGCGCAGGATGTCTGCTTCGTAGCCGGGATCCATGGTGAGATAGGGATTGTCCCAGTCACCGAACACGCCTAGACGGCGAAAAGAGCCGCGTTGGATATCGATATACTTGCGAGCGAAGTCGGCAGAGCGGCGGCGAATTTCAGCCGGCTCCAGACCTGCTGCTTCTTTGACCACCTTGAATTCGATGGGCAAGCCGTGACAGTCCCATCCGGGAATGTAAGGCACGGTGTGACCAGACATGGTCTTGGACTTCACCACCAGATCCTTGAGCAACTTGTTGAGGGCGGTGCCCATGTGGACATCGCCGTTGGCGAAAGGCGGGCCATCGTGAAGGATAAATTCTGGCGCCCCTTGCTCGCGGCGGCGGTCAATAATCCTCTGATACAGGCCCTCGCTCTCCCAGCGCTCGAGACGCTTTGGCTCGTTCTTCACTAAGTCACCGCGCATCGGGAAGGTCGTCTGCGGCAGGGACAGCGTGTCTTTGTAGTTCGGGGCACTCATGAGGGCTGGGGGCCGCGGAAGCTAGCAACCGGCCTCCGCGGGGTCAATCACGAGAAAAACTGGTATGTTCAGGGTTATATGGACATCGCAGCGGTACCATGCTGAGCTACCGCCATGTCACAGAAAATTGGTATGGTCGGAGTCGGACGCATGGGCGCCAATATGGCACGACGACTCAAAGATTGTGGTCACGAAGTCAGCGTGGTGCAGGACATTCACGCGCCTGCGGCTGAGGAACTGGCAACCGAGTTGGGATGCACAGCGACACCCAACTTGAGTGAGGTCACAGCGCATGCAGACATCATCTTCACCGTGGTCAGCGATGATGCCGCAATGCGCGAGATCTTCACTGCCGACAACTTGCTCAAAGACGCCTCTGGCAAGGTCTTCATCAATTGCGCCACTCTCAGCCCCGAGCTGCAGCAGGAAGTCGATGCCGCTTGCCAGTCTGCTGGCGCCAGTGCCTTGGAAGCCTGCATGGCTTCGAGTATCCCCCAAGCCCGCAACGGCGAGCTCTACCTGATGATTGGCGGCGAGGAAGCCGTCTTCAAAGCCAACGAGGCATTGCTCAAGGACCTCTCCGCCTCGCTGCGCTACATCGGACCCATCGGCAGGGCCGCCCAAGTGAAGGCGCTCGTGAACATGGTGATGAATATCAACACCGCCGCCCTCGCCGAGGGTTTGGGCTTGGGTCAGGCACTCGGCCTCGACCTAAACATGCTCTGCGAAGTCTTTTCCCAAACTGGTGCCAACTCCCGCGTATTGGAAACCGACTCCGATGACATGAAAGACCGCGACCACGATTGTTACTTCTCATCTGCCCACGCTGCCAAGGATAGCGGCATCGCCAACGCCCTGGCGGCAGCCAGCGGTGTAGATGTGCCCCTCTCACAGGCTACCGAAGCCCAATATCGCCGCCTGATCGAACTGGGTCGCGGCGAACTCGACAAGTCCGCCGTCGCTGAACTCACCTTCCCCGGTCGAATCCATGAATAAGACCACCTTCATCAACCGCGACGGCGAAAAACTCGACACCAGCTTTCATCCGGGCAGTCGCGAGGATTGCCTGATCGTAATTGGTCATGGTGTTACTGGCGACAAGGACCGCCCGCTGGTGGTCGCTATGGCCGAGGGCTTGGCCGCCAATGGCTGGCCCTGCCTGCGCCTTTCCTTCGCTGGTAATGGCCGCTCAGAGGGCGACTTCCGTGATGCCACCATCTCTAAGGAGAGCGACGACCTGCAGGATCTCATCGACCAACTTCCCACCACCCTGAAGCTGGCTTATGCCGGTCACAGCATGGGTGGGGCCGTCGGCGTGCTAACTGCCTCCAAGGACATGCGCATCCGCGTGGTCATCAATCTTGCCGGCATGATTCGCACCGCACTCTTCTGCGAGCGAGAGTTTGGTGAGGTCATTCCGGACCATGGCAACATGTGGGACGAAGAAGGGTGCCCTCTATCCCAGTCCTTTGTCGATGACATGAATGCCATCGGCAACCTCTTTGAACAGGTGGCCGGACTCGAGCAACCGCTGCTGTTCATCCACGGCACGGCTGATGATGTAGTCCTGCCGGATGACAGTGTCGATGCCCATGCCCAAAGTTCCGATCCCAAGGAGTTGCTTCTGATCGAGGGTGCTGAGCATAGCTTCGATGATCATACTTACGCGTCAGTCGTCGCTGCCGCCGATGAATGGTTGGCCAAGCACATGAGCTGATCACTCCACACCGAGTTCCTTGAGCTTGGCACTGACGGCCTCGGCCCAAATGCCGTAGGAGGCTTCGTTGAGGTGCAGAAGGTCGGGCATAATCTCCTTGGAGAGCATCCCTTTATCATCAAGGAACTTGGAATTGATGTCTTGCCAGAACACGCGCTTGCCATCGGCAAAAGGTTTGATGAGCGCATTAATCTCGGCGTTTCGTTGGCGTTTTTCGTCGTCAGTGGTAGCACCTCTGGGGAAGATGGCGGTGAGGATCACCTTGGCCTCGGGCCACTTCCAAGCCAGATCATCCAAGATCTTTCGGATGCCCAGAGCGGTCTCAGCTGCTGGACGATGATCGTGGCCTGTGTTGTTGGTGCCTATCATCAACACCACGGCCTCAGGATTGAGGCGTTGGACATTACCATTCTGCATACGCCAAATCACGTGCTCGGTGCGATCACCCGAGTAACCCCAGTTGATGGCTCCCAGCGGCGAAAAATGTTTGGCCCAATGCGCCTTGCCCTTTCCCTCCCAGCCCTGAGTAATGGAGTCCCCGATGAATACCACCTTGGCCTTTTTGGCGGCAGCGGTGTTGGCTTCTTTCTTGTGGGCCTTCCAGCGATCGAGCCACCACTTGCGGTCCCAGCGCTGCATCGGATAAGTCGATTCATTGACCAGATACTGCCTGCGCATGTCGGCGTAGAGGACCTTCATGTCCTTGAGAACGCCAGCGTAGGCCTTGTCATCGGCCACGCTCTTCATCTCCTGCGGGTCTTGCTTCAAATCAAAGAGCATCCATTCGTCGGGATGCTCTTTGTTGCCGGGCAAGAACATCAGTTTGTGGTCTTCGGTGCGTACACCGTCGTGCTTGGCCACGGTGTGGGTCCACTCACCAGAATACATGTAGTAGACGGCTTTGCGCCAATTCTTGGGCGCCTGTCCCTGATTCTTGAGCACAGGCACGATGCTATTGCCCTGCATGTCCTCGGGAATGTTGGCGCCGCAGATATCCAGAAAGGTAGGGGCGTAGTCGATATTCTGGATCATCGCTTGGCTCTTGCTGATGCCAGACTCTCCGGGCTTAATCACACCCGGCCACCGAATCACAAAGGGCATGGCCAAAGACTCCTCAAACATCCAGCGCTTGTCGTACCAGCCGTGTTCGCCGAGGTAGAAGCCCTGATCGGAGGCGTAGATGACAACCGTGTTCTCGGCGAGGCCCGCTTCATCCAGATAGCCGAGCAGGCGTCCTATGTTTTCATCGAGCGCTCGGATGCAGCGTAGGTAGTTCTTGATGTAGCGTTGATACTTCCAGCGGGTCAGTTCCTCGTCTGTCATGCCCGCAGCAAGTCTTTTGCGGAAGGCTTGATTCTCATCAAGATATGCGTCGTCAAAGGCCTTCTTTTGCTCATCGTTCATCCGACGATATTGGCCGATGTAGTCCTTGCCACCGCCATGGCGCTTGGAAAAGCGTGGATCCTGAGCTGGACCATGGAGAAACATGTCCTCGCTCCAGTTGAAGTCATTCAGAATGCCCATTGTTTGCTTTTTGAGGCTATGATGACGATTGGCGTAGTCATCAAATAGGGTGCTGGGCTCCGGCATCTCAATGTCATCAAACAGGTCCATGTGGCGCACCGGCGGAAACCAATGTCGGTGCGGCGCCTTGTGTTGGCTCATGAGAACAAAAGGCTTGGACTTGTCCTTACGGTTCTTGAGCCACTCGATGGACTTGTCAGTGATGATGTCCGTGCAGTAGCCCTCAAAGCGCTTTTTAGTGCCATCCATCTGGATGAAATCCGGATTAAAATAGGCTCCCTGACCTGGCAGCACTTCCCAATAATCGAATCCGGTGGGGTTGGAAATAAGATGCCACTTGCCGATGATGGCAGTCTCATAACCAGCCTGTTGCAGCATCTTGGGGAAAGTGGGCTGGGCGCCATCGAAGCGGCTGAAATTGTTGTCCATGAAGCCATTCTGGTGGCTGTGTTTCCCTGTCAGGATGGTCGCACGCGATGGGCCACAGATGGCGTTACCACAAAAGGAGTTTTCAAACAGCAGGCCTTCCTTGGCGATGCGATCGATGTTGGGCGTAGGAGCAATCTTCTCATAGCGGCTGCCTTCGTAGGCCGAGATAGCTTGGAGCGCGTGGTCGTCAGAGAAGATAAAGACGATATTCGGACGTTGGGCCGCGAAAAGCGGAAGCATTCCCATGATGAGGAAAAACAAGGAGCGGACTGGGGCATTCATGGTAAGGACAGATTGGGCAATGGAAATTTGAAATCGAACGGATTTAAGCACGATCACTGATCTGGGCGATAGCGAGAAAAATGATCTTTCTCTCGAATCTGCCGGAGGTAATTGGTGCTGGAACCCATGCCTTTCGTGATTGCATTCCTGAAGGTCCGTCTATTTCACAATGCTGAACCCTCGGCAGTCTTCGAGTAAATCAATCTCCTGCACCACGTGATGCTTCACACCACTAGCCACGGCACTTTCCACAACAATTTCATGAATGAAGTCCTCAACCTCTTCGTCTTCCCCCATCACCCGCATCTCAACGCGGCCGTCTGGCAGATTTTTGACTACACCCACAACGTCGAAACCTTTCGCCAGTTCGCGGCAGGAGTAACGAAAGCCAACTCCCTGAACGCGGCCTTCAAAGTGAACCAAGCGAGCGATCATGCGTAGGGCAGGTCAGCGGCCAACAGGACGAGCATTGGGATTGGTGGAACCCTCAACAAAAGGGTTCTTTTCATACATCGAGGACTTGATGCCAAAACGTTTCTCGAAAGTCTGGATGTCCTTATCTTGTGCCCACTTGAGGTTGATCACCATCGGAGCACTGCGGTTGCCGTTGGCATCGTAGAGGTAGCAGGTACGCTGTACGGGCATCTCCTTGCCGGTTTTGGGATCTCTGTGTTTAACCCGGGCATCAAACATCCGCTCCTCCACCAAGCGGCCATCACTTTTGCGGTAACCGTAGCTTACCTTGAACAAGAGGTTCTTATTGCCGTCATAAATTTTGCAGCCCAGCGGATTACCGAACTTGTCCATGGTGTAATTGGTGAGCATTTCGAGCACTCCATTGGCACTGTATTTTTTCTTGGTCAGGGTGGTGTTGTCCGGTGTGCGGGTGAAGCGAGTGCGCGAGCCGTCAGCGTGGCGGGTGATGCGCACGTTAGGACCATCGACGTCATCAAATCCGGCATCCGGTTTTGCATGCAACCCGCTTGTCATCAGCGCAGGCAGCACAATGAGATTTTTCCAAGTTGCCAGCCGATGCATGAGGGGCAAAATAGTCTTCTCGGAGAGCCGCTGCAAGCCGTCTTTCTCCACGCTTTGTATACCCGTGATCTGGAAATCCCGACATCGCACGCTCGAGCTTGATCAAGAGGCCCAAGTCATGGGCATTCTCAATGTCACTCCGGATTCGTTTTCAGACGGTGGGCGCTTCGCCGCCTTGGATGCGGCCCTAGAGCAGGCCCACCAAATGATTGCTGAAGGCGCGACCATCATCGATATCGGTGGCGAATCCACTCGACCAGGGGCGTTATCAGTGGCGGCGGATGAAGAAATTCAGCGCACTGTTCGCGTGATCAAAGAGCTGCGATCCGCATACCCAGAGTGGGACGGCTGGATCTCCATCGACACTACCAAAGCCGAAGTTGCCATGACTGCTCTGCATGCGGGCGCAGATGTGGTCAACGACATCAGCGGCCTGCGCGACCCGGCGATGGTGAAAGTCTGCGCGCAAGATGGCTGTGGGGTCTGCGTAATGCACATGCAGGGCACTCCGCAGACCATGCAAAAAGCCCCCACCTATGAGGACGTCGTCACCGAAGTGCGCGATTTCTTTCGAGAGCGTCTGGCCACTCTGACTCAGGCGGGCATCGATCCTGATTGCCTCTGCTTTGATCCGGGTATCGGCTTCGGCAAAACACTCCAGCACAACCTCTCCCTGCTGCATTCTCTCGACACGCTTTCTACCGGTAACCGTCCACTCCTCATCGGCCTCTCCCGCAAGTCATTCATCGGCAAGCTACTTGGCATCGATGCCATGGAACTGCGCGATTGGCCCACCGTTGCACTCACCTCCAAAGCCCGTGATCAGGGGGTGATGCTGCACAGGGTGCACCATGTGCAGCCCAATCTTCATGCACTGCGCATGATGGAGGCAATCCGAGCTTAATTTGGACGGACTTTTATACCACCACGGGTTCCGCCCACCGCGGCACGATAACGCGCGATGGCATCGACGATACCCATGGCCAGAGCCTCCTGATAGGCCGGGGTGTCGATCAAGCGAGCCTCCACTGCATGGCTGAGGAAACCACCTTCCAAGAGAATCGCTGGGTGCCGAACACCCGACAGCACGTTGAAGCGGGCGCGCTTGATACCGCGATCGATCGTGTGGCCAGAGAGCCGGCGCAGAATAGAACCATGCACGGAGGTCGCTAGCGCAATGTTGGCAGAGTCCTGATAGTTGCCTTGACGCACCTCGGAATCCGAAGGCTTCAATGGATCTCCATAATGCGCCACGCCCGGAGGCGATAAAGTAAATGTCTCTATACCGCAGGCATCAGCGCGTGCGCCGGAATTGAAATGAATGCTAATGAAGATCGCAGGCTCCTTGACCGCATTGGCGATTTCAACGCGCTGATCGAGAGAGAGAAAGACATCGCGGTTGCGGGTCATGATTACCCGATAGCCCAGAGCCTGAAGCTTTATTGCCAAGCGACGGGCGAGCAGCATGTTGTAAGACTTTTCTTGGCCAATCTTATTAGTAGCACCTGCGTCCTTACCGCCGTGGCCTGGATCGAGGATAACCGTGCGGAACTCACCGGCTCGCTTGATGTATTGCGGGCGCAACACTGGATCGATGAGCTTGGCTAGGTCCATGAGTGACACCAGCGCCAGATCACCCTTCTCGAGCACCGGATGACTGAACACAAACTTCACGCCATTCATCACGCAGGTTTGCTCCTTGAGGGTTAGGGTCATCAGCACCTTCTTGTTCTCCAGAATCACCTTCTTGTCCTCGCGGCGATGATCGGTGAAGCCGTAGAACTTCTGCATACTGAGGGTGGTGACATAATCGCGGCCATCCACTTTGATCACTTCCCAAATTTTGGGGTTTGCCAGAGCCGGCACGGCCATCACCCACAAGGCGACCAATCCAAGCCATCCATAGGCTTGGCGACGCATGCGGGATAAAACGGGAAATGGCATGACAATTCGCTGGAAACTGTCACTGAGAAGCGGCTCAAGCAATGGGATTTATGTAAAGAACATCAAGTCCCGAAGGCCGCTTTCACTTCCTCTGCGATCATGGTAAGTCCATCTCTCACTGTTATTTCATCCATGGCGTAGGACACGCGGATACATTCGTTGCGATGCGGCCAGTCGCCCAAGCCCTCACCAAAGAAGAAGTATTCACCTGGAATGACCAGCACCCCACGCTGTTTGAGTCTTCGGTAGAGTTCTTTCGAGGTGATCGGAAGGCCGGGGAACCAGAACCAGAGAAAGAGAGCGCCCTCACTGCGGTGCATGTGCCAGTCGAAGGCATCTCCAAAAGCCTCGACCGCTGCGTGGCGCGCTTCCTTGCATTTGGCTTCATAGTAAGGTCTCACCACGTCAGTGGACATGGAAAGCACTTCGCCTGATTCGATCAATGGTGTGAGGATCTGCTGGCCAGTACTCGGATTGGCAAGACCGATAATGGCACTCATCGAGCGCACCGCGCGAATGATCTCAGGCGGGCCGATGACCACTCCGGTGCGCGTCCCGGGCAAACCCAGTTTCGATAGAGAATACGTGAGGATGACATGCGGCTCCCAGAATGGCTTGGCATCCGTGAAGATAATGCCGGGAAAGGGCGCACCGTAGGCATTGTCGAGAATCAGCGGGATGCCATTGGCCTTGGCAAGCGCTGAGAGTTTGGCGGTCTCACTGTCGGTAAGCACGTTGCCGGTAGGGTTGGTCGGACGCGATGCGCAGATGGCAGCAACTTCACTGGTCACCTCGAGCAAATCAAAATTGACACGATACTTGTATTCGTGCGGGCCGGTTTCCTCGATTACCGGACGCACGGCTTCGAACATACAGCCATTCACTCCTTGATTGGCATAACCGATATATTCCGGGGCAAGCGGTAGAAGGATTTTGCGGCGATTCCCACCACCCATGTCACCGGCAAGCAGATTGAAAAGCATGAAGAAGGCTGTCTGACCTCCAGCGGTGACGGCAATGTTGTCGGTGCTGATGTCCCAAGCAAAGTGCTGCTGGAAAAGAGCCGCCAAGGCATTTAGAAAGCGGAAATTGCCTTGTGGGGGGTCGTAGGACGTCAAAGCGCGCTCGAGGCCACCGGTCTCATCGATCAGTTTCTCCAGACGCTGGTGCCAGATGGCATCGATCTCAGGAATCCTTGCCGGCTGGCCGCCGCCTAGCATTTTGAGGTCGCCATTCCCACTGGCAAGGGCGTGGCCAAGATCGTCCATGAGTTCTCCAATACCGCTGCCGCTGCCCAAATGGCTGCCGAATTCAGAAAAATCATATGACATGGTCGACTTGATGTGTTCTATAGGCCGCACAACTCGTCCACAACTCCAGAAATGTGGAGATCAAGCCACTACCCATCACCCCGAAACCGCAACCATACCATGTCCATTCAAGTCGGCGACAAAGCCCCTGATTTCTCCCTTGTATCTCTGACCGCAGACGGCCCGCAAGTCGTGACTCTCAGCGAGATCATCGGTGACTCCAATATCCTACTGCTCTTCGTGCCCATGGCCTTCACCGGTGTCTGTACGGCAGAACTTTGTGACGTCTCAAACGGCATCTCCGAATACGAGGATCTCGGCGCTAAGGTCTACGGCATCTCTGGTGACAACCCCTTCGCCCAAGGTGAATGGTCCAACAAGGAAGGCATTACTATCCCCCTGCTCTCCGACTACGAGCACGAAGCCGCAAAGGCCTACGGCTGTGACTATCTTCAGTTCCTACCGGACAAAAATCTCATCATGGGTGGTGTGCCCAAGCGCTCCGCGTTTGTCATCGACAAAGAGGGCGTGGTGCAATTCGCGCAGATCAACGACAGCCCCGGTGACCTACCCGATTTTGAGGCCATCAAGTCCTGCCTCCAAGGGTTGTGACACCAAGTCGCCTAACAGAAGGCTGTAGGTTAATCCTGCAGCCTTTTTTATGGATATTGCGATCCTTACGATTCCTTGAATGCGGCATCTGAAACCAAAACATCTTTGTCAGATTCAAACCCAATGCACTTTAGATAGAGAAGCAACTCCCGATCGAGTCAGCACTATATCCCTCGCAAAGCAATTCTCAAGGTTGCATGAACATCAATGGCGGAGATGCCAATTTGGGTAAGTGGATTATTGACATTCTCACCAATCCAATAAGATGATACCTTAAAAGATTTGCACCATTAGGTGCGGCA
>JBMYMN010000031.1:0-20090 GCA_049597355.1 Luteolibacter sp.
TTGGATTCAACATACAGGGCCGAAATTACTGATGCATCCCTTAGGGGAAAGGGCAAAAGACTCAAAACAAGCTAATACAAACCACAAAAATCTCAACTTTTTCATGGTTATAGTAATGGTCTCCCAATGCCTCCGAGCTTATGACCTGTATGATTTTGTAAAATTCGAATGGCTCCAATTTTCCGGACGACTGTGCACCACGTCCCTCTGGCCCACACAGCGACTGAAGCTTGCTGGCTGTTGGCCCCACGCCAAACCCAAGCGTAAGACAAAAACACAAACAGAAAATCAAGCGCACAACTGTCGTTCGCTGGCATCCCCAGTTCATGCACGATGCGAGACTGTCATATCGAAAAACGGGCTATATCTATGCGAAGCTGATCGCACCACTGCGCAGGAGCCAATGTACAAGGAAATAGAAAATCGTGCTTGTGGCTTGAAACAGAATGGATTGCGACCTAATCATACAATGTGCAACTCCATATGCAGCATTCCTTTATCCCTACTATCGCCAGTTCCCTCATTCTCGCTTGTGCTGGCTTCGCGTTTGCTGACGCCGATCTGGAGAAAGCTCGTACTCTCTTTCCAGCCTTCAACCATGCATTGTACAGCGACGATGAAGAAGCTGAGGAAATATACCAGATCCTCTCCAACCTCTCTTCCAACGTGCAGCAACGCCTGCTCACCTGGCTCGATCAAGAATACGAGGAAAAGAAGGCCGCCTACCACCGCCTAAAAAGTGGGGGTGGCTCGGGCTTGCACTCCGACAGCCACTCAGACGATGCCAAGATCAAACCGCTGCAGAAGCAACTCAGCGACATCCGCAACACCAGTAACGAAGGGGAGATGAAGAAGGCCCTGAAAGAGACCGGCATGCCCGCCCTTGTGCAGCTCCTGCGCATCAAGGGTTCGACCATCCGCTCTCTTGACAATATAGCCGACTCCCTGCCCGATCCTGGTGTGACCAGAACCGCCCTTGAAGAGGCCAAGCAAGTGGGCGAGTACCGCTTCCGTTTACGCAGAAAACTCAAACAACCCGTTAAAGACCTCAACAGCTGCGTGGAGAGCATGGATGACGAAGGTGCTTCCGAGAATAAGGCCGCCACCATTGCGATGAACCAGAAGGCTGCCTCCGTGTTGGCCAAAAACGAGAAACTGAAGGACAAGATCTCTGGCAATGAATACAGCGGAATTCTTGAGCTCAATCACTGGCGCATTGCCGCCGGCATGCAGCCACTGCTCATCGATCCCAAGCTCTGCGATGCCTCACGCGACCACTGCAAAGACATGGAGAAGCTCAAGTTTTTCGCTCATGAAAGTCCAGTAAAGGGCAAGAAGACCCCATGGGACCGCGCCAAAAATTTCGGTACTACCGCAAGGGGTGAAAACATCGCCATCAACAACTCAACCGAAGCTGCCAACCGAGCCTGGTTCTACAGCCCCGGCCACCACAAGAACATGTTCAAGCCCAGCTTCAGCGTGATCGGCCTGGGCGTCCACGGCCGCCATTATTGCCAACTGTTTCGCTGAGATAGTCAGCCATCCAGCGGCGACCACCGCCATGCCGAATGTTTGTCATCCAGACACCGACATTGATCAGCCTTTGAGATGATCGAGAATGGCCTGTGCGGAGTTTTTGGAAAGGCCCGGTAGACTCGCAATATCCTCCACGCTGGCAGTCTTGATCCGGGCCACACTACCGAACTTTTTGAGGAGCCTCTGCTTCTTGGCCGCCGACATCCCCGGGCAGTCATCCAATAGGCTTTCGCGCATGCGCCGACGATACAGCAGTTCATTGTAGCCGTTGGCGAAACGATGAGCCTCGTCGCGAATCCGCTGCATGAGCTTCAGCGCCCCCCGGTCGTGGCAAGCGGATGGGGTCGGGTCGACCGGGCACAAAAATTTCTTCGTGCTGTTTGGCCAAGCCCACCACCGGTAGTTCGTGCAGCCCAAGCTGGCGAAGTTCGGCCACCGCCTTGCTCAGTTGACCCTTGCCACCATCCACAATCACAAGGTCCGGCAGCACAATGCTGGCCTTACCCTCCTTGGCCAGACGGCGCTGGGCATCGACCGCAGTCTCTTGGCTGTGTTCGAGATCGGGATTGGCCTCGCGATTTTCCAAAAGGATACGCGAATATCTACGGCGCACGACTTCAGCCATGGAGGCAAAGTCGTCTTGACCTTCCACTGTCTTGATGCGGTAGCGGCGATAGTTGCTGTTGTCTGGCCGGCCCTCGGTGAAGCGTACCATGGAGGCGACGATGTGGTTGGATGAAACATTGGAGATGTCAAAGCATTCCATTACCTTGGGCGGACCACCCAGGCCGAGTTCTTCTCCAAGTTCAGCAAGGTCTTCGAGCGGTTTGACCGTGGTGGGAACACCCCTACCTCGGCGGAATTGGCGAGTGGGAGTGAGCGTGATCTCAAGGTTTTGCAAAATATCACGCAGCGCCGCGGCTCTTTCAAAGTCCATGGCTTCGGAAGCCTTGCCCATCTCATCGCGCAAACCATCGAAGAGGTCCTTGCGGCCTTTGCCTTCAAGAATCTTGCAGGCATCTTCCACTCGCACCCGGTAGTCTCCCGGGCTGATCTTTGCCACACAAGGTGCCGAACAGTTGCGAATGACATCGGCATTGCAATGCTTGTAGTCAGACTCATCGGGGTTCTTGGGACGGCAGATACGCAAGCCCAGACGCCTATTGAGCCATTCAATCGTCTGCTTGAGTGCATTCGAATGCGGAAAGGGACCAAAATAGCGTGCGCCATCTTCCTTGCGCATGCGGGTTAGACTAAAGCGCGGCCATGGATCCTTAAGATGTACTTTGGCCAAAAGAAAGCGCTTGTCGTCGCGAAACTGCACATTGTATCGCGGCCGATAGTCTTTAATCAACTTACCCTCCAGAATGAATGCCTCGTCCTCGTTACGAACGGTGTGGAATTCGAAGTCGAAAATCGAGTCGATCAGGGCGCGTGTTTTGAGCGAGGCCCGCATCTTCTGCGAGGGTGAAAAATAGGTGCCCACCCGCTTGCGGAGGTCACGCGCCTTACCGACGTAGATGATGGACCCAAGCCTATCTTTCATCAGGTAGACACCAGGCTTGTGAGGCACCTCGCTAAGTTTGGATTTTGGGTCGGAGTCAGACATCGACAAGCCAATCTAGCCTCTACAGCCGAAGTTCAAACCGCAAACTGCAAAAGGGACCCAGGAGACATCCAAGCTGAATACTTCTCTCTTACATTAGCCGCCATACATCCAGTGCTTCTCCCATGCGACAGCTACCATTCTTTTCGATCACCTTGCCACGACGCAGCAGGCCACCATGCCATTCCACCCAATGCGCTGCGCTGGGATTCACAAAAGTACCGGTGTTGATCACAAGCTTACCGCGAATGCGCCAGCAGCCGGGCCAATGAAAGTGGCCAATAACCATGACTTCGGACTCAGGGAAGTATCGCTCTAGAAATTCAACTGCCTTGTCACCCTGCGAGGCCCATGCCTCCAGCATACGAGCCGCTCGCCGTGGTGGCACGAGGGCATCCCAGGCACGCTGAATCAGATGGCGTCCCGAGGGAAATTCAATGGAATGAAGCTCACGGGCGATTTCGCGGGCCACGCGTAGACGCTCTTCAACCACCTTGTCCGCCTCCGGGTGCCGTTGCCATAGCTCAGCCACTTTTTCCGGCGCCATCAGAATCTCACGTTTCCATGGCGAGCTTTCAAACAATAGAGCATCGCCGTGATTGACCACAACGCGACCTTCGGCAAACTCGAGCCACCCTTTACCCGACCAGCCGGGGTCGTGATTGCCGGAGAGAAAGACGGCATCGGCACCTTCGTCAAGGCATAGCTTCTTCAGCTCTTCTAACATCTCAGCTGAACGATTCTTCCATGGCTCGGCAAGTTCCTGCCAAGTGTCGCCGTTGAAAATGACCGTGCCAACACCGGCGATGAGTGGACGCAACGATTCCACGTCCTCAATCCGCGACACCTTGTGACCAAGGTGCAAGTCGGAGAAAATGCGAATGGGGGTGTTCATGACGCTCCCCGCCTTTGCCTGACCGCTTCGTAAAGGCACACCCCCGTCGCCACCGAGACGTTGAGGCATTCCACCTCGCCACTCATCGGAATGGTCGCGAGGAAGTCGCAATTCTCCATGGTTAGTCGGCGCATGCCCTTTTCTTCGGCACCGAGCACGATTGCCAGTGGACCTTTGAGATCCAATTCGTAGAGGCTCCTCGATCCGGCGTGGTCGGAGGTGCCCACGGTCCACATGCCGCACTCCTTGAGTCGCTCCATGGTACGGGCAAGGTTGGTTACCTGCACGAAGGGCACATGATCAGCTCCGCCCACCGAAACGCGACGTACGGTCTCAGTAATGGCCACCTGTTTGTCCTTTGGCGCGACCACAGCGTGAACACCGGCTCCGTTCGCGGTGCGTAAAATAGCCCCTAAGTTGTGGGGATCCTGAATGCAGTCGAGAATAAGAATGAAGGGAGTTTCCTCGGCCGCAATAATCTCAAACAGCTCCTCCTCAGAGCGCGAGAGAATGGCCTTCTCTGCCTGAATGTGGCGGTTGTCACGAGCCTGGCCATCGCGGCCTCCCTTGAAGTTTGAGCGGGATTTCTTCATCCGCCGCCAGATTGGCCCCATGCATGGGTGCGGTCAAATGTTGTGTGATTGGCGGCATGGCTTATCGTGCCCTCGTGACCGACAATTTTCACTGGCCCGACTTCCTGTTCGAGTTTCGCAAGTCAGCTGCCGAGTGTGGTTTTGCCGAAGAGGTTCTGCATGAAACCGGCGAAGGCCCGCTGGTTGCTTTCACCGGTGGAAATGGCGATCGGCCGATCTACCTCTCGTCGGGTATTCACGGTGACGAACCTGCCGGACCCCTTGCTCTGCTCAAGCTGATGAAAGAGGGCTTCTTCGATCCAAATACGGCATGGGCCATCTGCCCCGCCCTCAATCCTACCGGTTTGGCAGCAGGTACTCGCGACAGTGCTGGGGGTATGGATCTCAACCGTGACTACCATCTTCGCGAGACACCCGAAGTCGCTGCCCATGCAGACTGGATCGAACGTCAGCACCAGCTCCAACTTTTCCTGTCACTCCATGAAGACTATGAAAGCACTGGCTTCTACTTCTACGAGATCAATCAGTGTGATGATCTCCCCGAGCGGGCAGATGCTATCTTGGAGTCAGTCAGCGAATGGTTTGGGCCCGAGCCCGAACTGATCATCGACGACCACGAAGTCCGTATGCCGGGCTGGATTTTCCATGCCGCCGAGCCTGATCTACCCAATGGCTGGCCCGAGGCCATTTTCGTGGCCAAACAGAAAAAGTGCATCCTCTCCTTCACATTCGAGACACCCAGTCAGATGGCCATACAAGACCGTATCGCCGCCCACTGCGCTGCCGTGAAGGCAGCGATTGAGGGTTAAACCAGATCCTTCAGAGCGTCTTCGAGCTGAGGAAAGCGAAATTCAAAGCCGTCATCGAGGAGGGCTTTGGGCAGAGCGCGCTGACTGGCAAGCAAAGCCGAAGCAAAACCTCCAAGCAACATGCGTAGCCCGAAACCGGGCACCCGCAGGATGGCAGGCCGATGGTAAAAAGCCGCAACCTTGCGACTCAAACTACCATTGGTTTCGGGGGTCGGTGCCGTACCATTGACCGGCCCCTTGAGGGCATTCGAGCCGGCAATGTGAATGATCGCCGCACGCAGATCCTCAAGATGAATCCACGGCATCCACTGACGGCCATTGCCCAACGGGCCGCCAAGTCCGGTCTTGAGGATACCGGCGAGTTTTTCCCAAGCTTCGCAACCACGCCCGATCACCACTCCCGTGCGCAGGGTCACCACGCGCACTCCGAGCTGCTCCGCTTTGGAGGCTGCGGCCTCCCAGTCACGACACAACTCAGCAAGATAACCTTTGCCAAGAGAACTACTTTCTGTGAGCTCCTCATCGCTACGACTTCCATAGTATCCAACCGCAGAACCATTGATCAGCACACGAGGTCGATCAGATGCATCTTGTTCACTGATGGCCTTAACCAAACGTTCAGTCAGCATCACACGACTATCGTAAAATTTGCTCTTGTTAGACTTGTTCCAGCGCTGCGCCACTGACTCGCCAGCAAGATTGATCACGATATCAAAACCGGATACATCCAACTGATCTGGTCGCTGCCATTTGGAGACACCCTGAACCCAAGGATTCGAACTTCGACTGACTCCGGTCACTTCCATACCCTTGGCCGCAAAGAGGACTGGAAGACCTCTGCCTATAGACCCAGTCACCCCTAAAATCAGAACTTTCTCATCAGGCTGCATAGCCCAAGATGGCGCAGATGGCCTAGCAATCAAGGAGTCTGCTCGATATATGCTGCCAGAAGGTCCTTGAGGACAGGATTCACCCTTTACAGGACACGCTTGAATCCGTCTCATACTCGCCGATGTTGAATATGCGTCCATGGCCTCATACCACGCTACTGCTTGTGTGTAGTGGATTGATGGCGCAGGAGGCACGCGTGCCCGGTCCGGACGATGTCGTGCCGATACAACCTACTCAGAAGGCGGAAGCCGTTCCCGGCCCAGATACAATCGAGCGCATCGGCCGTGTGGGAGCACCCAAAATCGAACATGGTGCAGGCGCAGCAGATGGCCTCGGCCTCCCTGATTACCTGACCATCAATAATGATCATGGAACCATCTCAGGAAATGTTGAAAGTGGTATTCACTTTTCCGGCCCGGTAAAGATTACCGGTGACAATGGACTTGAGGCGTTTGCCAGGAAGGCAACCCTCGATATGAAAAAAAAGACCATTACCCTCAAAGGTGATGTCAGCATCTATCAGGGTGATGCCATGCAGCGTGGCGAGCTTGCCGTGTATCACTACGAGGAAAGGCGCATGAATACAGATGGCATGCGCGCCTCATACGATCCCATTATCCTGGAAGCTGGCAAGTTCAGCTGGAATCGCGATGGCGATCGCAGTATTTTGATTGGCAAGAACGCCGGTATTACCACCCACGATTATCAGGAGCCGGGCTACTGGATCCGCTCTGATGAAACTCGTATTTACCCGGAAGAAAAGATCACCTTCCGCAACATGAAGTTCTACGTTGGGGATACTCCGGTGTTCTGGCTTCCCTATCTGGCTCAGCCACTGCACTCAGAACTCGGATACCACTTCGTGCCCGGAGCTCAGTCGGCCTGGGGACCCTTTCTGCTCAACACTTACGGCATCATGCTGGGTGGCAACGATCCCATAGACACCGGCATCAGTGAATATGAAGAACCTTGGCTGCTCTCCCGTTGGCATTTCGACATCCTCACCCGCCGTGGACTCGGACTGGGCCTTGATCTGGCCAATATCAACTCCGACCGCAATGACGAGATCACCGGCCTGAGCCTATATTGGATCAACGACCAGGATCCCAGTATCTCACGCTCTGGCCTACCTCGCACATTGGACAGAGACAACCGCTACAAGGTTCAATTGCGTCATCGCATGCGTTTTGAAGATTGGGAACCCAATGCCGATTGGCGCTTCGATACCAACTTCAATTATTACAGTGATCGCCACTATCTCGAAGATTTCAATGAGGATGTCTATTCGCGTGACCCGTCGCCCGACAACATCTTGGGCCTCTATCGCCGTACGAATTCCTCGCTACTTTCATTCGTCACTCGTTACCAAATCAACGACTTCTACCGCGCCGACTCCCGCCTCCCTGAAGTCAGCCTCGACATGGCTCGCAAGCCTCTCTTCGACAGCCCTGTTCTGCACGAGGGAAGCTTCTCTCTGGGCTGGCTCGGTGAACGCTCTTCCGACCTTACGAAAAACACCATCATTGATCCCCTTAGCGGCCTCACACTCGGCGATCCGGGCACCGCTGGTCTTCTCGCAGACCTCAGTGGTTACGAGCGGTTGCTCGCTGAGGAAATGGTAAGCCTACCTTTGGGCGATCCGAGGCGCGAACAACTCCGCAATCAACTCAACAACAGCTCCTACGGGCGCTTCCACTCTTACCACCAATTCTCGATACCGTTCATGGTCGCTGATGCCATCAGCATCACCCCGCGAGCTGGTGTGGGCTATACCCGCTACATGGGACTGGATAATGGACTCGATGACTTCGGTCGTCCCATCCTCCATTTCGGCTTGGAGGCCTCGATGAAATTCAGCCGCAATATTAGCGAATACACCAACAAAGCGCTCGGCCTCAATGGCCTGATGCACGTCTTCCAGCCCTATGTCGGATGGTCTTACATTGATACCGATGACTACCGCATTGGCGACCCTGCCGTGGATCGGCTCATCCCATCAACCCGTCCGCGCCCGCTTGATCCAGTCCGCTACACAGCCATCGACGAATGGAACAGCTGGAATGTAGTGCGTGTGGGCGTCCGCAATCGCCTGATTACGCAGCGTGACGGGCAATCTCACGAATGGCTGTACATCGACACCTTTATCGATGCCTTTGCAGAGGATCCCGAAGACGATCGAGGCTGGTCCAACATCCACAACGACCTACTCTGGGCACCTCTACCGTGGATGCAGACCGCGATCGAATCGCAATTTCCTATCGGTGAAGGCTCGGGTTTCACGGAACTTGCAGCTCGAGCCCGCTTCATGCCCAACGACTGGTTTGAATTCTCACTTGGATACCGCTGGCTTAACGGCCATCCCTTCCTGACAGACTCATCACGCATCCATCTCGACACATACACCCGAATCAATCAGGACTGGGGATTTGGCACGCGCCACACCTACGAAATGGATGATGGCGTGATGGAAGATCAACGCTACACGGTGCATCGCGATCTCGGGCAATGGACGGCTGGAGTTGGCCTGACCTCTCGTGACAGTCGTCTCGATGAGGAATACGCCATCATTTGCTTTCTTACACTCAAGGACTTCCCGTCCGTATCGCTACCATTTGAGTTCGGTGGAAGCGAATAAGAGCTTTAGCAATAATCCGCTCTAGGCTTGCGGGTAGTGAATCCATCGCCAAAGTTCTACCCATGTGCCTGAGTCCGGAACAAACCCTCGACGCCCTCAAGTGGCGATATGCCACCAAACAGTTCGATCCCGATCGCACCATCCCTGAAGACACATGGAAGGTTATCGAAGAATCATTGGTCCTTACTCCCTCCTCCTTTGGCCTGCAGCCATGGAAGTTCATCGTGGTGCAAGACGAAGTGATGCGGGAACTGCTATTCGCCGAATCCTGGCAACAGGCTCAAGTCACCGACGCCTCTCACTTCGTGGTGCTGACCGTGCGCACCGATTTAACGATGGCCGACATCGAGCGCTGGATGGAATGCAGCGCCCAGGCCCAAGGCAAGTCTGTGGAGGACCTCCAAGGCCTCAAGGGCATGATCGCCGGCTTCGCGGATCACCAGACTCCGGAGCAGCGCCTCGAATGGAACACCCGCCAGAGCTACATCGCCCTCGGCCAATTGATGGCCGTGGCCGCCGTAATGGGCATCGATGCCTGCCCAATGGAAGGCATCAACCCCAAAGCCTACAACACACTGCTCGAACTGGAGGACACCGGCTACACCACGGTTGTTGCCTGCGCGCTGGGTTATCGCTCGGATTCGGACAAGTATGCGACCACGCCCAAGGCTCGTTACCCACTGAATGAGGTAGTTAAATACATATAAACAAACCGGTTGGTTTTTATTTGACTGGTGTTCTATGGGCTTTCCATCAGGGTCGCTTCCACTCCAACCGCACAGCGGGCTTGCCTTTCTGCACCAACACAATGGCACATTCATCGGGCTTCTGAAGAGCGAACTCGCTCTTAGGTGCTTCTGCCACCCACTTGTCTTGGACCTTCTTGAAGGTGACTTTGGTAGAAGCGTGAACTAGCTCCTGAGTTTCGATGAATACCTCGGTATTGGCCGGCTCAAACCCCAACTTGGCCGCATCCTCGATGACAAGCTTCCAGTCATCTTCAGAAGATTCCAATGTCAGCATGACTTCTGTGTCTGCCCGGATGGGAAGTTTGGAAAAGGCGATGGAAACGGCCTTGCCATTCGTGGCGGCACCCACCGGCTTGCCATCCACCAACTTCAGCTTGAGCATCATCTCGCCAGGGATGCAGGCATCATCGTTGCAGCTGAGCCACTCCACATTCGCTTCGAATTCCGCATCGCCCTTGAAGCCCTTAGGAGCAATCAGTTCGAGTGCATAGTCGACGATACCTTCATGACCGAAACCATGCAGGCCACCGGTTTTGAAGTTCTTCGGGATGGGATGCAACAGTCCGCTGCTCTTCCACCCTTCGGGAAGTTTGATCTCCGCTGAAGTCGGCATGCCTGCCTCACCCGGATTGTACCAGTAGACGTGCCAAGGATCGTCAACATCAATACGGATGACCGTCTTGAGACTCTGCCCAGCCTCAACGGGGCCGGCTGGGGCAATCCACTGCGCCGTGGCCTTGCCCGAACGCTTGGGTGCCTCTGCCATCGCGCAGAGCGAGGTCAGTAAAGCGACGGCAGAGATCAGAGCAATCAATTTACAGTTCTTTGATTTTGAGATTCTTCCAAGCCACGGTCCAGGGGCCCTGTCCACGGCCGATGCTGTGCACCTGCAGACCAATGAAGCCTTTAGGATGGGACTCGAAGCGTTTCTCATCGGTGAGGTCGGAAATTTGCTCGCCGTTGATCCAGACCTGAATGCGCGCACCCTTGGCCACAATGCGGTAGCTGTTCCACTCGCCGTCCTTAAAGTGCTTGTGCTTCTTGAGCTCTGCCTTGGGGGTAAGCCAGCCAGTACTAAGGGCTTCGCCGTAGATGTAACCGGCTTCGGCTCCCTTGGCGCCACTCGCTTCGATTTCCACCTGCGGCCCATTGACGCGACCGGTGGGGGTCTTGTGAGTTTTGGAGCGGATCTGGCAACCGGAATTGAGGCGGTTGTGCACCTTTACCTCGAAGGTCAGCTCAAAATCGCCATAGCTTTTGTCGGTGCACAGGAAGCTGTTGGGACTGCCATCTGCGGTAGTCCCAATGATCATGCCGTCTTTGGCCTCATAAGTGGCGGTGCCATTGCGTTGGGTCCAGCCCGTGAGGTCCTTGCCGTTAAAGAGCTCGACCCATTCACCTGCCTGGGCGGGCAATACGAGTGTGGCGATCAGTAGAGAGAGAATTGCTTTCATCAACGTGATCATACGGGCGTCATCGCCTACTTCAATCCGTTGCATACTCTTTTTTCGTGTCGAAAATGTCGGACACGTGCTTCTGACTGATAGCCCATGCCGCCTTATGGTTGTTTCGTGTTTATTGTTTCAGGCCTGAAACTGGGCTCGTTTCATACCCGATCTTTTTTGGGCAATCTCGACGATGCCAGTCGGCGTGAAAACACCTGTTTTTTCAAAATCCTCGACTCTTGTAGGTGGCTGCAAGTCCAATGCGGTGCCATAGATTGAGCGGATGCGAGATCATGATTCTGGCTAGTTTCTCGCCGGAGTGACTGCGTTTCGGATAGTAGGTGGGACTCCATAGCCCTGAGATCAACAGACAAGCACTGATGACCGTTGACCGATGACTCTCACGATGCAAAGCATCGTGGGTGCAATACCCCATTACTTCTGCCACCGTCGAAATCCTACCCAATGGCTTGACGGTGATCCTCGATCCGGATGCCACCGTGCCGGTAGTCAGTGCGCAGGCCTGGGTGGAAACAGGTAGCATCCACGAGGACCGCCTGCTCGGCGCGGGCCTGTCTCATTTCCTCGAACACATGGTCTTCAAGGGCACGCGCGACTACGGCAGTGAGGAACTGGCGCAGACAGTGCAGGGCGCGGGGGGCCACTGGAACGCCTACACCACCTTCGGCCGCACGGTCTACTATATCGATGGCCCTGCCAAATCACTCCCCGAGTTCCTCAAATGCCTCACAGGTCTGGTCTACCACCCTACCCTACCCGAGGATGAATTCGAGCGTGAGAAGGACGTCATCCGGCGTGAGATTGACATGGGACTCGACGATCCCGACGACCGAATCATGAAGATGATGCTCTCAACGGTTTTTCAACAGGATCCACGTCGCTATCCCGTAATTGGCCACCGCCATCTCTTCGATGCCATCTCTTACGAGGATCTCATCAGCTATCACCGACAACGCTACACCACCGACCGCAGTTTTCTGGCGATTTCAGGTGATTTTGACTCGGATAACGTCCGCAAGCAACTTGAGGAACTAACCGGTGATTGCCATGCAAGAGGGGGTGTCGAGCCAATGGTGGCCAGTGACCCCGCACAATTGGGCCCGCGTTTCGCTCGCGACCGTTTCGAGATTCCCGTCAGTCGCCTCTCACTGTGCTGGCGCAGCCCTGCACTCAATGATCCTATCTCTCCAGCCTTCGAAATCCTGGCCGCTGTTCTTGGTCGTGGCCGCTCCTCCCGTTTCTATCAAGCTCTGCGCGAGCAGCAGGCACTCGCCCATGAAATTTCGGCTTTTCAATGGAGCTTTCATGGTATGGATGGCCTCTTCGGTGTCAGTGCCGAATGCCAACCGGAAAGGGTTGAAGACCTAATCAAAGGCATTAAGGATGTGGTTCGATCTATAAATACAGACCAGTTGGTTTTTGATGTAGAGAAAGCTTGTAGACAGATTGCCTCCAGCCAATTCCGCACTCTGATGACAGCCTCTGGACGAGCCACTGACCTCGCCTCAAACTGGCATGAATCAAGAGATCTTAACTTCACGCGCCACTACCTTCAAAGTCTGGAGCGGGTGCATCCGGAGCAACTGGAATACGCCGCCAGTCACCTCAATGAACGCGGGCTCAACCTCACCATACTCGACCCCGTGAACGCCCCCATTCCAAAGCGAGGCCAAACCAAACGCAGCAAAAGTGCAGATATTGAGTGTCACACACTTGGTAATGGTCTCAAGGTGGCCCTCATCGCAGATCATCGAATACCGATGGTCCAATTCCAATTGGCCGCCCGCGCCGGGCTACCATCAGAATCCGTAACCAATCAAGGCATCAACTGCCTGTTGGCCGCCACCCTCCCTAAGGGAACCGAAACCCGCAGTGGTGAACAAATCGCTCGCGATTTGGAGAGCCTGGGAGCCTCTATTGGTGCTGCTGCGGGCAACAACGCACTGCTCCTCCACGCCTCAGGCCTTAGCACTGACTGCGTGACAGTGGCGAAAGTCATGGCCGAAATCGCCATCGCTCCCAGCCTGGACGAGATGACCCTCGAACGCGAGAAGGCCAGCCAGCTGGCCAGCCTTCAGGAGAGTCAGCAGGATCCTTTGCAACTCGTGATGCAGACTCTAAAACATAAAGCATACCAATCGGTCGGTTATGGTCTCAATGCCATGGGCTCAAAGGATAGCTTGAAGTCTCTTCATCGTCCGAAGTTGCTTCAGCACCAGCGCAAACACCTCGTCGGCAAAAATCTCAGCCTTGCCGTTTGCGGTGATTTCGAGTCGGAGGCCATGCTCGAGGATCTGGAGAAATACTTCGGTATCATGCACCCCGGCAAATCCTGGAAGCCTCCGGCCCACAATTTTCAGCCCGCCCAAGAGATCACCCGCCGCCTGCCCAAAAAGCAGGCGGTCCTTGCCATCGGCTACGAGGGCTGCGATGTCAGTGCCGAGGATCGCCATGCGCTGGCTTTCCTCCAAGAATACGCCTCGGATATGGCGGGCCCTCTGTTTGGTCGTATCCGTGAAGAACTGGGTCTGGCTTACCAAGTTGGCGCCACCCAGTTCATGGGCTACGATACTGGGTTATTCAGCTTCTATCTGGCTACCTCTCCACAACAGGCTGAGCTTGCCCGCGAGGAGATGCTCAAGGAAATTGCCAAGATTGCCGATGCGGGCATCCCCACCGATGCCTTCGAGCGGGTGCGCGCCACCGCGCTCAGCGGGCTCGCCCTCCAGCAGCAGTCGCTTGCCGCCACCGCGCGAGTCACCGCCTTGGATCTGCTCTTCAATCATTCGGCCGACACTCACCGTCAACTCGACCAGGTGTATTCCGACCTCAAACCCGAAGAAGTGGCCGAGACGGCACAGCGCATCTTTGCCGTGGAGCCAGTGATTGCTGAGGTGTTGCCAGAGTGTTGACCATCGCCGCTAGGCCAACGAAGCTGCATCCAATGGGCAAACTCCACAAACTCCATACGGTGGTCGGCCATGCCATGCGCAGCCGTGCCTTGTGGGCGCGCATGGCACTGAGTGCCCTAAGTGGTTTACTCGTCGCATTGTGCTTCCCGCCATTTGATCTGGGCAATTTCGTGTGGCTTGCCTTTGTTCCCATGTTCTGTGTGCTGTGGAAACTCGATGGGCCCCGATGCTCTTGGAGAGGGGCCTTCTACGGTGGGGTAGCCGGCTTGGTGAGTTGCGGTATCCAGTTCTGGTGGTTCGGTATTGTTGCGCCCATTGCGGCTCTGCTCATCCCTGCCTACTTGTCTGTCTATTGGGTTCTATTCGGTGCCTTCAGCGCAACTCTTGGTAATCCATGGCGCAATCAACCGGCAGACCTGGGCACACTAGAAACCATTACCCGCAGCCTGCGCTTCGGCTTCTGCAACGCCACTGCCTGGATGGGGCTGGAGTGGATCCGCGGCTGGATGATCACCGGCTTTGGTTGGAACTCACTTGGCGTGGCCTTCCACCAGACTCCGGTGCTCGCCCAGTCCGCCGACCTCCTCGGTGTCACAGCCCTAGCCATGGTGCCTATCTTTCTGCAGGTAGTCTTGCTACAAACCATGGGCCGAATGATGGGTAGTGCCAGAAGCGCCGGTGCTGCCATGCGCCAGACCCGAATGGACTTCTGCATCGCGGCACTGTTGGTGGCCCTCCTGCTCTGCTACGGACTCATTCGCCTCGCCATCGAAGGCAATAAAGAGTCGCTGCGTCTAAAGACCGTGCTCGTGCAGCTTAACATTCCGCAAGATGCCGCACGTGTGCTGTGGGATCCGCTGGACATCCATATGGCCTACGAGGAGGAGACCCTCGCAGCTCTGGAGGCTATCCTTGAGGCAGACAACCTTCGGCTACAAGAGCAGATCAAGCGGGGCGAGGAAGGTGGTATCGTCACCCACTGGCCCGATTGGGTGATGTGGCCCGAGGCCGCGTTGGGAGGTAGTATTTTCCGTGGTGAGGACGATACATGGGGTGAGTGGATCGAGAATACCCAAACCATCGCTCGAGTTCGTGCGCTTGGCCCCTTCCAGCTAATTTACGGCGTGACGGAATTCGAAGCCGTCCAGGGTGAGAGTGAAAATGGAGAGAGCATGATGTTCATGAAAGAAGGCGGCGATGCTTGGAACTCCATCGCCTTCTTTAGCCCTGAGGGCGAGTTACTCACTCACCGCAAGCATCACCTCGTCTGGTTTGGCGAAACCATTCCCCTGATTGAGCAGGTCCCATGGCTCAAGAGCATTTACGAGGCACAGTCGGGCGCGGAATTCCACGGCAGCTTCACCAAAGGCCAATCCTTCGAACCGCTCTCCATCCCGCTGGCAGATGGCGAGAACGTGCAAGCTATTCCTTCCATCTGCTATGAGGACAGCGTGCCGCGTCTCAAGCGCAAGTTTGTTCGGCAAGAACCTCAGGTGATCGTCAATGTCACCAATGACGGCTGGTTCAAAGAGAGCCCCGCCGCCGCCCAGCATTTCGCCTACGCCAAGTTCCGTTGCATTGAACTGCGCCGACCCATGCTGCGCTGCGCCAACAACGGCGTAAGTTGCGCCATCAACACCATCGGCACCACAGCGCATCCAGATACCGGAGCATTTCAGGAACTTCGAAGTGAAAGCGGTAACCATTTCACTCGTGGCTCACTCTTGGTGGAGGTGGATATCCCTACTCAACCCAGTATCACTCTATACTCCATCATTGGCGACTGGGGAGTGATGATTCTCAGCATGATTGGCCTACTGACTTCGTGGTGGATACCCAAACTTGGGAAAAGTCAAACCAGCAACATGCAGTCGCCATAGCTGTAAAATCTGTAGCGCTCCTCCACTGCCTTGGCATAAGCCTCCATGGTCAGTTCGCGCCCGGCGAAGGCACTGACCAGCATGATGAGCGTGCTCTCTGGTAGGTGAAAATTAGTCTGCAGCGCACCTACCACTCGGAAGTCGTAGGGCGGATGAAGGAAGATGTCAGTCTCCCCGCTCTGCTCCTTTTCCAAGACGCGCGCGCCGTTTACAGAGTTGGCCAGTGACTCCAACACGCGGGTGACGGTCGTTCCCACCGCAAACACTCGACCGGCTTGGTTTACCTGCTTCGCGGTGTCCGCGCTCAGATGGTAACGCTCGGAATGCATGACGTGATCATTCAATTTCTCCACACTCACCGGGCGGAAGGTGCCGACTCCAACATGCAGTGTGAGGAAAGTGTGACGGAGCCTCTCTAAAACCGCAGAGGTATAGTGCAGTCCTGCGGTGGGTGCAGCGATGGCACCCTCCTCTTTGGCATACACCGTTTGGTAGCGTTCACGATCAGACTCTTCGTCCTCACGCCCCATGTAATGGGGCAACGCAAGGTGACCGTGCTCATCAAGATCCAACGCAGCTTGCCAGCGCACAAGTCGGTCGCCATTTTCGAATACCTCGATCACTTCACCCCGAATCCCACCTACGGTTAAGGTCCTACCCACTTTCATCTTCTTTCCGGGCCGCACCAAACAGCGCCAATCGAGGGGTGACATGCGATCGAGACAGAGCAACTCGATGCTGCCGTCATCCGAGAATACTCGAGCGGGAATGACTTTGGTGTCATTGAGCACCAATAGGTCTTCAGGCGTAAGGTAGTCGGGGAGGTCGCAAAACATCTTGTGCTCGATCTGCCCGCTATCGCGATGCACCACCATCATGCGCGAAGCAGACCGCTCAGCCAGCGGCCGGTCGGCGATCAAATCCTGAGGCAAATCATAGTGAAAGTCCTTGGTGCGAAGCGACATGTGGGAGCTTCTTAGCTCGCTTCTGGTTCAATGCAAGGGCCGAGGTTCTGTTTGGGAATTTCAATGAGAATTCGTAAACAAAACCGAATTCTCCCGAACCTGATTCATTACGTCACTCGACGTAATGGGGGTTACGGCCTCCACCGGCAAGCCGGCACTACGGAGCCCTTTCGCCGTCCACTTGTTGCAAGTGTTGAAGAGGTAGTAGCGGCCGATTGCATCATAAAAAGCGGATTGGCCATAGATACCCGGTCCCTGATGGATGATCTTCTGCTCATCATTGCGCTTAAAACTTGAGTCGATAAATCCGAGCATCTGGCGATAGTGGGTTGGCGATACATTCAGACTTACCACCTCGCTGAATGGAAACGCTTCCTGCGGATGCTCGTTGAGCGCAACGACATGAATGATGGCGGGCGTGGGCATGAAGATGGCATTGATGGCTAGGCCGCTGGTGACTTTAGGCGAGCGGTAAAAGCCGGCATCGCCCCAACCGATTTCGTAGTAGGCGGGTTGGCCGAAGAGTTCAGCCAGGGCCGGTAACTGCTGATTCACACTGTCTCCATCCACAATCAGACCCGTGTGCTTGCCGTGACTGACTACAAACAAAGCATGGCTTTTGGGCTCCTTGAAGCCTGAAGCAGATGGCGTAGTGGCAATAGGGTAGGTCTTGCAGCTACTGAGCAGTAGCAAGAGGAACAGGGCAGCAAATTTCATGGCTTGAAGCTATTCTCATGAACTGAAAATGTCGCTGTATGCTCAAGCAGGAACGCGCAGATCTGGTCCTCGAACGTCTTGAGGAACTCTATCCCAAGACGCCTATTCCGCTGGACCACACAGACTCCTACACCCTGTTGGTAGCCGTTCTACTCTCCGCCCAATGCACGGACAGTCGCGTCAACCAAGTGACACCCGCTTTATTCAAGCTAGCTGATAACCCGCAGGACATGATGAAGGTGCCAGTGGACAACATTCGTGAAGTCATTCGTCCCTGTGGTCTCTCACCGCGCAAGTCCAAAGCCATCTCCGAACTATCCAAAATCCTCGTCGAACAACACGGCGGCGAAGTGCCCGACAACTTCGAAGACCTCGAAGCGCTACCCGGCGTCGGCCACAAGACAGCATCCGTCGTCATGGCTCAGGCCTTCGGTGTGCCGGCCTTCCCCGTAGACACCCACATCCACCGCCTCGCCAAGCGCTGGAAACTGAGCCGTGCCAAGAACGTGGAAATGACCGAACGCGATCTGAAAAAGTGTTTCCCAAAAGAAAAGTGGAACAAACTCCATCTGCAGATCATCTTCTACGGTCGCGAGTATTGCACTGCGCGGGGGTGCGACGGGAAGTCTTGCCCCATGTGTCAGGAACTGTTTGCTTGATTGCCAACTGACATGCCTGCTCCTAAACTGATGCAATGTCAGCTCCTTCCCGAGAACTGCTGATCGTAGCGCCCGAGCGCTGGGACGAGGCCTGTTTTTCAGTGCCGGCGGTACGGGCGCTGGCCGGCGCGGGATTGGGCATCGGCGTGCTCTGCCAGCCCAATCAGAAGGCCTTCTGGACCACGGTTCCCAGCCTGACTGTCCACACCCCCGAGACACTGACCGAAGAATGGCAGGTGGCCTTGATTTGGGAGCCCGGCGATCTCGTGAAAGTCGTACGCAAGGCGGGCATTCACAAGCGCTTGGGACCCGCGGTCGGTAAGCTGACCAAGCAACTCAGCGAAACCCTCAAGGACCAACCCCACGTCACCGAACACCGGGTGCAGTTCTACCTCAAGGCCGTTGCCGAAATGGGCATCCCCACTGCCAAGCCCGAATTCTTTCACCCTGTGCAACTGGCAGTCTCACAACGCGAGAACTCGGTTCTGCTGGTGCCGGACTCGGACTTCGGCTCAAGCCATGAGTGGTCGCTCCAACGCTGGCAACAAGTCGCTGATGAACTGATGGGAAGCCATGCGGTAACCATCGGCCAAATTGAGGGCGGCCGCAATCTGGGCAGGGAACTTGCCCACCATGTCGGCAACCAAACGACCAGCAGCGCCGTGAATCTTCACGAGCCGGAGATGGACATGATCGCCAGTCACGGCATGGTGGTCGCCGCTGACGGCTCACTGCCCCATATTGCCTCCCACCTCGGCGCTACCTGCATCACACTCTTCGGCCCAAACGATGCAAGCTGGAAGCGGCCCTTGGGTAAACGTCACCATGTGGTGCGTCGCCACGTTGAGTGTGCGCCCTGCTTCACCTTCCGATGCCCACTCGACGAGCGCTGCCAAGAGGAACTCGAAGTGAGTTCTGTTTTGAAAGCTCTGAGAGCTCTCGGAGCCACGGCCGCATGAGGCGCCTGCCGGTCTGCCCAACCCACTAACTGCGTTTGCGCGTCTTCTTGGCGGCAAAGTCCACCGCCTTGATGTCAAAGGCCTCGGGATCGTATCCCGGACTCATCCACTGAGTGTCACCGGCTTGGGCCTGCATGTGCTGGAAAGTTCCTCCCGAGTCCTCTTCAGGGCAGTTGCGTTCACCCTCGATCATCTCAGGGCCGGCTGAGGCTTCACCGTGTTCCTTCTTCTCGAACACCAACTCATGCACCCACTCATCGGCAAAATCATAGCGGTAAAGAATGCGGATGGGCGTGCGACGACGGCCAATGAAATCGGCGATGGTCAACTTGGTCTCGTCCTGGAACTCACCGGGCGTCTGATCCTCCAGTCCCAACGGCCCGATCACATCCACCAGGTTCTTACCTTTGCCATGACGAAACTCGTGAGGGTGCTTGTTGTCCCAGCCCATCGCCGCCTGAATGGCATCGTTGAGTTCTAGGAAGGTCGCACCCAAATCAATGGAAAAGCGGCGCCAGATCTGCGGCTGAATACCGTAGAGGAACACCTTCACCACCACTCGGTTTTCGTTAGCGGACTTGGCCATGGCCGGAGGTTGTGGCTTCTCGGCGCATAAAAATCAAATCGTATTTGAGGCCTCATCCTACCAACCAAAAGCCCTTAAGAACTCGCCAATCCCTGTGCAGGCTGTCAGCTTCGGGCCGTCTAGCCCATGAAAGTCGTTCAAATTCTGCCTGAACTCAACGCCGGCGGCGTTGAGCGCGGGACTCTCGAAGTCGGCAAGCATCTAACTGAGCAAGGCCACGAGTCCATTGTCA
>JBMYMN010000032.1:0-19671 GCA_049597355.1 Luteolibacter sp.
GATGTTCTGCGGCAGCTTGGAGTGGTGGTCCCAACCGCGGTGGAAGAGCTGGGTGAAGCGCACGCCGCGCTCGGCCATGCGGCGAGCGAGCAGGCAGTTGCGGGCGTAGGTGCCGGGTTCGTTTACCTCGGGGCCATACATCTCGAGAATTTCCTTGGGCTCCTTGGAAATATCGGTGAGTTCCGGCACGGAGCTCTGCATGCGGAAGGCCATCTCCTGTTGGCTGATGGTGGTCTCGATTTCGGGGTCGCCAATTTCGGCCAGGTGCTTGCGGTTCACCTCATCCAGTGAGTCCAGCATGCGCCGCCGAATTTTGGCGTCCACCCCGTTGGGATTGGAGAGGAAGAGCACCGGATCGCCCGTGCTTTGGAAGCTGGTGCCTTGGTGTTTGGAGGGCAAAAAGCCGCTGCCCCAGAGGCGCGAGTAGAGTGCCTGCACGTTGACCTTGCCGCTCCACTTGGCCGAGGGCATGACCACGTAGTCGGGCAGGTTCTCGTTGAGCGAACCCAAGCCGTAACTCAGCCAGGCACCCATGCTCGGCTTACCGGGAATTTCGGAACCGGTGCAGAAGGAGGTCTTGCCCGGGTCGTGGTTGATGGCGTTGGTCTGGAAAGAGTGAATTAGGCAGAGGTCGTCCGCCATTTCGGAGAGATGCGGCAAGAGCTCACTCATCCACACACCGCTCTTGCCCTTTTGGGCAAACTTGAACTTGGAGGGAGCGACCAGCTGCTCCTTGCCCTTGGTCATGGCGGTCACGCGCTGGCCCATGCTGATGGAGGGCGGCAGTGGTGTCTTGAAGAGCTTGTGGAGGTCGGGCTTGTAGTCGAAGAGGTCAATCTGACTGGGTGCACCCGCCATGAAGAGGAAGATCACGCGTTTGGCGCGGGCCTGATGATGGCTGCCTCCGTTTAGAGTCGCTCCGCGCAATTGGGGAAACAGCGAGGCCATGGCGGCCGAGCCCAGGCCCATACCGGTATTGAGCAGGAAGCGACGGCGCGACTGCATCGTGGGAGAGTCGTAAATGTAAGCACTCATTCGCGGGTTTTGGTGATGTCCAAGTTGTAGAGGGTGCTGACGAACATGGTCCACGAGGCGAGGCGGGCTTTTGATTTCGCATCGGTCACTTGCACGCCGTTGCACATCGCATCGGCCAGTTCGGGCTTCGCGCTGTAGTCCTTCTCGAGGTCGGCGATCAGCGTGGCGAAGGTGGAGACTTCATCGGCATCGGGCAATTTGGAGGTAACAATCTCATAAGCCGCTTCAATGCGCATGGATTGGTCGATGCCTTCCATGGCCAACACCTTTTGCGCAAGGGCACGTGACGCTAGCAGGTATTGGCTTTCGTTGAGCATCAGCAGCGCTTGGGTTGGCGTGTTGGTGCGCTCACGACGCGAGATGCAGGCATCGCGGATGGGTGCGTTCATGATGGTCATTTGCGGTGGCGGCATGGCGCGCTTCCAGAAGGTGTATATGCTGCGGCGCCGAATGCTCTCACCGCTGTCGGCTTTGAAGACCTGGCCAGTCATGGAGACCGCCTTCCACAGACCCGGAGGCTGCGGTGGCTTCACGCTGGGCCCGTACATCTGGCTGGAGAGCTGACCGCTGGTAGCGAGGATCTGATCGCGCACCATTTCCGCGTCCATACGGTAGCGCGAGCCACGAGCAAGCAGACGGTTCTCAGGGTCGGAAGCAAAGTCTTGGCGGGCGCTGGCGGAGGCTTGGCGGTAGGTCTGGCTCATCACGATGGATTTTACCAAGGCCTTGGTGTCCCACCCGCTTTCGACATAGTTGGTGGCAAGAAGGTCGAGCAGCTGGGGATGGCTGGGCACTTCACCTTGTGCGCCGAGGTCTTCGGAGGTTTTCACAAGACCCACGCCAAAGAATTGCTGCCACAGGCGATTGACTTGCACGCGCGCGGTAAGCGGGTGCTTGGGATTGACGAACCAGTTGGCCAAATCGAGGCGGCTGGGCACTTCGCCGGCGGTCTCAAGCGGCGGCAGAAAATCGGGCGTGGCGCGAGGGACGACGTCACCAATGGCATCATAGGCACCGCGGATGCGCAGATGGGCCGGGCGGATTTCTTCACGCTCGCGCATGATCATGGCCTTGGGCACGGCGTTGGCGATGGCGTCACGCTGCTTCTTCACTTTGGCCACCTCATCTTCGATGGTCTTGAGCGTCTTTTTCTCGTTCTTGAGCGCGGCGATCTGCCGGTTCAGCTCCGCCAGTTTGGCATCCAACTTCGCCAGTTCATCCTTCTGCGCATCCGTTGGGATTTCGATGAAGGGTGGCTGCAAACCGGTTCGCTGGCGGCCACGGGTTTCGGGTTCGGCTTCATCGTTGTTGAAAAAGGCATACATGGAGAAGAAGTCCTTCTGCGTGATGGGGTCGTACTTGTGGTCGTGGCATTGCGCACATTGCACGGTCAGGCCCATGAAAGCGGTTCCTACTGCCGTTACCCGATCCAGGACGTTCTTGAAGTGGCTCTCTTCGGGGAGTGCCGTGCCGCGATCGATGATGAGGTGAAGACGATTAAAGCCGGACGCCACCAGTGCGTCGTTGCCACCCTCCGGGATCTGATCGCCCGCGAGCTGGTAGCGCAGAAAGTCATCGTAACCGAGATTGTCGTTGAACGACCTAATAACCCAATCGCGATAGAGCACGTTGTTGCGGTAAAAGTCCTTGTGCATGCCGTTGGTGTCGGCAAAGCGAACCAGGTCAAGCCAGTAGCGCGCCATGTGCTCGCCGTATTGTGGGCGGCTGATGAGTTCATCGACCAGCTTTTCGTAGGCATCGGCGCTACGGTTCCCAAGGAAGGCGGCAATCTCCTCGCGAGTGGGCGGCAGACCGGTGAGGTCAAAGGTGGCGCGGCGAATGAGGGTGCGCTTGTCAGCTTCCTCAGATGGCTTGAGGCCTTCCTCTTCCATGCGCTTGAGCGTGAATTGATCGATGGCCTGCTCACTCCAGTTGTCCTGCTTCACCTTGGGCATGACCGGCTTGTCCGGCGGCACGAAGGCCCAAAAGTCATCATATTTGGCACCCTCCAGAATCCACTGCTTGATGATGGCCTGCTCTTCCTCATTGAGTGGTTTTTTGTGCGATTCTGGCGGAGGCATGATCTCCTCTTCGTCGTCGCTGATAATGCGCAACCAGACTTCGCTTTTCTTCAAGTCACCAGGCTTGATGCCTGTCCAGCCCTTGCGTGTGCGATAGGCGCCGTCCTCACCATCGGCCACGTCGAGGCGGATGTGCCCTTTGCGGTCGTGGGCATCAAAGCCGTGGCAGGCGAAGCAGCGATCCGAGAGAATGGGTCGCACGTCGCGGTTGAAGTCGATCTCGGCTGAGACCAACCTCGCGCCCAGAATGAGCAGTGCTGGAATGAGCTGTGTTGGTGAGGGAAACTGTAACATCATATTCCGAATCGAATGTAGCGCATGACCGCATGGTTTGTAGTCAAACATTATCGCACATGGAATGGCATTTTTGGCTTACTTTTTCTCAGGCTTCACAAAGCGGATTTTAGGGATCTTGGCCTCGGACAGCGCATTGAGCACATCGATCACGTGCGGGTGTTCGGCTGGCTTATCGGGCAGCATCCAAATCTTCAGGCCCTTGGGGCCGTCGGGATGTTTCCGGCCGGCCAGTTCCAATTTCTGAATCAGTCGCTTGAAATGGCGGTCTCCAGGACCGGCGTCCATGGCCTCGTAATTCATGGTCACCCGTCCGTCTTCACTCACGATGATGACAAACGTGTATTCTCCAGCTTCGGGAAGACCTTCGCGGGTGCTTATCAGATCCGGCCGCTGGATAGGATCAAAGCCGTTCACCATCAGTCCCATAGGCCATGCAATTTTGAGTATTTCTTTTATCCCATCGCTGAGCACCTGCGGATTGCCGCGCAGCTTCAGCTGAGGCACCTTGCCTTTGGCCTCGAATTCGTTCTTTTTATCGATGAGATATGCCTTGAGGGCTTTGTCATCCACCAGTGGCTCAAAGTTCTCATCGAGCCAAGACCCATCATCTGCGATTCGCACCATAAAAGAGGGCAGATCCGGTCTGAAGAACCCTGCTCGATCCGCTTCGATTGGCGGTAGCTCAGGCTCTTTGCCTAGGGGTAGGGGTTCATCGGCTTTGAGAGCAGATGACAAAGCAAGGGCGGCAAGTCCAATCTGGCAGTATCGAGTGATGCCATGCATACCGCAAATAAAGGTGCCTCGACTGGTAATTCAACTCGAATGTAGTTTCAGAAACATTGCAGAGGGCACAGCAGTGCTGTCAGTCTGAGCGCCGATGAAGATTATCGTGACAGGTGGAGCCGGTTTCATTGGCAGCCATCTTGTGAAGGCTCTGCTTGGCAGTGGTCATAAAGTGCTCAACATCGATGCACTCAGCTATGCTGGCAACCTGAGTTCTTTGGAGGATGCAAGTATCCATGCTGACTACGAGTTCTTGCATGCTGACATCTGCAATGCCGAGTCGCTTGCATCTGCCTTCGGCCGCTTTCAGCCCGATCGCGTGATCCATCTTGCGGCGGAGAGTCACGTCGACCGCTCGCTTAGCGGCTCCAATCCATTCATCCGCACCAACATCACCGGCACCCATTGTTTGCTCGAAGCAGCTTGCGAATACTGGTCGGCGCTTCGACCAGAGGTTCAGACAAACTTCCGTTTCGTCCACGTCTCTACCGATGAGGTCTTTGGCTCGCTGGGAAGCGAGGGCCGGTTCACCGAGGCCAGTCCATACCGGCCCAGCTCGCCCTACGCAGCCAGTAAAGCGGCGGCTGACCATCTGGCACGAGCGTGGCGCCACACCCATGGCCTGCCCGTCATCGTTACCCACTGCACCAATAACTACGGTCCCTTTCAGCATCCTGAAAAGCTGATCCCGGCAGTCATCCTCAGAGCTCTGCGCGAAGAGACCATTCCCATTTATGGTGATGGGCAGCACATCCGCGATTGGCTGCATGTGACCGACCACGTGGTCGCTCTGCAATGCGTTAGCGAACGTGGTGTTCCCGGAGACACCTATGCCATTGGCGCCAATCAGGAGTGCCGCAACATTCACATAGCGCGCCAAATCTGTAGCGTGCTCGATGAGCTTCAGCCCCGGCCTGACAGGAGGCCCTACGCCATGCTAATTGAGCACGTCCAAGATCGGCCTGGCCATGACCTACGCTATGCCATCGATGCGGGTAAAATCCGTCGCGAGTTAGGCTGGAAGCCGAGCAAGGACCACGAGCAAGGCATCCGTGAGACGGTGCAATGGTATTTGAAGCATCCGGATTGGGTCGAGTCTGCGCTGGAGGATTGACCGTTTTGAGCCGCTACTGTTGTCTGACTCCTGCTCGATGAAGAACATCCCCGATCCCTTTGAAGAGGCCCGCAAACACGGTCCTGTGATGAAATGCCCGGTGCACGGCGAGGATATCGCCATGCTTTTAAAACATGCCGACGTGCGTGCTGCTGCCAAAGATTGGGAGACCTTCAGCTCGGATGCTCCCTTTCGTGTGCCCATTCCTTCTGAAGAAGAAGTGCGCTCCATCCGTCAGCTGCCGATCGAAACCAATCCGCCGGAGCATACCGAGTGGCGCGCCATCGTTCAGCCCTTCTTCGACCAACCCAAGAAGCCTGAGTTCGCGGCCAAGGTGGAGGCGCTGATCGACGAACTGGTTGACAAGGCGATGGCTGGAGATGCCTTCGAAGCTGTCGGCGAGTTCGCCCTGCCGCTTCAGTCGCGTGCGCTGACCTACCTGCTCGATGTGCCCGAGACCGAGGCCGATATCTGGATCGGCTGGGGCGTACACGTCTTTAAGGCCGAGGGTGGTGAGTTCAAGAAGGGCATCGTGCTCGAAGACTATCTCAACGCGCAGTTCGATCGCGCCGAGAAGGAGCCCGGTGACGACTTTTTCAGTGCCTTGGTGAAGGCCGATTTTCAGGGACGCAAGCTGACCCGCGACGAGATGCTCGGCTTTGGCAACCTGACCTTTGCAGGCGGCCGCGACACCATCATCCACAGTGTTACATCCATTCTCGCCTACTTCGCCGACAATCCTGAGGCCTTGAACTTCCTGCGCGAAGACCCCAAACGCGTGATCCACGCCGCTGAAGAGTTCTTCCGCGTGTTCATGCCGCTCACGCAGATTGGTCGGGTGTGCCCGGTTTCCACCGACGTGCACGGCACGCAGGTGGGAGCCAACGAGCGCATTGGCCTCGGCTGGGCCGCCGCCAACCTCGATGGTGAGGTTTTCAAGCAACCCGGAGAGATCCAGCTCGACCGCAAGCCCAACCCTCATCTGTCCTTTGGTTTCGGCAAGCACCTCTGCCTGGGCGCGCCGCATGCCCGGCTTATCGTGCGTAGTCTGCTCAAAAGCCTCAGTAAGAAGGTGGGCTTGGTGTCCGTGACGGAAGCCGTACCCAACGTGGAGCGTGAGGAAGCCTACACCCGTGAGGTCGGCTTCGAGTCGATCACGGTGAACCTCTCAGCTCGATGAAGTTCCAACTTGTCCGCGAGTGGAGCGGACGACGAGTCGAAGGCGTAGCCGGAGCAAGGAGTGCAAGCATTCCGGTCAGGAGCTCAAACGCTTACAAGTCAATTAGGACGTTTGGCCGTTTCGGCCTTCCAAGCATCCCACATTGCACCCATTTCCTTTGCCTTCTCAGGCATGGTTTTGTTGAGATTGTTCATCTCCGTGGGGTCTTTCTTCAGGTCAAACAGGTCCCAGCCGTCTTTGGCACGCACCGCCTTGATGTCGCCAATGCGAATCGCGTTGGCTCTACCAAAGCGCCAGTAGACCACTTCGTGACCCTCACGCTGCCTGCCTTGGAAGATGGGCAGCAGTGACTTGCCGACGGGCTCCTTGGTCTGCTTGCCCATGATTGTCTTGGGATACTTGGCACCCGTGATGTCACGCATGGTGGCGGAGATGTCGACCAGGTGACCGAACTGATCTGTGGTTTGGCCGGGTTTGATCACCGCAGGCCAGTGAGCAATGAAGGAGGTGCGGATGCCGCCCTCGTAGTCGGTGGACTTGAACTTGCGGTAGGGCGTGTTGCTGGCGTTGGCCCATTCTGCCGACACTGTGCGATAGCTTTCCACCGGACCCGGCGGAATGTCGGGGGTGGTGTTGGGTTGTTCCTTGCAGGCACCGTTGTCGGACATGAACACAATCAGGGTGTTCTCCCACTTGCCGAGCTCTTTGAGCTTGGCGAAGAGTCGCCCAAGGTTCTGGTCTAAGCGATCGATCATTGCAGCGTAGACGGCCATCTTGAGGTCTTCTTCTTCCTTTTGCTTGTCTGTTAGAGAATCCCAGGCGCGACCTTCGCGCGGGGTGAGTTGGTGGCGGTCGTCGATGATGCCGATCTCCCTCATGCGCTTGAACCTCTGCTTGCGGATCTCATCCCAGCCGACCATGTATTTGCCCCGGTATTTGGCGATGTCCTCGGGCCAGGCGTGCAGGGGATAGTGTGGTGCTGTGTACGGCAGGTAGAGGACGAAGGGCTTGTTCTCGGTTTTGTACTCCTCGAGGCGGTCGATGGCATAGTTGGTGAAGTTATCTGTGTGGTAAAAATTAGGATCGGGATCGGTGTAGCCCATGATCACCTTGTCCTCGATGGCCCAGCGACGCACTCGGTTCTGACCCTTTCGCCCCGGAGGGCCTTCGCCATCACGTGCCTTGAGGCCCGGGTTGAAGAAGTTGGAGCAGCCATCGGCCAGACCATAGTAGCGATCAAAGCCGCGCTCCGTGGGCAGTGGTATCTGATGCCATTTGCCCGAACAGATCGTGCGGTAACCATGGGCGCCCATCACTTCACCAAATGTCGCACCGTACTCCATCTTGTTGTCGCCGATGGAGTAGGCATAGTTGCCAGTGAGCAGTTCGGCACGGGTAGTGTGGCATTTGGCGGTGTTGTAGAACTGGGTGAAGCGCATGCCGCCCTCGGCGAGTGCATCGAGATTGGGGGTCTTCACTTCGCCGCCGAAGCAACCAATATCCGAGTAGCCCATGTCATCGACCATAATGACGATGAAGTTGGGATTCTTCGGGACAGGCTTTTCAGCGAAAACAGGCAGGGTCAAGGCCTGTATGACGAAGAGCAGGCGTTTCATGGCGGTCATGATGCACAGATACGTTGGGAAAGAAGCCATTTCTTCCTTCTTGTGCACCATCGACTTCCCGATAGCCTGAGCGGTCATGATCACCAAACATCTTTCCTCTCTGTGGTTTGCCTCCGCGCTGTTGGTTACCGCTGCTTCAGCAGACATCCTCGTCAAGGACGGCGAAACCGTCGCTTTCATGGGTGACTCCATCACCCAGGCTGGCAACCGTGGTAACGGTTACGTCAATCTCGTGATCAAGGGCTTTGCAGCCAATGGCCTCAAGATCAACAAGCTGCCGGCAGGCAAAAGTGGCAATAAGTCCAACGACATGCTCGCCCGTCTCGATGCAGCGGTAATCAGTAAAAAGCCCGATTGGATGACACTTAGCTGCGGCGTGAACGATGTCTGGCACTTCAAACTCGTGCTCGGTAATCGTACCTTCGAGGGAGTTGGCATTGACGACTACAAGAAAAACATTACCGAGATTCTCGACAAGTGTCAGAAGGCTGGCATCAAAGTGGTCATTTTGACCTCCACCATGATCGGAGAAGACGCCAGCAAAGAGCTCAATCAGGACATGATTCCCTATAACGATTTTCTTCGTCAGACCGCCAAGGAGCGCGAGTTGCCACTCGCCGATCTCAATACTGACATGCAGGCGGCGATCAATAAGATCCCAGGTGTGAAGGGAAAACCCAAGAACTTCGGCAAGTTCTTTTATGGCGGTGAGTTCAAGAACCGCCTCACCACGGACGGCTGCCACATGAATCCCGAAGGCAATAGAATGATGGCTCGCGGGGTGCTCCGTGCCTTTGGCTTCGAAGATGCTGAGATGATCAAAGCAGAAAAGAACTGGTAATCTTTGAAATAAGGACGAACGTACCAGATGCGGTGAAACTTACCGTCGCTTCATCATATATTGAGGCACTTCATGGTTGTGTCACACGTTCAACGTAGTTTAGTCTATACGCTAATCCCTGATATCCCGATAATCCTCTCATCCAGATGAGTCGCAAACCCCATGCTATCGCGGTTTCCTTGGCGATCGCCTTGGTCACAGCCTGCTTGCTTTGGATCCAACCCGCGACGGATCCCTCCCCCGGTGTGACGAAGTCGTCCCATGGAGAGGACGTCCATGCTGACCCATTGGGAGTTGCTGAAGCGGGTCGAAAACTGTCTCCACGCCACAGGGAGGAAACTCAAGATGCAGAATTAACGATGACCCGACAGGGCACACCGCTGCTGGCTTCGCATGCACGGGGTGCTGCACCCGCGCTTCCTGTTGGGATCCAAAACCCGATACGCCATGCTCTGGCCGATGCGAAAGACGTGGGCGATAAGCAATTGAATGCGGTGGTTGAATCCGTAGACGATGTGCTGAGTGATCCTTCGGTCAATTGGCAGGATCCCGATCAACGTGCCGAAGCCGTAGCACGCATGAAGGCCGCTGAGGATCGGGCTTTAGCGCAAGCCCAAGCGAATGCAAAAAAGCAGGGTCGACCTCTCCGCCTGCAACTTCCTGACGGCACCGACCGAGAGTTGGTGGGCATGGATCCCGATACCGGTGAACTGCTCTACTACGAAACCAAGAATAGTAATGCCGCGATTTCAACGGCAGCGAACCTGCTCCAAGCCGCGCCATACAATCTCGATGGAACGGGCCTTCTGCTGGGAGTGTGGGATAGCGGGTCTGTGCGCTCTACTCATCAATGTTTCAACCAAGGACCAACTTCCAGAGTGAACGTGCGCGATGGCGCATCCTCGAGTGACCATGGAACTCATGTTGGAGGAACCATGGCTGCTTTTGGAGTCCAAGCGAATGCCAAGGGAATGGCCAACCAAGCGATCCTTGAATCGTACGATTGGACATCGGACACCAGCGAAATGACTGCGGCCGGTGCGAGCGGGATCGGCCAGTTCGGCTCCAAGATTTACCTTTCCAATCATAGCTACGGCTACAGTTATGGTTGGCATTATGACGGCGGCTGGGTGTATTCCGGCACCGGTTCCAATCAAAATGCCTACGATGCAGATTATGGGAAATATAGCAGCACGGCACGCAACTTGGACAATGTAGCGTTCAATTCACCATATTACCTCATCTTCTGGGCTGCTGGAAATGAAAACAACGATGGTCCCAACAATGGCAACACGGTGACCATCAATGGTACCAGTGATATTATTTACGACTCCTCCATTCACCCTCCCAACGATGGCGATTATCGCAATGGATTTGAGACCGTCGGTGGCCATGGGGTAGCTAAGAATCTCATCACCATCGGCGCGGCCAATGACGCGGTGACTGGTGGTCAGCGCGATCCTCTCAAAGCCACCAAAATCGGGTTTTCTTGTACGGGACCTGTGGATGATGGTCGGATCAAGCCCGATTTGATGGCGAATGGTGCTTCACTCTACTCCACACGTCACAGCAGTGACACCGCTTATGGCAACAAGTCGGGCACCAGTATGGCTTCACCCAATGCGACTGGCAGTGCTGCTCTTCTCGTTGAGCTTTACCGCGATCTTTTTGGCAGTAGTGCTGCCATGCGAGCCAGCACTCTCAAAGGCCTGCTCATTCACACTGCCACCGACCTTGGCAACCCGGGACCGGATTACAAGAATGGCTGGGGACTGATCAATGTGAAAGCCGCTGCCGATCACATCCAACGAGAGTCCGACCTGCCACTATTGGAGGGCATTGTGGAAGACGAGCTCAGCACTTCAGACAGCAGCCAAACAGTCAGATTTCGGTGGGATGGATCCTCTCCCATCCGAGCCACGCTGTGTTGGACGGATCCCGCAGGAGCCAGCGAGAGCTCTCACGACAACCGGACTCCTGACTTGGTCAACGACCTCAATCTCAAGCTGATTGCGCCGGATGGCGCCGAGTTTTTCCCCTTTGTGATGCCCTTTGTCGGCACTTGGACGGTAGCCTCAATGAATGAAAACGCGACGACTGGCGTTAACAATACTGACAATGTGGAAATGGTTCACATCCCATCACCCGGACAGGCTGGCATCTGGACGGCAGAAATTACTCATACGGGTTCCTTAACCAACGGCGTTCAGGAGTTTGGCCTGTTGGTCAGTGGTTCGACTCAAGGCGGCCCCTTGGTGTCAATTGGCACCAACGCCCTCGATCTAACCACGACCCAAGGCGCCAATGTGCCAACTCAATCCTTCACCGTCCAGAATGGGGGCGACGATACGATCAATTACAGTATTACGGATGATGCGGAGTGGCTTTCCTGCACACCAACCAGTGGCTCATCTACAGGCGAGGCCGACACCATTGATGTCATCTTTTCCACTACCAGCCTTAGCGCAGGTACCTACACGGCTACCATTACCATTGCAGATCCTGCTGCGATCAATTCGCCCGCTACTGTGGCCGTCACCTTGGAAGTCTTGGCGGGATTGCCCTTTACTGAAAACTTTGACTCCACCGATGGCACGAGTCTGCCTGAGGGCTGGACCGAACAGGTGATTGGTGGAGATACCAACTGGAAGTCCCAAGTGGGCGGGCGTGGCGGAGGCTCAAGGCCCTCCACTGCCCAAGGCGGCAGTGGCAAGAACATGACGCTCTACAACCCTTCCTTTGCCACACACACCTCCCGGCTGATCACGCCCGTCATTGATTTGAATGGCTACGCCAACCCGTATCTCAGTTTCTGGCACACTCAGGAACAGTGGAGCAATGACCAAGACGAATTGAAAATCTATACCAGTACCGATGGTGGTCAGACATGGGTGGAAATTGCTCACTATACCGACAACCTCAGTTCCTGGACCTCACGCACGATCAATCTACCCAACGGCAGCGAGTCCATTCGTATTGCCTTTGAAGGCATCGCCAAATACGGCTACGGTGTCTGTTTGGATACGGTGTCCGTAATGGGTGACTCGATTTACCAAGACTGGACAGCTGGCGTCTTTGAAAATTCCTTCAATCTAACAGGTGCTAACAGTGATCCCGATGGAGACGGCATGCTCAATTTCGTGGAATTCGCGTTTGGCTTGGATCCCACCACCACCTCCGCCGAGCCTATGATCTATGTTGCCGGTGGCGAATTGACCACGCCGGGCCTGCCCTTGCTGGAGAATTTTGGTAATGGCTTCGAGGCAGTGTTCACCCGTCGCAAGGATCACATGGCAGCTGGGCTAACCTATATGGTGGAGTTCAGTGCCGATCTGCGATCGTGGACCTCGAGCTCGGCGGGATTGCAGGTGGTTACCGGATCGGGCAGCTCTGGTCTCTACGAAGCGGTTAGCGTGCCTTTTCCGACCACCGTGCCCCTTCAGGCAGGCGGTTTCGATGTCCCCAATTTTTTCCGCGTGGAAGTCGACATGGAGTAGAGATGAAGGCCTTCCATTTTGGCCAGGCTTGAATTCCTCGGGCGTGCATTCTTTGTGGCGGATGAGTCGACGTTTCGAGGCGTTATCACCGAGGTCACTTCAACTCTTTGAGATAGTTCTTCGCAGCCTGTCGGTGGAATTTTTGTTTTTCTGACCCCTGCTTTTCCCAATTGCGCGCCATCATCGAGAGCCGTGGGTTGGACAGGAAGAAGTCGGTATGGTCACCGATGAAACTCCAGAAGAGACCGTCCCAAATCTGGCACCAGTCGCCCTTTTTTTCATCACTCATTTTGAGGATGTAGTTGGAGCCGGACAGATAGGGTTTGGTGGTAAAGGTGCCACCGTCAGCAAATTGCGACATGCCATAGACATTGGGAACCATCACCCAGTCATAGGCATCGACGAACAGCTCCATGAACCAGCGATAGACATCATCGGGACGTATGCGGCAGAGGAGCATGAAGTTGCCCAATACCATTAAGCGCTCGATGTGATGACAGTATCCGTCTGCCAGCGTTTGCTTGATCACACGGTCGATGAGAGGAATGCCAGTTGTGCCATCGTAGAAAGCAGCCGGCATGGTACGTGTAAACTTCCAGTAGTTGCCCGCACGGATCACTGGCCCACGATGCCGGTAGAGACCGCGCATGAACTCACGCCAACCGATGATCTGGCGCACGAAGCCCTCCATGGTGTTGAGGGGTACTTGTGTTCCCATTGCCAGCGCCTTATCGATCACCTCTTGTGGATTCAACAGGCCGACATTGAGCATGGGCGTGATGGCTGAGTGATTGATGGTGGCGTATTCGCTGTGGATGGCGTCCTCATAGATGCCGAAGTCGTGAAAGCGCTCGGCAAAGAAACGGTCCAGCCACTTCAGAGCATCGCGGCGGGTGACCGGCCAGCGGAACTGGTCGGTGCTACCGGGATTGTTGGGGAAGCGTTTGGCAACCCACGCTTTGGCTTCTTTCACCTGTGCATTGGGCAGTTGCCTGGGTTCGGGTGGAGGGTGATGCCCTCTCGGAAGTTTTTTGCGATTGTCTGCGTCGTATGACCACTTGCCGCCAACAGGCCCTCCATCCTTATCCAACAAAATTTCCATGCGCTGACGCTGCGCCGAATAAAAGCGCGCCATTGAGGCCCTTTTTTCACCGGCGGTATACTTTGCGATGAAGTCGGGCGGAGTGAGAAAATTGGGCGAAGGCGAAATCACCAGCTCGATGCCACGCGCGTGGGCAAAGCGCTCAATGCGGCGGCGCAGGACGTCGTCCTCCACGTCGCAGAGGTGGATAACCGTTGCCCCTGTCGGCACGGCTTGTTCCAGCAGGGCGGTACTGTCGGTATCGGCACCATCGGGACATTCGATGATGTTCACCTCACCCTCCAAGCTCGTCGCATAAGCGCGCATCGAGGCACGATGCAGGACGAGTTTCTGCACGTGCATGGCGCAGGGCCAATGCGGATCGTTGCCAAAGAACAAAGGGTCTTCGATGAGGTAGACCACTCTGCCCTTCTTCACCGCCGGATGTGATGAGAACAACTGATGGGGATATACCAATGAAACTTCCATGGCTCAATGGCGAGGGTGGGGACCTTTTTCCGAGAGGTACGTTTGTATGATGGCTGACATAAAGAGTGCTGGGGAATGGAGGTCAATGCTCATGAACTACAGACGGCTCAGAGAGCCGTCCCTACCGTTGAATCGGCGGCATTCAGAATGTTCGCAGCGTCGACAGCCCGCCATCGGGCCTTAAGATTTGGCCGCTCATGAACTTGCTTGCGTCGGACATCAGAAAGGCCACGAGTTGCGCAATGTCTTCGGGTGCGCCCACCTGCTGTAGCGGGTGGCGTTTTCCTGCGGCCTCTTTCTTGGCATCTGTATTGAGAAGCGGACCCGCGAGAGGGGTATCGGTGAGTGATGGAGCAATGGCGTTCACCCGGATTTTGGGCGCCAGTTCTGCAGCGAGGCTTTTGGTCAGCCCTTCTACCGCGCCTTTGGCAGCAGCGATGGAAGCGTGAAAGCCCATGCCCTGACTCACTGCCACCGTTGAGAATAGCACCACCGAGGCCGACTCTGACTTCTTTAGCGCAGGCAGTGCCGCTTGGATCGCCTTCGCGGCCCCCAAACAATTCACCTCAAAGTCCTTTAGGAAATCGTCTTGGGTCAGGCGATGGAAGGGCTTGAGCGAAATCGAGCCGGGAAAGTAGATTAATCCATCGAGAACATCGGGCAGTTCGAGACTTGGCTGCGCTGCCGGATCGAAGCCCTGGCAGGGAATGCCCAGCGCTTTCAAGGGCTCGGTGCTGCGCGCTGCGGCACAAAGTTGATGCCCTTGAGCCTGAAGGTGCTGGGCGGAGGCGAGTCCGATGCCCGTGTTGCCGCCGATGATTAGGATGTGTTTTGCCATGCTAGACGTTCGCTGGGATCAGCTTTACGTCAAGAGACGTTACGATGCTAGCAACAGCGGGACCATGCCAGCGCTCGCTATGTTTTTTCTGCAGCCTCCCTCGTAGAGAACTCACGGCCGAGTCCTGCTTTTTGAGCCTTCACCTATCGTACACGGGCAGGATGCCGATGCCGAAGTTTCACAAGACGTGGTCTCTTGCCGGATGATTTGTCGCAGCCGCTGTTCCCGCCAGAACTTGTCATTCAGCTTGCGCTGGTGGGCGTGCACGCTGTGGTGCTGAAGGTAAATGGATTCGCGACGGCGCTGCCAGTTCATCCTTTCGGTTGCCATTTTGGCGTTGGCCTTCGCTTCGCGCTCAAGTTCCAGCTCAACCTGCCGAAGCTTACGTTCGCGCTGGGCATCCACCAACCGGGTTCGATAGGCAATGAGCATACGATGATATTCCTCCTGTGCATTGAGTTGGCCGAGTTGGTCGGAGTATTTTTGGCGGATATCCTTAACGCGCTCTGCGTTTTGTTGGCTGTAAAGTGCGGCCACTTGTCTTGCATCATTCGCGCGAGCAAGGCCGGCTGGCATCCAGTGGGCCACGGAGTCAGCGGCGGTGACGATGCATGGGTTTTTGGCTGGCTTACCATTCTTGGTTTTTTCGGCCCTGGCCGCTTCCAAAGACAATCCCATGAGGGTGATAGCGAGTGCGATAATCATCTTCATGATTAATCTAAGACGCCTCCATCATCGCTTCTATTCAGGGAAACTCACTGATTGCCCCTGTAATGCGTCCACGGCCGCGCCCACTCGTCTCTGAAGCTGCTTACCAGAGGTGGTCGTTTCTGTCAGCACTGTCGCTGGCTACCACCTCAGTGAGTTGCTATGAATTTACTGTGGGATCTACGCTGACAAAGCACATCGTCTTTGCATCGTTCATTCCGAAGTGGGTAGCGATGAATTTTAGATCGCCTAGTATCTTAATGAGTCAATTTACAATTTATAACATATATAATTATAATATATTAACTTTACACTTTCTTTGAATCGGCGTATTCCGACCGCAAACTATGAGAGCGTTGCACGCCATACGCATTGCGTCGAAGTTGAGACTAATGGCATTAATCCTGATTTTGGCGGGGGTCTTAGGGATTATTCAGGCCGAGAATTACCACAAGCTGGCCCTACACCATGGCACACTTGAAAAAGCAATTCGTTGGAATGGCAAGGCTGGCGAAACCTACTTTGTACAGCGGAGCACAGACCTAAAGAATTGGTCTTTTTTTCCTGTCATTTATTCAGGTACAGGTTCCCAGATTTCGCATGGCTTCAATAACTCGTTGGGCCAGTTCTTTACCCGCTTGAAGTGGACCAATCTACCAGACGGTGGAGATCCTTACGCTCAAGACTTCGATGAGGATGGTCTCAGCTCGATTGCCGAACTCACCAGTGCACACCAGACCGACCCTTTGAACCGCGATACCGATGGCGATGAGCTCCTAGACGGTTGGGAGGTTCTCCATGGTTATTTGCCCAACAAATCAGATAGCGATGGGGACGGCCTACCTGATGGCATCGAAGATCCCGATGGTGACGGTGCCATCAATACCGTTGAGCAGGCCAACAGCGGCGATCCGCACGATGCAATCGATGAAGGTTTGGCGCCACTGGAGGTTCATGGCTGGGAGTTAGAGGGCGTAGAGGTTGTGGAATCCCGATCTTACTGCATTCCTGCCGGATCGAGCGATTACTTGGTAGTGGCCCACATACACAGTGAAGAATTTCCCGAGTTCACCTCTATTCTTAGCCCCTATGATGATCAACTGAGATGGCTAATTGAGGCATCCAATGCAGAGACCATTGCCGACAGCGTGTCCGTGAACACCTTGCATGACGAATGGATGGATTCAGAAGCTGATGGCAGTAGCTATCGGAGTTACACACCGATTGCGAGCAAGGTATTGGGTAGAATCAGGGCCTCATTTGAGGAAGACGTGACTGTAGACTTGGAGGTCGGCGTAACCAACGTGGGGGATGGCGATTTATCGAGCACGGCGATAGTTCGCTTGGTGCCCTTTATGATCACACCAGACTGGAACCGCGATGGGCGCATCGACCACAAAGACCGAGCTAGAATTAGCCAAGCAAGTCCTTGGCCTTGGTGGATCAATGATGACGATGACAAACCTTTGACAGCGGGCGCAACCGATGGATCGGGCGACATTCCCACCGGCAGGTGGGGTGATAGCCGCGATAACAGGGTAGACGGTGTGCGGGATCTGATTGATTTCTTCCCACTGCATGTTGACCTTCGCAAGCTTCTGGTGAGCTTTCCCAAGGAACGTTTCCACTATGAATTGAAACAAGCCGATGGGGCACTAAAGATATTTGAAGTACCAGATGCCGATATTCTTGCTGACGGGGGTGCGGCGGTCCACATCATGAATGTCGGTAAGGCAAACGCCATGTCCCGCTCAAACACATGGCGCACCAAAAAGGGAAGACGCCTTAGTAACGAGCTGTTGGATGCCATGGCGATGGGCAAGGGCATGGTGCTCTGCGAAGGCAGTAATATCAGCAATAAGCCACTTTTGCTTGAGATCAAAAACCATAAGGGCGAGAGGGTCGCTTCCATCGGGATGCCAATGAGAATCAGTCGGGTGGAGAATATGTATCGCCATGCCAATGTGCGCGATCTCATTCCTGGCTCAGACATCGGTTCTCTTAGCACCCGCATGGAGGACCCCGGTGACCCCTATCCAGATGCCCTGACCAACGGCAAATACTTCATATTCGTTCACGGCTACAACATCGACAGCTACAACGCTCGTGGTTGGCATGCCGAGATCTTCAAGCGCATGCACCAAATGGGTAGTCGCGCCCGCTTTGTGGGAGTAACTTGGTCAGGTGACACTGGCCTCAATTACCACCAAGCGGTGAAGCATGCCTTCCTTACCGGCGATCAATTGAAGGAGCGTCTGCCTTCCGGACCGAATGTCACCATTGCCGGTCACAGCCTTGGGAACATGGTGGTGTCTCATGCCATCGAATACGGAGGCTACCAGCCAAATCGCTACTACATGTTGAATGCGGCAACGCCGATTGAAGCCTATGATCCTGGCCAGACGAGGGGTGAAGATGGCCGAGAGATGGCCACATTCATGACCGAATCCTCATGGCGTAAATATTTACTTCATCGCCGTAAGCTGTTTGCCTCGGATTGGTGGCAGCTTTTTGGCGAGAGTGATGGGCGCCACCAGCTAAAATGGGAAGGTCGATTCGCCGAGAAGGTGCCAAAGATTGCAACCAATTTCTATTCCACAGGTGAGGACGTAGTGGCCAATCCTCGAGCGAGGGAGAGTGTGGGAAACCACCTCAAGGAAGTCATCACACATTTCAACGCTTCTGAATACGCTTGGGTGGCACAGGAGATCAGTAAAGGCAGTGATTTTATGGAGCTTGTTGCGCTCAATGGAACTCATGCGGGCTGGAAACTCAACAAGGATTCAGAGTTCTGGAAGGAAATCAAAACCAACGAAAACTGGGAAGAGCGGATCGAAGAGTTGGTCGACGAGGTAGAGGTTAAGAGAAACCCCTTTTACGATCCCTTCAATGATGCCGAGCTTTATCACGCTGTCCAAGGCAGTGAGAAAGCAAAAGAGAAACTTATACAATATGAGTTGTTAGCTACTGCAATTCCTGCCAAATCGTTTGCTGTGGCTGCAAATGCTGTTTCGGCTTTTGGTAGACAGAATAGTTATAACATGATGACTTTAAAACCTGAGGATGCATGGCCGAGAAATGGTAAAAACTGGTTGCACAGCGACTTCCGTAATGTGGCTATGCCTTATGTGGATCTCTTATATGAACGCATGATCCAGATTGGAGATTTGAATGAACAATAATTACATCATAACATATATTTTTTTCGGACTTTTTGCCATTTTAGCAACAAGCAATGCAGAAATTGAATTGTCGGTCAAGATAACCTCCGAAGATAATGCGCCTATAGAGGGGGCAAAAATTATAGCTGATTTCAAAGGATATCTGAAGGAGCAGAGGGTTACAGTTTCCGGGACAACAGACGCTGAAGGGTGTGCTATTATCAAAGGATGCTCCAAGGCCAAGCGAATCAACACTAGTGTTGATGTCACCGTTAATGCAGAGGGTAGTTACTTCACCACAGTGAAATCACTGAGTGACAACTCGAGAGTGTATGATTTAAACCTCACGTTACGCAAAAGAATCAAACCAATCGCATTGTATGCAAAAAAGGCATCCTTAACCATACCAATTGATGATGGTTGGGTAGCCTACGACTTCAAGAAAGGTGATTTAGTTGAACCACACGGTCTCGGTAAAGAATCAGATATCTTCTTTAAGGTGTCATCACTTCCAACTGAAGATAATGGTACAATTCCTACAAATGCGGGCATGGGCAAAATGCTAGTTAAATTTCCCAATACATACGATGGGCTGATCTATGAAAAGGCTGGCTTTATTGCCACGTCAGAAATGGTGATGCCCCATCAAGCGCATCTGGAGGGTTATGTGGACACCCTCGTTAGAGAAGAGCCTGCATATCACAATATAAATCGCCGTAGGGGTGTTGGCATCTTCATGAGAGTTAGAAGCCAATCCAACGAAGATGGATCGCTCAAGCAGGCTAATTATGCCAAATTGAACCAAGATTTTCGTTTTGATCCCAGAGAATCTGGATGGCACGTTGATGATCAAGGTAAGCCAAAAACATACGGGCATATTTCGTTTACATACTACTTCAACCCAACGCCTAATGATCGCAATCTTGAGTTCGATCCTGATA
>JBMYMN010000033.1:0-19535 GCA_049597355.1 Luteolibacter sp.
GGATCATCCGTAATCACGCCATCCACCCCGAGATTTACGTAATGCTTCATCCGCGCCGGGTCATTGATAGTCCAGACGAAGTACTTGAGCCCTCGGTTATGGAAGGCCTTTACATAGGTTGCATCCACCATCTGCCTACCCTTAGCGGTCACTCCCTGCACCTTCATGTCTGAGAGTTGTTTGGCCAATGCCTCTGCCATAGCCCATTGGCCGCCAGGCTTGAGATCGGTTACATAATAAAGTGGAGTCCCGGGAGCTGCCTTCTCACGCAAATATTTTAACCCTTTCAGGCTAGTGCCTTGCAGTTCCACCCGGGTGCCTGAAATCGTTGAGGCCTCACACTCTAAAATCACCTTGTCGAGGAACTCAGGCGAATCTTCTTTGAGATCCAACAGCAGAACCTTGCCCGAAGCCACTTCTGCTAGGCCTTGCTTTAGCGTGGGCACCCCATCTCCGCCCACCCGTTTTGTGAAGGCCGGGTAATCAAATTGTTTGATCGAGACCTTCTTATGATTTGCATCGTGAAACAAAACGAGAGTGCCGTCCTTCAGCATGCGCACGTCGACCTCCACGATGTCGGCACCTGCCTGCCAAGCCGAGCGGATTGCCTCAAGGGAATTGTCATGGTGCCGAATGCTGTCTCCACGATGGGCGATGCAATCGGCTGCCTGCAAACCAACTTGCATGACAACCATGATGAGGACGCTTAATAAACGAATCATGAAAAAACTTAGACAGGCTTATTCCCCCGCCTCAAGTGCTACCGAAATAATGATTTGTATATGCTCCGCGCCAAAATCGACAGTTGAGACTGAAATTTAGGAGATATTGAAAATTCAGTTGTCATTTTACGCATAATCGATCTGAATATGTGAGGATGCACAATCTTTCTGACATTGTGCCATCCATTCATAAAACATACCCAGTCACACCCCACTCTTTGCGCATGTCCCAGCCCAGAGGACCCTCCATCTGTTTTAAGAAGGATCTCGAGATCGGATACCGCCAAACGCTGGCCAAGTTCACCGATACCGTAGAGCTCGGCAGTGGCACACACTTTCTCTTGGCACGCAACGGTCGCGGTAAAACCACTCTGCTGCGCACTTTGGCAGGCACCCTGAAACCCATACATGGCAAGTTTCGCCGCCAAGGTTTTCTGCAGTATTTGCCGGAGGACATGCGATTTGATGCTGAACTGCCTCCAGCCACCATCTTTCGGATGCTACTGCCCAAGGCCCAACACACGAGGGCTTTTGAACTAGCAGAACGCATCGAGCTCGATATCCGCAAATCTTTCGGCAAGCTAAGCACAGGAAACCGCCGCAAAACCAACCTTATCGTGGCTGAGTTGTCAGCAAAACATGGTGTGGGCAACATTCTGCTTTTGGACGAGCCTTTCAGTGGCCTCGATGCCTTTGCAAGAGCCGCCTTTGAGGAAATTTGGCAAAATTCCAGCGATAATGTACTGCGTCTGGTCAGCTGTCATCCGGACTACGATAGCATGAAGATGCCCAGCGCCTTGATGATTGAGGGCCTTTCCGCTCACCATCTCACCGGGGAGGACCAAACTTGGAGTCGTCTGAAAACCCAGCTAAATTGATGCGACTTTTCAAACTCACCACAGCAACCATTTTTCAGCGTAAAGCTTGGGCTATCTGTGCTCTTGCCATTCTAATCCTGCCCTATGTCCTACCATGGATTTCCACTGCCAGCGAAAAGCCTCTGCTGATGCAGCCTGCCAGGGTTCAGGCTGCATGGGTGATACTTTGGCTTTGCAGTCTGTCATGGGGGCTCTTTACAGCTGCACGCGAAGGAGAAAACAATGCCAAGTCGGGGCTGGGTGAATATTTCCAAACCACGGGCATCGGCCCCACCCGTCAACTCTTAGAGCTCTGGTTAGCGATACTCATCTACATATTGCCCTGCACCATGATGGCGGCCTTGGTAAGCCAGTTTGGAGCAGCTCCGGGACATCCTCTAGAGAAGGAATGGTGGTGGGTAGTCATCCTTCAATACAGCTGCCTTTTTGTCTTGGCCATCTCCCCTCTGATCGCAGTCGCAATCAGTTTGGCATCGCGATTTGGTGGCATCACTGGATTCAGTGTCTGCCTGCTGCTGGCCCTCTACGGGCTATATGGAATAGGTTACCTCGACAGCCTGCTCAAGGTTGAGGAGAACCCTCTATTGAGAGGAGTATTGGTATTTTCTCCGCAATATCGTTTTGCCGACCTTACCCAACGAATGTATTTTAAAAGTGGCGCCATTGCGGCAGATAGCTTTGTTCTCATGGTTCTCTATTTTCTCGGACTGGGCGTGCTTTATGCCGGAGTAGCGCGCCTGTGCTTTCGCACCAAATGTGACTTCTAATTGCCATTTCTCATGAATGCTCACATGAAACCAAAGATCTCCTGTATCGCTCTTGTTGTGGGCGGCATCCTTTTTTCTGGCTGGTTAAGTGCGGTCATCACAGATCGTGAAGATTTGGATGCACCGTTAAACCCCATGGGAGTGAATCGCAGTCCCTATGGCGAGGTATTTGCCATGGCCATGCAGGGGCCGATCAACAGAGATTTCCATGTCGGCATGTATGGATCCACTGATGAGGAAATCATGCTTCAACATTCACAAGCGCCGAAAAATGACCCCGGTAGCTTATTGATTGTGAAGCCAGAACCCAAAAAGCTCACGACCGAGAAACCCACCAATAAAGCATTTCTTGACCGCATGGCAGCGATGATTGAAGAGATGCGGGTCGGGCATGTGAAGCGAACCAATGAACTTCCCGCGAATGAAATGCTGAAGTTTTATTTGCGTCGCAAGGCCGAAGACAAGCTGCGCCTCGCCTACCAACTCGATCCCTCGCACTATGCCAACTACAATGCACTGCACTTCTTTTTGATCGAAGGCATCACCACCCGCCCTGAAAAGGCATTGGGAGCAGGCCAACTGGCCAGAGAAACCATCGACTACTGTCTCAGCACTAACAATGACCCTCTCGCAGCTCTCACAGCAGCCGCGGCCTGCACTAACATTCTGCACATCATGTTTAATGCTGAGCGCTTGAAGCTCGCGAAGCAATATACTCTCGAAGAGATGGAGCAGGTCCTAGCTGAGCTTGACCAATGCCTCGCAACCTACCACCGCATTGCGGAGAAATGGGATGCCAGCAACCATTGGGAGCACATCTCAATTCAGCGAATCCATGCCTGCGAAAAGCGGATCCGATTCATCACCAACATCAGAAATGCAGCGGCAAAAACCATAATTCGAATTCGAGATACCCATACAAAATAATACTTGAATGAGAACTAGAATCATGAAAGATTCTTTAATCCCTCAAAAATCCCCGTTTTGTCCCTTATCGATCAAGAGGCCGTAGCTCCCCCCCCACTGCCCACGGCATCACCATCAGGTGAACCCACGCGTTTTGCGCATGGTATGTCGGGTCGTGCATTATTGAGGATCATTTTTCGAAAATGTGCGGACCTGGGTGTCTCTGACATTCAGATGCGCGCTGAGCGCCCAGTGTATATCCACACCAACAAGGGCATGGAGAAAATGGATGAGTATGGAGTCCTCTCCGCTGAGAATATGGACGAAATTCTCAAAGAACTCGTTGCCAACAAGGAAAGCAGCAGCCACGGATTCGGCCTTTGTAAGGAGGTAGATACTCGAGTGGATGATAAAATCGCCAGCGCCATTGCAGAATTCTCACAAACGCGCGTCACCGACTTTTCCTGTGACGGCATTCCACTCAATGAAGACGGCAGTGAAATCTCTGGTCGCCTGCGTGTTCAAGGCCACCTCAGTTCATCTGGTCTTGGTGTGACTTGTCGCATCTTAAACGACAGTATACCTGAGCTAGAAGCATTGGGTATCGATCCGGACACGGTCGCCACTCTTCGTCATGCCGTCCTCAAGCGTGCTGGTCTCTGCCTCGTAACCGGCCCGACCGGCTCCGGCAAATCTACCAGTCTCGCATCTCTCATTGATTGGGTTCGACGCCATCACCCCAAGCACATCGTTACGGTCGAAGATCCCATTGAATATCAGTATCCCGACGACATGGACGATCCGGACTTCCCCGGACACAAATGCCCTTCCCCCAGCATTGTCACTCAACAAGAAGTTGGGCGCGACGTGCACTCCTACCGTCAAGGCCTCAAGGATGTTTTGCGCAAAGCTCCCCATATCATTCTGTTAGGAGAGATTCGTGACCGCGAAGCTATGGAAACTTGCATGGAGGCAGCACAAACTGGTCATTTGGTTCTCTCCACACTCCACACCACAGGCGCAGTCAAGACCATCGGTCGTATTCTCGAACTTTACCCCAATGAAAGCCATTCGGCCGTCCTCAGCCGACTCTCTGAGATTCTCATCTTCATACATTCCCAAGGCCTGCTCAATGGAATTGAACGCCGTGTTCTTACTTACGAATTTCTGCAAAACAACGATGATGCCGTGTCCAGTGCGATTGCCAACTACGATGGCGGATCCCGCTCATTGGAAGATGTCATTCGACGCGCCGGTAACATCGAATGGGATAGCAATCTCAAGCGACTCGTCAAACAAGGCCTGATTACTCCCGAAACCATGGTCAATGCCCGCATGAACAAGAACGACGACGAAATCGACATTACCTGAACCTCACCAATGCTATTTTCCGGGATCCATCCCGGCCCGAAGTCTCAGAAGCTACGGTCCGCCAGATGCCCCACTCCGAAACAACACACAAAATAAAACACACACAAATACCATGAAACTGAATACCCAACACACCAAGCGCAAGACCGGCATGACCCTGCTCGAATTGACCGTCGTCATTCTCGTCCTGCTCTCGTTGATTACCATCCTCTTTGTCGGTGCACGTGCCTGGAAGCGTGGCTCTGACCGCTCTGCAAACATCATGAACATCCGCAACTGCCAACAGGCGATGCGTGGTGAGCAAAACATGAAGCAGCTCAATGCCGGAGATGCCTTCGATCAGGATGACCTCGAAGAATTCATGCAATTCCCTCAAAACATCGGTACGATTGTCACCTACACTGCTGGAGCAACTATCACAGAAGAGTCGGCAAACCCTGCTACCAGCGACACCCACCTGTGGCTTCGTCCCAACGCAGCAGGTCTTCCCGGTGGAGATTATGGTCATAACGACGTCGTAGACATTACCGGCTGGTAATCTCAATTCCGTGCATCCCCCGGTGCACGGTTCTCTCGACAACCTCGGCCCGCCTGAGCATTGGGCGGGCCGAGGCCTGAGTAACCATATCCCAGTCTTTCCGCTGCTTCTCAAGGGTTCTTGTTATGATACCAAGCAGTTTACCCGCCCTCCAAGATGCAACTTTCCAAAGCCATGTTCTAAGAACTGGGTATATTTTGGAATCAGCCTGCTAACTGAACAGACAAACATTCTCACTCCACTCCCTTGGCCCAGATTCAACATCCCTCGTCTCTGAATCCTTGGCAGCAATATCGCCAAGCCTGCTCGATTCTCAGCCAGACCTCACGTGCGAAAAACCCAGCATGGTATCAGCAAGCCATTGAACTGGATCTTCAACTTCACATTCGTGTAGATGGACCGCAGGTATTTTCCTGTTACCACAACCGCACCAATGGTCAATGGACAGATGGTCCGAGTCTCAATCAAGAGATCCTTCGTAATCCAGAAGCATTCGAGCCTATCGCCGATGAGCTTCTCGCGTATGCTAAGTCGAACAAGGCTTCTTCGATAGGCGTCATTATTCACGTTGCCGACGAATTTGCTACCGCCGAACTCAGCCCAGAATTGGACAACCCCGGTGCTCTCCCCGAGGTTCGTAAGACCGTGATCGACGATCCGGGGAAAGTTTTGGAGGACGCAACCATTGATGCTACTCAAGGTTCTTATCGAATCATTCCCTATGCTGCTGCAGGCACGAATGTCATCGGTACCTCAATTACCATATCCAAACAATACACTGCCATTCTCGACGTTCTTCGTAGAACCTCAGAAGACAGGAATTTCCCCATTATCACTCAAAGCGTTTGTGCTCCGCTACTCGCCATTCTCGGCCTACCCAGAATGTTGGAAGCTCAGCCAGACAAGCCATTTGTCACCATTCTCCAATATCCTTGGTTCACTGTACTGGCCTTCTTCAATGAGCATGCGGACCTTAAACTGATCCGTACGCTTCAACATCGCGGCATGCGTCAAGCTGCCAATTTCCGCAATGCTCTGTTCACTACCAGTACATCGCTGGAATTCATGGATCCTGACCTATTCATTCTGCCGCTTGGTGAAGAAATTGACGAAGATTTGGAACAGAATCTGGGAATGAGTTTTCCCAACTGCATGGTGAAAACACTCTCCATGCCCGCTGCCAATGGCATTCCCGTTCATTGCCCCGAACCCATCATCGTCAACCAAACAAACCATGAAGCCTCGATGGTCACGAGCATGACCTTCAGTAGCTTTTTTGAAGAAGGCTGGGCGACTCAGGATTTTCTTCCGATGGAGCGAGAAACCGCTGAAATCTACCCGGAAAAAGGTGAGATGAGCATGCTTCGCATGACACGCTTGATCCGAATTTTCATCATGATTCTAGCTGTCGCAGGACTGGGATATTTGGGTTTGGGCATGTGGAATTTGTGGAAAATGCCCGAGTGGTCGTTCGATCCCGGCCAGGCCAGCAGCTCTCAAGCCAAACTTGGCCAACTCAATGCCGAGCAAAGGCGTATTCATCACTGGGGTAATCTGCTTTCAGATCGGTCCAAAGCATGGTCAGTAATGGAATCTTTCGCTCGAATGTTTCCAGACAAGGGCAATATGCTGATTAAGGATCTGAAATACAGCGCCAAACCTGACACAACTCAGGGCCAGAACACGGTTGGCTTTGTCAAGGTTTGGAAAATTAATGGCTATGCACGAGACGAAGCAATCGAATACCTCAACCAACTCAATACTCGTAGTGGTATCAACAGACACTTCAATGTAATCGCCATGAATACGGGTGAAGAGGGATTTCGAACCGATATCGGTAACCGTAGCATCACGGTCAACGTCCGCACCCGTGAAAACAGCCAGTTCCGTCCGATTCCATTCGAGGAGATGGTCATGCAGGACACAACCACATATCCTTTCACCTTCGATCTAACCATTACCCAACGCTACGAAGCCAACGATCCACTGGCCATCTACGTGCGCAGTGCACCGTAATCATGAATTTCTATCGACAATCCATCATTCTGTTTGGCGTAGTAGTTCCCACTATAGTGGCACTGGCAGTGGTCTCTGTGGGCTATCTCATTAAGACCAAAATGACTGCCTCCTACGAAATTAAGAAGGCCAACTACAAAACGCATCACCAAGCACGCTCAGAATCAACGGTTGTTGAGCAGATCGTTCTCAAACAACGTCCTCATTTAGAGCGTTGGAACGAACTGCTAGGTAAGGAAATTGCAAGTGAAATGGGCATCAACATCCGCGAGATCACCGCATCATTACCCAACAAGGAAATACAACAAACCGCCTTTGATCCCAGCGGCGCTGCTTCTGGTGGTATTGGCTCAGCATCCGCACAAAACTCATCCCAGATCCGCATGGGTTTTCGTGGCACCTTCCGTACCTTGCAGCGAGCCTTCCTTGAATTGGAAACCCGAATGCCACAATTGCAATTGGAAAGTATTAGCTTACAACCTGTCTCGACTAGCGGATTTCTTCTTACTGCGCAGATCACCTACACGGCTTGGCAAAACTGAGAACCATCCTCACTAGCTCACCCATGAACATCATATCCAAGAGGCGCATTTCTTCAGCGCTCGCTGTTATCTTGCTTCTGACTGGCATGGCTTCCAGCGGCCAGTCACCCGCTCTTCCAGATGCTCTGAGTAGACTGGGAATCAACAATGGTGCCACTGGCTCAACTTCAGTGGTTACAGTGGACCCGGAGGCATCCAATGCCTCCCGCTTCGTCGACGCCGTGAAGCTTGGCGACTACACCAAAGCCAAAGCCGCAAAATTCATCTTTGCCAGTCGCACCACGGATCCATTTGGTCAGGTTCAGGATCCAAATGCTGTGCCCAAAGTTCTCAAAAAAGCAGTTCCAACACGCCGCTACCCGAGCATGAAACCAACGGCTTTCAAAGACATCATCAACCGTATTCAAGTCAATGCAATCATCCCCGGTGAAAATCGTTTTCTATCAAACAACCGATCCTTTGAACAAGGGATGAAATTTCCGATCGAATTCCGTGGTCGCCAGACCCAAGTGGAAATTGTATCGGTCAGTAAAAATCAAGTTGATTTCAAAAATCTCAGCACTGGGGAAATTGCATCCATAAAAGTCTCACTTCTGCCAGCTGGCATGCGACTCGGATCTGGCAAGCTCAATGCGCCGGGCATGGTCGTCGACAAACCAGATGCCCCACTTCTCATCCAAACCCTCTCTGATTTTTGAAAGGAACCCGTCTTCAAACTCGAGCCAAATTCGCACTCTCCTGACCAGCTCAGATACCCGGGTATTAAACAATTACCTTTTTTATTCTGCCGCAATTCTCCTTTTGAAATGTAACCCACAGATACCATGAAAGCCGTCAAACGCCTTGCCCTCATTATTGTGATGTTGTCTATCGCGCCAATCCAAGCGCAACCGGCAGCAGGACTTGACTTGGTTGATCAGGTCCGGAAAGCCCAACAAGCCGCGGCTGATGAGCCACCTGCAATCGAGCCAAATCCGACTCCCCCCAGTGGTGATGGCGATCTCTCCGATCCGCCAGTTTCTCCGGCAGAAGGGCCAACTCTAGAGCCGGTTCAGCCCGGAGATAAAAAAGTCAATCCCGTAGATTCTTTGAATGTTGGCGCGGGTGTTGTTCCTGATCCTGACGCGAGTGCTGATGAAGGATTCATCATCAAGGATGCAAACCTCAACGATATCTTTCAATATCTAGCCAAATCCGCCAATAAGCAGTATTTTCATAATGCTCAGATTGCAGGGCCCAACTACCTGGTCACCGGTCACCTCAACGATGGTGATCCACTGCAACAGATGGAGGAGCTTGCCTTCATGTACGGCCTTACCCTCCACGCCAAAGGCAATACTATCTACGCCCTGACTCAAGCTCAGCTCACCCAGCTCCCAAGCTCTGAATTTCATTATCAGCTCAAATACCTCCGTCCAACCGACGTTGAGTCTCTCAAGGATCTAATTCGGCCAGTTCTGAGCCCGGGTTCGGGTATCGTTAACTTCGAGCCCAAGACCAACACTGTGGTTATCATCGACTCAGCTCATCGAATCGAAGCCGCACAGCGGCTGCTGGGCAACATCGACAAGGCCAAGGGACAAATTATCGTGGAAACCAAAATCCTTCGGATCAATAGCGCTGCTGCTGAGCGCACTGGCGTCGACTGGACCGCCGCTCTTGGTGAGACCGGAACGAGCATCGGTCTTACCCGCAACCTCAACGCGGTATTCGGCATCGATGATGACAACGCCGTTTTCGACAGTGCCAATCTCGTGCTCAGTCCTATTCAGATGAGTGGTGTATTGCGTGCCCTGGCTGATGGCAACCTCTCCAGTCAGGTATCCAACCCAACTCTGATTACCGAAGACAACGAACAAGCCACCATCTCCATCATTGACCGTATCCCCATCATCACCACCACCACTACTGCCTCCTCCACTGGTGCTGACCCGACGGTGACCGAGGAAGTCCGCTATAAGATCGATACATCTGATAAGACCATTGATACCGATCCCGAGTCGCACCGTGAAATCGGCATCTCTCTGGTCGTTACCCCAACTCTACTTCCAGATGGCACTGTCCGCATGAAGATGCGTCCACGCTCTGCTCAGATCACTGGTAAAATCACTGGTCAAACTGAGAATGAATACCCGCAGGTTACCGAGTCCATGATAGAAACTCTAGCACGTATCCCAGACGGCCACTCGCTGGTAGTGGGTGGATTCTATGGTGAAGTTGAATCCGATAATAAGAATAAGGTTCCTATCCTTGGTGACGTGCCGATCATCAACTTCTTCTTCAAAAGTAAGGAGAGCATCAAGGAGAAGACCAGCTTGGTTTTCATCGTAACCCCCACCTCGTATGATCCCACTAACGGTTTGGCTAATTCCAACGCCGGCAAACGCATCCGAGTGAATTCCGAGTTCTCAAAAGACTACAACTGGGTAGATCCACAGAATCCCGGGCCAGCTCATGAACCCAATTTCCAAAGAGCCATGCGCGGCCTACGACCCTATCAGGCACCCATTTATCCTCGTGCCAAGGTCGTCTCTCCCACGCATTGATCTCATGACCCAGAGGCTCGGCATCTCTTCATTGCCAATGCCCGTGGCATTCCCCATCCCCGCTTATCTGAAATGGTAGACAACTCATCACCGTTCAGCTCATCACAGGAAGAGACACCTCCCGAAAGAGCCCCGCTGCCAGAACTGAACGTGCAGTCTCACGATGGTGATGCTTGGGACTTTGCCGAATTGTGTCTGGAGCAGACAGCAGCGGCCATTCACGAATCGAGGGCAGCGACTCCCGCTGAACTCAGTCAGGCGATGAATACCGCTCGCGATTTCCATATCGATAACAAACCAGCGGATCTCATCGAAATTTTGGCTCGGGTACAGGGTCATGAAGAGGAGACCATGAGCAGCGCAATCATGGAATTAGCTGACAAAGTGGCTGCTACCATCAATCCTACTCCGCATCTCATTCCCTTCGCTGGTAAGCTGATTGCACCTTCTGCGTTCTACGAGTCCTATGATCGTGTTCACGAAATAGCCCGTATCCTGCTCTCGCCGGTCCTCTACGTGGAAGATAGTGATGCATGCGGTATTGCGTCCATCAATCCAGTTGCCTCACGTCTGCTCGCCGAAGAAATTTCAAATTCTGTCCACAAGCGCTTTGGAATTCGTCCCTTCATCTCAATAGCCCGATTGGATTACGAGAGCTGGAGCTTTCTCACCCGCAAGCACTTCGAGCTATGATTGAATTCGATGGCATCACATTCAATGACATGATCAGCAATCAGATCATGAAGGAACTGGCTTGGCATGATCCCGGCTACACCGAATTGGCTCAGGATCAGGTTGCGAACCGCGTGACCCGATACAGCTTCATGGCGGCTGTCGCTAAGATCAATGGCCTGCCATTTTTTCCTAAGGTTGCAGAATTTTGTGATTCCGAACTCCATGCCTCGTGTGACTCCACGGTCATGACCCGTGGTTTCTTCACCCCGCTCTGCATGTCGGGCAGCGACAAACTCATTGTGGCCATCGCGAATCCTTGGAGCCCTCTTCCAGACGAATACTTGGCACCTAGATTTCCTCATCTAGAAATTGTCAAAGTGGTTACTCTTGCCGGTGAAATTAGCCGCGCCATCGAATCGGTTGGCACCAACACCGGACCCAGCAAATCCGAACTCGAGGCCATCGACGTCGAAGACCATGACGACGGCATCAATGATTTCGACGTCACTACCGACTATACCGAGCCGATGGCGCAGCTCATTGCTACCATCATGTCGGATGCGGTTCGCACCAGAGCTTCGGACATTCACTTCAAAGTTGAGAAGGAATCTTTTTACTACGCTTATCGTATCGATGGAGATATCGGCACAAAAGTTGAAATCCCAATGAAGCTCAAGGATCGTCTTGATGCCTACCTGCTCAACCTGATGAAGCTGCCTACAGAGATCCGTAATACGGCACCCGGCATTTCCGGCCGCTTCACCATCTCATACTTTCACCGTCCCATTGATGTTCGTTACGAGCGTCACCGCACCTATCGAGGCTATCACGTCACTATGCGATTGCTCGATAAGAGTAACATCAACGTCACTCTTGGCAAAGGCACCCTCGCCTTTGATGACGAGACCATGTTCGCTCTCAACAAGGTGATGAAAATTCCGGCAGGCATCATCGTCATGTCCGGTCCTACCGGTTCAGGTAAATCGACCACCCTAAATGCCATTCTACGTGAACTCAATCGTCCGGAGGTAAATATACTCACCTTGGAGAACCCGGTTGAAGATGAGGTGCCTGGCATCACCCACTGTGACCTTCGTAGCCCCAAGGAGTTTAAGCCCATGATTGCATCCTTCATGCGCTCGGATCCCGACATCATATTGATGGGTGAGGTTCGAGACATCGAATCTGCCGAACTGGCAATTGAAGCCGCGGTGACAGGGCACAAAGTGCTGACCACGATTCACACCCCACGTGCCTCACAAATCATCGAACGTTTCGAGCAACTAGGCATCGAGCGCTGGAAAATCGCCCAAACCCTCAAAGCCGCCTGTGCCCAGCGCCTAGTCAAAGTGCTCTGCCCATATTGCAAGGAAGCGATCGATGGCCTGAGTGAGCACGACCGTAAAACCTTCAGTCTCGATGAGAGCTGGAAGGGAATTCCTCTTTTTGAAGCCAAACAAGGTGGCTGTGGTGAATGCCGTAATTCGGGCTATAGTGGGCGAACTGCAATTCTCGAAATCATTCCGATCACCCCAAAATACTCTGACATGCTCTCAAAAGGAGAGATGACGCCATATGAACTGGAAGTGAAAGTTGCTGAAGAAGGAATACTCCCCAATCTCCGCCGAAATGGCCTGCGACTGCTTCGTGAAGGAAAAACAGACCTTGCTGCCGTCAGCAAGGTCATCGACATGACCTATACTGATGAGTGAAACAACCACAGCCCTACTCGCGACCAACTCGACGAAAAGCAACAAACAGGAGAAGCCCAAAAGCTTTCTTGCATCACTCAATAAAGGCCCCTCAAAACCCAGGGAATTCAAGAAGAAGGTTCTCGTCGACTTGTTTCGTGGCCTCGGCTCAATGCTTCGCGCTCAGATCAACACCGCAGACGCGCTCAAATACTACTCTCACGGCCTACCCGATAAGGCGATGGTCGACTGCCTGACGGCCATCCGCGAGGACGTCAATAATGGCATCAATGTCCATGAGGCTTTCCGTCGCACCGGACGTTTCTCAGATACCATCGTTGGTCTGATTCAAGCTGGTTCTGATGCAGGTCAACTGCACAACGCTTTCCAATCCTTGGCAGAGCGCCTGAAGACAGAACTGTATTTCGAAAAGCGGCTCAAAAAAGCGACCATCACCCCCGGTGTCATCATTGCAGTACTCATTGGTGCCTTCATTGTGTCACAGGTAAACATTGTGCCCCAAGTAGAAGAAATGCTGCTGGGTGTTGGTGCCGAACCCGATGGCATGACTGCCATCTCCTTCAAGATCAGCCACCTTACCCAGAACATCTGGCATGTCGTGGTGCTGACGATCATTGCCATTGCCGTTACCATTGCCCGTTCCAGCAAAGTTCGGAATTTCCTGCTTGGATTTGGTATGGCCAAGTGGCGCCTGCTCAGGTTGCTGATCATGAGCATTCGACAACTCACTTTCATCTCTACGATCAAACTACTCCACTCAAACGGCATCAACTTAGCCAAATCCATTCGCACATCGGCAAACAGCGTTCGTAGCACACCCTTTTACGAAGAACTACGGGCCGCTGCCGACAAATATGAGCACTCCGGCGTACCACTCTCCACTGCTTTTGCTAAGTTTACCTCATGTGATGCCCAGGTAACTCATATGCTGGCAATAGGTGAGAAATCAGCGTCCCTAGATAGCCAACTCGAAATGCTTGCTGAAATGTATGAAGAGGACTCTCAAACACATATGGAGGTGTTCTCTTCGTCTGTTAGTTTTATCGTCTTGGTCATCGCTGTGATCCTCATCGCCGCCGTTTTCATCGGCACTTTCTTGCCGATCTTCCTCATGGGTCCGAAAATGATGAACTCGGCAGCCGGGGTATGATATTCGAACTGGGTACTTCATTCATCCGGCAACAAAACATACTCACTATGCAACTCACTAGCTTTGACCGCTGGCTTAGAGAAAAGTTTGCACTCGAAACCCACGTGCAAGTGCTTCGTTTGCCCAATCATATTCCAAGTGGAGTCCAGGTGGTTGAGCTACCCGAGATTGCAGGTCGCCGATTCAATTACTTGTTTATCGTCAAAAACACGAGAATTGCTGATGAGTTATTCAGCATCCTCAAGGACGAGAGCATGATGTACAACACTCAGATCATTCAGCGCGACAAATGGTATGTGAGATTCATCGCCCCGAAAAACCGCTCCGTAAGCTGGACTCTGGTCTCATGGACCATCATCATGGCAATTATGGCTGTAATCACTTATGGCGTAATTCGCTTGCTGAAAAACCCGGAAATTCGAGACGACCTGATGGAAGCAATCGAAATTCTGAAAGGTTGAGTTTTTGTCCAATTTTGTCTAAAATCCAAGGTTGAAACCATCTTTTCAGCCATGAAATGCACCATTAGTAACCAATCCCAAAACAAACATGGTGTCACCTTGCTCGAAATGACGATCGTCATTTTGGTTCTTCTCACCCTGGTCGGTATCGGCACATACTCATCAAATAGAATTGCTGAGTGGAAACTGGGTCGCGAAGCAGGTGAAACACTACGAACCGTCCACGCTGCTCAGCGTATGTTCCTCGCCGATCGGCCTACGACGCTGGTGCAGAACATCTCCGCTTCTGATCTACTTCCTTACATGCCGGGTAACCTCACTGCCATGCCCACTGTGAAAGGGCTGAATGGCGAACAACTCTCGATTGCCGTCAACACTAACCCACCAGTAATTGACGCCGGTGGCGGTGCCGCCTACGACCCCTCCGGAAGAAACAACGACTCACTGTGGGACATCGGCCAATGAGACTGTGTCACGCCATACTTGCCTTCTTCTTATTCACAAGTGTCCTTTGTCTTGGCGAAGAATTCCGTCATGTTGGTGATTACCTTCTAAAATCACACTTCAAAATAGCCGGCAGTAAAAAGATATCAATTCCGATCAAGCCCATTGCTTTTCGGGTTTACACGGACGGTGTCCTAGTAAAAGTCACGACCGAAGACAATGAACAGGCTCATACTACATTCGAAATCTACCGTTCTGACGGCATTTCTCGTCAGCGGATTGGTGGTGGAGCGTTGGAAATCCTTCCTGGTGTTCAAGCCATGAGCAAAACAGATGGCATATTAAAGCACCTCCGTCTGTCCTCCGAGTCTATGACTATTACCGCATTTCCTGGTGTTTCTGATCAGACGATCGTTAGTCATTCAGTTGCCGCGGAGCCCATTCAAAAAATGAAACCAATTCCTCCGAGGATTCTCGACCCCAAAGATGAAGCCAATCCCTGAACCATCGATTTCCAAGGACGCCAGTATTGAGGCATCCCTGCCTAATGAATCTGGTCTGATAAAGTCCAGTCAACCGAGGTCACCTCATGCCAATCGACGCGTCAACCCAGGTGGTGTCCATCAGGTTTATCCATGGCTACTCGCCATCAGTACAGTCATCGCGATCTTATTTGGTCTGATGTACATCAACAAGCCAGTCGTTATAACATCCCATAACACAAAAGCGATAGATGCCAGAAAGGATATCAGCGTGTCAAAAAAAGCAACCAGCGATGGTCAATTGATGCCAACCAGTGATGTACTTCCTGGCGATAGTTCGGCGAATCACAGTGGTGATTTCCCGCAAGACGCACGCAATTTAAATACTGCACCTGTCTACTCTCAATTTGAGGAAACCAACATGCGAATGCAGCACATCCTAACCGCTACCACCGAGGATGGCTCTATCACCCGCATTGATCTTGAAGCTCCTGTCCTCTACCGAAGCCGTAATTTGCGATGGACTGCAGCAGAGTTGAGTCAGGCCCAAGACTTGCTGGTGAAGCTCATGGAGTATCAAAATAAATCACGGCAACTGCGTGTTGATGGGGAAAAACTGCTAAAAGACTGGAACGCATTGATTGGCTCCACCATACCAGCCTCGCGGCTACGCGCCGACAGCCCATCACTTCCGAACAATCAAATGAATGCCAGAGCCGATTCAACTCCCAACGGCAGTGTAACTCGTGAAGCAGTTGAAATTCAGCCCAGGAAGAAGCCATGAGAATTTTTCGCATCATAACCATCGGCCTGCTTGGCCTGCACTCAACCTTGGCCGAGGAAACATCTGCCAAGCGGATGCCGGTCGATCCTATTCATGTTGCGGTCGAAGCATTCGATGACCTCAATCCATCACAGGCGGACGAAACCTTGACCTCGTCACAAAAGAAGAGCTCCAGCGTCACTGAGGTACTTGGCGAGAACAGTAGGTTGGAGGAGCAGTTGCAAGAGCCTGTTTTGGTTACAGGAAAAAAACCAAAAGATGGCGAGCTGATCGACATCTCGGAAATTCCCGTGGATCCTGAGGCTGCAAAACAACTGCCGCCCACCTTACCCAAGCCCAAGGGCCTACGCGTTAATGTTGAGCACGTACAATCCGGACAAGGCGATTTCAAGTCCGAGAGCGTGCAACTACTCGCACCTTTCCCTGCAAAACCACTGCATGAAGCGCCAGAAGGCTGGTTGCTGGATAGCGACACGATAGCTCCTTCCTACAATCGCAAAGTAGAACTGGCACCGGGCAAGAGTATCAATCTGACCATCAAACCTCATATCTTGGTTCCAGATGCTGATCAAGAACACATACTATCTATTGCGGAACCCGGATTCGAGGCTTCACTCGGATACAAACAGTCTGCTACGGTTGCTGCTGCCTTATCAGACTCCATAGAGAGCCTCAGTGAAGACTCACGACGCATCGGCATTGCCATCAATCTGCTTCAGCAACTGATCGTGTCACTCCCCAAGCCCGATACGACCAACCCTGCAGAACCAGTATCCGATAGCGCGCCATCTATCCCAGATGCCGGAAACCCTCTTCCCATACAACCATGAACGCTTCCATCATACCTACCGCCTGTAGCTTATCCCTGACTGCCGTCTTGGCTGCAGGGATCAGCCATTGGTGGTCTGTTCACCAATTTACCAATCTCATTGAAAGTGGCGTTCCGGTGAATTCCATTGCTGTAAACTCTCCATATGCGGATCCGCAAACAAACCGCAGTGCTTTGGCTGCCAAGCCATCTCGTAAAAAGTCAGCCATACAGAATTATGCGGTATCCAGCAGCGAGGAGCAGAAGGAGTTCTTCTCCGCTTTAGTTGAAAAGATGAACAGGGTTGAGTCACAAAACCGCGACTTACTTGATCAAAGTGCAGAAACCAACCGCGATATGATGAAGATGCAGTTCCGGCTCGATACTCATTCCGAGTCCTTCCGCCCACTACCCGTATCTGAAGAAAAGCCCTTAAGCAGTATCGACTCAGGCAGTGGCATTGATAATAATCTTGGTGTTCTTCCTCCGCGAGCTGAGCCGATCATGTTGCCCAGCTACGAATAAATAGAAGCGACTAATCGGTTAGATCAGCGAATCTCGTCTCTTTCATTGAATCAAAAGGCCCAGACATCCGTCGGAGCAGTATGCTCAATCAATTGACTATTCAGATTTGTGTCCTGATCACGTGTGCATGCTTTGCAAATGCCATGCCTGACTGGGAAAGGGAGATCGGGCCTACAAAGCCAGGAAGTCATCCGACACTGCCTCCCGGAAAGCTGGAATATACACTGAGTTGGAAAGGTCTGCTCAATTCAGGAAAACTCAGTTTTGAAATCGGTAAGCCCGGTGCTCACAAACCCGGCATCATGGTCATCAAGTCGACTGGCAAAAGTATGGGTCCGGGTGGGGCAATTTTTCCTTACAATGGACACGGCTGGTCAGAAATCAATGTTGGCAGCCTACGTCCCCGTCTGGCGACAGTTGATGAGGGTAAGCGAGGCAAGCACATCAGGACAGAAATTCGTTTCTCGCAGGAGAAAGTGATTTTTCGTGAAATTACCAAGCACAAGAAAGGGCAGGAGATCGAATCCCATGTATTCGCCCAGAGCCCGGTCTATGATATCGGGTCAGCGATTCTCTTTATCCGTAGCCAAACTCTGTCAAAGGGCGATGAGATTAATCTGATGATGCACCCATACAGCAGCCCCTACCTACTCAAATCCAAAGTCTTAGGGCGAGAGAAACGCAAAGGAACCAACACCATCAAACTCAGCCTGGAACTATTCAAAATTCATCCCAAAGATATGACTCTCAAGCCTTACGAGAAGATGAAGGCACCGGCCGAATTATGGTTTTCAGACGATGAACTTCGTGTGCCAATTGAAATTCGCAGCAAGATCTTTATAGGGGATGTGCGTGCAACTCTTAAGAACTTCAAAAAGCTCTGATCCTCAGATCCCGCGCAATTCATGGCTCCAAGGGCTATCACAGCCCCGAAATTCAGGGAAATTAGGCAAAAAAACCTTGCGCGCCACTGACTTCCGTGGTGACCTCCCCGCCCGCCCTGAAAACTTGCAGTTTCGGGCTTATCCAACCCCTATTTCCCCACGGCCATGGCCTACGCAGTGATCAAAACCGGCGGTAAGCAATACCGCGTTCAGGAAGGAACTCGTTTCGACGTCGAGAAGCTCGATGCCGATGTTGATTCCGAAGTGAAGTTCGACGCCCTCATGGTCGGTGAAGGTGAATCCCTCAAGGTCGGCACCCCTACCGTTGATGGCGCTTCTGTCACCGCAAAGGTCGTCAATCAATACCGCGGCAAAAAGGGCATTGCCTTCAAGTTCAAGCGGCGCAAGGGCTACCACAAGACCAAGGGCTATCGCCGCAGTCTCACCACACTCGAAGTCACCTCCATTGCAGGCTGATTTCGCCAAAATCATTCAACTACCTCAGAATCATGGCTCATAAGAAAGGACAAGGCTCCGTCAAGAACGGACGCGACTCCCGCAGCAAACGTCTCGGCGTGAAGAAGTTTGGTGGCCAAGCCGTCATCGCCGGCAACATCATTATCCGACAGCGTGGCACGAAGGTTCATCCGGGTGTCGGTGTCGGTTGCGGCAAGGATCACACCCTATTTGCGCTCGTTGACGGTAAGGTCAAATTCGACCGTGAAGGACGCCGTGTGAATGTGGTCAGCGCCTAGTTTGCCTAAATTTTCCATTCATAAAGCCGCTATCCTACCGGGTAGCGGCCTTTTTTGTGCCTAGCTTTCAAAGTAGGTGTATCCAGCCAAACCGTTGCGATATAGGTCCATAATTTCGCGCCGCTCACCCGGGCTGATGCGGCCGTCATTGACCGCCTTCTCTGCGAATGAACGGAAACGCGAGACAAGCTCCTTCGGGTCGAATTCCACATAGCTCAGGACATCAGCCACCGTATCTCCCTCGACCTCATGGCTGTATACGGTCTTACCGTTCTCTAGATGCACTCCAACCACGTTGGTATCACCCAACAGGTTGTGAAGATCGCCCAAGGTTTCCTGATAGGCTCCGACCAAAAATACACCCACATAATACGGTTCATCGGTTCGGAACTCATGCAAAGGCAGCACCTTGGCAACATCCTCTCGATCGATGAAACGGTCAATCTTGCCATCGCAGTCGCAGGTGATGTCAGCCAACAGCGCATGCTGCCTGGGCTTTTCTGCGAGACGATGAATGGGCATCACGGGAAATAATTGATCAATTGCCCATGAATCCGGCAGCGACTGGA
>JBMYMN010000034.1:0-19313 GCA_049597355.1 Luteolibacter sp.
CAATACGGTTATTGTGGTTGGGCTGTTTGAGGAGCATGTCCATGCGAATGGTGGAGGCGCGGATGAAGTTGGCCCACCAACGATCGTGGCGATCATTGGGTATGCGGAGGTCCTCCCACTTCCTCAGAGCGGGCCCACCAGTGACGATCACGTGATCCGCTTGCAGATCCCCGCTGAACACCCCCGAGGCCGTGAGACAGAGGAGTAGACGGTACAACATGGCTCTCTTATTCTCCGAGGCCGTTCTTAATGACTTCGAAGAAGCTCTGAGGATCGAGGGAGGCACCGCCTATGAGCGCACCATCGATGTCCGGGCAAGCCATGAGTTCGCCGGAGTTACCAGGCTTCACCGAACCACCGTATTGAATGCGGATCTTGCCGGCAGCGTCTTCACCGTAGAGATCGGCAATAAGGCTGCGCACAAAAGCGTGGGCTTCCTGAGCTTGGTCGGTAGTAGCGGTCACGCCCGTACCAATGGCCCATACCGGCTCGTAGGCGATGACACATTCACCAAGGCTTTTCTCACTGATGTCTTTCAGGCCGTCGGTCACCTGAGCACGGAGCACATCCTCGAGTTTTCCGGACTCGCGCTCTTCGAGGGTTTCACCGATGCAGAAGATGGGCTTCAGATTATTTTCGAGAGCCTTCTTCATCTTGGCATTGATGATGGCATCGGTCTCACAGAAGATCGAACGGCGCTCACTGTGACCAAGTATCACGTGCTTAACGTGCAGCTCACGCAACATCACGCCGCTGACCTCACCGGTGTAGGCCCCGGCATCATACTGGGAGCAGTTTTGCGCCGAGATTTGAATACCTGGGTTATCATCGTGCAGAAGAGACTCGAGAGTTGGCAAAGACACCATGGGAGGGGCGATCACCACCTCACAAGGCAAGGCCTCGCCTTTCATGGTGGATACGAAGCTTTTGATGAAGTCATGGGTCTCTTGCGGACCTTTATTCATTTTCCAGTTGGCAGCGAAAATCAGTTTTCGGGTCATAAGGGGGATTTATGTTTGGGATGTAATACAGTGAGGGGATGAATCAGACATCATCAAGTTTGTCGACGCCCGGCAGCACCTTACCTTCAAGGAACTCAAGACTGGCTCCACCACCCGTCGAGCAATGGGTAACTTTTTGGGCGGCACCGAACTTCTTGGCGGCAGTGGCGGTGTCACCTCCGCCAACCACAGTGATGGCACCAGCTTCGGTAGCAGCGATAATGGACTCTGCCATGGCCTGGCTGCCACCGCTAAAGATGTCGAATTCAAACACTCCAGGTGGGCCATTCCATATGATGGTCTTGGAGGCAGTGATGATCTCAGCGAACTTCTTACGCGTCTTCTCGCCAGCATCGAATCCCTCCAGGCCATCCTCAATGCGATCGGTGGCGTAGCCGACATTGGCGGTCGGTGAAAAATCATCGCCGGTCACGAAATCGATCGGTAAGTGTATGTTCACGCCGCGCTCCTTGGCTTTGGCCATGAGATCGTCGATGATTTTAGCGCCTTCCTCATCGTAGAGACTGTTGCCGATCTCCATGCCGTTGAGCACCTTGAGGAAAGTGTAGGCCATACCGCCACCGACGATGATGTCATCTGCCTTTTCGAGCAGGTTGTTAATGAGCGGAATCTTGTCGGCAATCTTGGCTCCACCTAGGATGGCCAGCAGCGGACGCTTGGGATCATGAAGCACCGTTTCGAAGGCCCTGATTTCCGCCTCCATTAAAAATCCGGCGGCTTTCTGGGGCAAATCCACACCCACCATGGAACTGTGCGCACGGTGAGCGGTGCCAAAAGCATCATTGACATAGACATCACCCATTTTGGTGAGGCTGGCGCGGAAGGCTTTCACAGCAGCGGGATCAGCTTTTACCGAGGAGCCATCCTCCTGCTTGGCCTTGCCTTCCTCTTCGATATGGAAGCGGAGATTTTCGAGCAACACCACTTGGCCTGACTTAAGGCCGGCGGTGACTGCTTCGGCATCGGGACCTACGCAATCTTGGACAAATTCAACGGGCTTTTCGAGCAGTTTGGCCAGTTCGTCAGCCACGGGTTTAAGAGTGAACTTCTCGTTGCGCTGACCGTTCGGACGCCCGAGGTGCGACATCAACACCACCGAGGCGCCGGAGTCGAGGGCGTGTTGAATGGTGGGTAAAGCAGCAACGATGCGCTGGTTGTTGGTGATTTCGCCGGTGTTCTTGTCCTGTGGAACATTAAAGTCCACCCGGATTAAAACACGTTTACCAGCAAGGTCGAGATCGCGAATCGAAAGTTTGGCCATGAGCAAGGGGATCGTCGATAGGGGTGCATTTCTGTCAAGTCATGCATTGGGAATTCCGGCACACGCTATCAAATGGCCTCAAGCCCATAAATTCCACTGATTGGCCAGATTGATCGACTCATCATCAAGACAATCGAAGCAGCCCGTGGTTGAAATTCCAGAATCTAGACTTATCCCAACTTGGATCGTATTCGACCAAGAACCTCCTCATAAGCCTCCATCACATTACCAAGATCCCGGCGAAAGCGATCCTTATCCATCTTCTCACCAGTTTTCAGATCCCAAAGGCGGCAGCCATCGGGACTGATTTCGTCAGCGAGTACAATCTGATCTGGATCCGCAGCCAGGCGGCCAAACTCCAGTTTAAAATCAACCAACTTGAGACCACATTCAGCAAAGAAGTCACTGAGCAACTGGTTTACTTTAAGAGCGGAACCACGCAAATGAGCTAGGTCTTCGGCAGAGGCGAGCTTCATCTCGCGAATGTAATCATCATTGATCAGTGGATCACCCAGTTCGTCGCTCTTATAGGAGAATTCAATAATAGGCTCGCTGAACAAGGCCCCCTCTTCCATCCCGGTGCGTTTGCAGAAGCTGCCAGCAGCCACGTTGCGAACAATGACTTCAACCATCAATATATCCACCTTGTGCACCTCGACATTGGTATCATCGATGCTGCGGATGAGGTGAGTTGGAATCCCTTCCTGCTCAAGCCAGCCATAAATCAGATTACTGATGGTGTTGTTGAGACGCCCTTTGTTTTCGAATTGGGCCTTTTTCTCTCCATTGAAGGCAGTGGCGTCGTTCTTAAACTCCATCCGAAGCACATTTGGAGTGTCGGTTTTCCAGAGGCGCTTGGCCTTACCCTCGTAGAGTGGTTCCATAAAAAAGTCGTATGGGACGGACCTGGTGCGGTCAACTCTTTGCGTGACGCTCAGCCATTTCCCACACCTCCTCAGGAACCAGATCCTTCCATTCCTCTCCACCCTCGACGATCATGCGGTTGACATCACGGCCAGTAGCATCCAGCAGGCTCTCAACCTCACAATGCACCGGATAGATGCGTCCATTCTCCAAAAAGTGGCGATAAAGGTGAACATAATTTGCTGGCGCGAGAAAAGTTTCCGCAGTTACTAACTCACCGGACTGTCGATTCTTCCATGGGAAGACCCAGAGGCTTAACCCCTCCTTGAACAAACGGCCAAAGGATTCCAGCAAGCCCCCATGCAAGTGTTTAGACCATTTGTCCTTAAAGAGTTCATTGAGCAGGCCAATACTGAGAATAATACCGATTGCCTCGCTGGTGCAACGATGGAGGAAAGCAGCGATACGATGAAATTCCGCACAACTCGAAACGAGCACTGTCTTGCCCAGCTTTTGCAGGGTATCCGCACGGTTGAGGAAGTCAGTCACATCGATTCCCTCCTCTCCTCGCAACAGGTTGGACATGGAAATCTCGCAGAGTTCAACAACGTGCTGGCGCTCGGATTGGTCGAGCTTCTTGACGAAACCCCTGCGCGATTGCTCGATCATTCCCATGTGCAGGTTCAACACTGGATCGAAACTTCCGCGCAGAAGTAGAACAGGTTTCTTGTAGAGTGCCTCGGCGGGTTGCACCACCTCCCCAGACGGCAAGAACATGGTAGCATCAGTGAGACCACTCTTCACAAGCTGCAAAGCACAGAGGCGATTATCAAAGTTCTCGTAGTTCTGGCCCGAAAAGCGCAGAAGGTCAATTTCCACACGGTCCGTGGAGAGGTCATCGAGCAAGGATTCAATGAAGTTCTTTAAATTCGCTCGGTTGAAGAAGGCTGAATGAATCAGATTGAGCCCAATCACTCCCAGAGCTTGCATTTGATCGAGCACGTCACGATCGAGGAGGCGCACATGCATCACGATGTCTGTGGGTGCCGCACCGGGAGCTGTCTGGAAGCGAATCCCCATCCAGCCGTGGCACTCACCAGAATCCTTATAGCCACGAGCACGAACCGTGTTGCAAAAGCTGAAAAAAGTTGTGTCCCTACCCCGCTTCTCACCAAGGCGGTTTAGCAAAATGTCATACTCGTGTTGGAACATTGCCTCAAGTCGCTCGCAGGATACGTAGCGAGAGGAATGACCGTAGAGCGCATCGCTCATCACCATGTCGTAGGCGGATATCGTTTTGGCCACGAGTCCAGCTGTGCCAGAGGCACGAAAGAACCAATTGGCAGTCTCTTGTCCGGCCCCAATCTCGGCAAAGGCACCATAGATTCCGGGATCGAGATTGAGCTGCAAGGCCTTATCGTAACTGGAGGACATAAAAACTGACAACCGGCAGCTAAGTCGGCGAGTGTGTATCGGGTTTAGGAATCAGTCCGGGAGTGAAGTCTCCCCTTCTCGGAAGGCGAAGCAAGCAAGCGCAGGAAGGACAAACCACACCCCGACCATGATGATTCGTGGGGATGCGAAATACCATATTGCAAGCCTTACAAACATAAGCACTCCACTGCAATGTAGGTTGTTTTTCCGTGCCCTTGCTCACAGTCACAGACTGCCTTTGGAACCACAAATCTGCAAGCCAGCTTTCTAATGAAACGCATGAAGCTTGAACTTTTCAGGCTGAGTGACCATCAAAGCTCCAGCATGAGTTTCGACTTCGATACCATCATCCCCCGCCGTGGCACCGGAAACATCAAATACGATCGCCGCATGGACCTGGATCCCTTTTGGGTGGCAGACATGGATTTCGCCTCGGCTCCCTGCATCTTGGAAGCTCTGCATCAGCGGGTCGACCACGGCATCTTTGGATACGCCATGGCCCATCAGGGCCTCGACGAGGCGATCCGGCGTTATCTTCTGAGCCGTCACGGTTACGATGCCCAAATTGATGAAATTCTTCATCTTGGCGGTCTGGTCCCCGCCCTATCACTGGCTGCGCGTGCCTTCTGCAAGCCCGGCGAGGCCGTAATGACTTGTATCCCCGTTTATCCCCCATTCATTGGAGTTCATCACGATGCCGATGCCACGCTGATCACCGTCGAACACATGAAAATCGATGGCGAATGGTCGTTTGACTGGGAGGCGATGGAGAGGGCCGTTACTCCAAAAACCAGAGTCTTCATTTTCTGCAATCCACAGAACCCAACTGGGCGAGTTTTTCCACAAGCCGATGTCCTCAAACTCGCTGAATTCTGCGAACGCCACGACCTCATCATGGTCTCAGACGAAATCCACTGCGATCTTATCCTCGATCCGGGAGCCAACCATTACTCTGCCCTGCGATTACCCGAACCATACAGCTCACGTACGATCACCCTGCTTTCTCCCAGCAAGACATGGAACATCGCCGGCCTCGGTTACGCCTACGCAGTAATCCCCAACGACACACTCCGTCGCCGTTTTGCTTCTTCACGCGGCCATACTCTCGCTGAGATCAATACTCTTTCCTACTACGCTGCCGAAGCGGCCTACAAGGATGGAGAACCATGGCGACTGCAGCTAATCCACTACCTGCGCAGCAACCGCGATTTCTTGGTGGACTATATCAACAGCGAATGCCCGGGGCTGAAAGCTGAGACAAACGAAGCAACCTACCTTGCTTGGATTGACGCCTCCAAAACCGGTCTCGAAAAACCTGCGGATCACTTTGAGAAGAAGGCGAAGCTTTTTCTGTCCGAGGGTTCCCATTTCGGCTGGAAGAATCACTTTAGATTCAACTTTGCCTGCCCACGCAGCCGCATGATCGAAGGACTAGAGAAAATCAAGAAGGCTCTGTGATGGAGCCGCTGGTCGGATTTGAACCGACGACCTGCTCATTACGAATGAGCTGCTCTACCCCTGAGCTACAGCGGCGGCTTGAGGTGGAAAGTCTGTAGTAAAACTAGCTTCCTAGGCAATCCCAAGTTGACCGTGATATGGCGGCTCGTATCCTGAAAATTCTATGAGATTTCCACTCCTGATCTTTATTTTCGCCTCCCTATCCGTCCTCTTGCTAAGTGCGTGTAGAAAATCTGAAGTAAGAGATACTGCAATAGGCTCTACCGCCAAGCCCCAGCCCGAAGCGGACGAGTTTGCCGCCATGAAAACTAGGGTTAAGCAACTGGAGCGTGAGATCGAATCCAGCACCCAAATCATTGACGACCTCGAAGCTGCCGTTGACATGGAGAGGACCAAGCTTGAGGACGATCCCAACTACGATCAAAGTTTCCTCAATGAGATCTTCGCCGACCAAAACCGTGAGCGCGCGGACATCAATAAAGCCCGAGCAGAGCTGGAAGCCTTGCAAAAGAAAAACATACAAAAATGAACGCCCACCCGTTTGGCGGGTGAGCGTTCACGAAAGTATTGGGCGCAAGCGGGATTAGCGGCCCTTCTTCCAACCTTTATCGAGCATGATTTTCTCGAGTTCTTTGAACGCGGGCATCGGTTTGGGAACCAAGTTATGATCTGTGAGGTATTTCACCGCACGGTAGGTTCCCACCACATCATTCTTCTTGGAGTCCAGTTTGTCTCCTGTGGCCTTCAGTTCGGCGACGTATGCGTCGGCCATTGTGGATGCTTCAGCAAAGACTTTTTCGTCGTACTTATAGACGAGTGACTCCATGGTTTTGAATAGTTTCTCCAAACCCTCAGCATCTTTGGCTTGATCGAGCATCATCTTCGCGTTCTCGGCGCGCTTGGTCGCAGTGGCTTCCTTGGACAGACGCCCATCGGTGCCACCATCACTCGGACGCTTGCGGAGCTCACGCACCCATACATTGCGGAACTGCACGGGATTGCCGTGGTCCTGGAATTTGAGAGGCCCCTTGTCCGGAATATTACCAGACTTGGGAGCCGTTCTCTTGCGATAGCCACCACCTCCATCGAGAGGTGTACTGTCTTGAATCACCACACCGTTACAGATCACGGTCATGGAACCCTCGTCCAATACCCTGCCGTCTTTGTATACTGGGCGGCGGTAAATGATATCGTAGCTTTGGAATTCACCTGGACCTTTGAGCGCATTCGCCATGGGTGGCATAATGCCGTAAATCGCTCCCGCAGTACCATCGGGATAAGTCGGATTGTCGTAATTATCAAGGACTTGAACCTCGGGTTTGCCAGAGAGAAAAACGCCGCTGTTGCCGCGGCCTTGACCACTGCCTTGCACTTCGCTGGGCGCTGCCCACTCGACATGAAGTTGGATGTCACCGAATTCCCGGATGGTTTGAATATAGCCAGCACCACGCATCGATTGCATCGCTCCATCCTTAAAGATCCAATCAGCACGCCGCCTATCATTCGAGTGTTTCCAATTCTTTGTGAATGACTTCTCGGTGCCATCAAAAAGTACTATGGCATCGGATGGCGGGCCACCCAGTTTGGCAGCAGGCTCAACACGCGGCGGCTGAGGGCGATTGTGATCGTGTTGGGCCCAAGGATGAGTCTCGTCCGGTGGATCACCGAAGAAGAATTGGGGAGCTGCCATAGCCGGCAGGCTGAGGGCCGCAAGAAGAAGAAGTGGCTTAATGTTCATGATACAGTTGGGTTTACGAAGTTAGGAAAGGGTTTTCATCATACGACGTCCATCGCCTTTCGGGCGCTGCCGTAGGCCGCGGCATAATCACCACCAATAGCCCACTCAATGACGGTGGTCGGAGTATGAGGAGGCAGCGGGCTTTGAATGTAAGGCTTCATGGCACGTTCAGCGAAACCCTTGCGGACTTCCTCGATGAACCAGTCGCGAAATCCAGCTTCAGAAAGGCCGCCTCCAATGGCCACCAATCCAGGATCAAGGATGCTGGCAAGGTCTGCAAGTCCATGACCAAGGACGTTGGCTTGAAGCGCGAAGATATCGAGTGCGAGTTGATCGCCATCTTCCGCATAGTCGCGCACCTTGAATGCCTTCTCCTCGATGGGGGCTTCGTCTTTATTGAGAGGGTGATCTGCGTATTCAGGCTTTTGAAGCGCTCTAATCAACTGACGACGCAGGGCCACCAGCGATACCCAAGCTTCCATGCAAGATTTGCGGCCACGTCCATCGACGGGCCAATTGCCATCTTCAGTGCGCGCAACAGAGAGATCGCCCGCCTCCATCGCCAAACCGTTGGTGCCTTCAAAAAGATGACCCCCGGGCAGCACCATGCCACCACCCAGACCCGTGCCGGGAGCTACATAGAGAAGGCCTCCGTGATGTTCCAGACGATACATCCATTCGCCATAAGCAGCGGCATTGCAGTCGTTGGTCATAAAGACCGGCTTGCCAATCTGCTTGGAAAACTCACCGCGGATATCTGTGCCAACCCAGTCTTCACCTAAGTTGGCCTTACCCCAAACGACTCCATTGGAACTCGGAGCAGGAACATCCACCCCAACTGCTTTGATGTCGTTTGCCGTGGCCCCGACCGCACTGACAAGACCTTGCATAGCCCCGGTCATTTGTTGAAACGTGATGTGATAACCTTCCTTCACGTGACTTTTCACTTCAATGATTTCGCCAACTTGTTTCCCCTCTTCATTCACCAACATGCATTTGATGGTACTTCCTCCGATATCCAGCCCAGCGTAGTAGTTGCTCATAGGTAATTGTGTTCTGCGGGATGGCTAGCAGCTACCAGTGCGTGCGGCAAGCAAGGCTTCCATTCCTTAAAAAAATCGAGTGTGTCCTGCACAACATTCAAGCCTCAAAAACAAGGCCAAAAATAGTTTATTTTTCTTAAGCATCCGCCTTGACAGGCCGCTCCAGTACTGCGAATTCCCTACGCATGGCTAAGAAACCAACCGCAATCAAGGAGCGCTACTCCAAAACCCAAATCCTCAATCAAATTGCTGAAGAGACCGAACTCAGTCGTAAAGATGTGACCGCTGTCCTCGACAGTCTTTCTGGCATCATCGAAGGCCACATCTCCAAAAAGGGCTGTGGCGAGTTCGTGCTGCCCGGTCTGTTGAAGATCGTCACCGTAAATAAGCCAGCTGTTAAAGCACGTAAGGGCATCAATCCTTTCACTGGTGAAGAGCAAATGTTCAAGGCAAAGCCCGCCAGCACAGCTGTCAAGGTTCGCCCCCTCAAGAAGCTCAAGGATATGGCATCCTGATTCATCTTCGAATCCCAACTCACATCGCCTTCCCGGCATTCCGGGAAGGCTTTTTTGTTTGTCAATAATGAGTAGTCAGACGCTTTTGAACCAATCTTTCTGCCTTATTCGCTCAGGCATTGGCTAAAACAGTTCCACGCCCAATCATCCCATGCCCCCCATTTTCAGTCTCTTCCAGCGCAAACAAGGTAGCTACAAGGACGACGCCTTATCTGGTCTGACCGTTGCCTTGGCACTCGTCCCCGAGGCTATTGCTTTCTCTTTCCTTGCTGGTGTAGATCCGATGATCGGTCTCTGGTCAGCTGTTTTTATGGGGCTAATCACCGCAGCTATGGGTGGTCGGCCAGGCATGATTTCGGGCGCGACTGGCGCGATCGCCATTGTTGCAGCAGGAGCAGTCCAACTGGGCAACGAAGCGGGTGGTACCGACATGGGCCTCAAATACCTATTCGTCACCCTCATCCTCGCTGGCTTCATACAATTGGGCGCCGGTGCTCTCAAACTAGGACGCTTCATCCGCCTTGTTCCCCACCCGGTTATGATTGGCTTTGTGAATGGCCTGGCCATCGTCATTGGCCTTGGTCAGCTTGGCTTCTTCAAAAAGCTCTCTGGTGCTGGTGACGACGGCAGCACCACCATGAACTGGCTTCAAGGAGGCGAACTTGGACTAATGATTGGACTGGTTATTTCGACCATGCTCGTCATGCACTTCCTTCCCAAATTCACCAGAGTCGTGCCATCGGCGCTTGCAGCCATCGTGGTCATTGGTAGCCTTGGTTATTTTGGTGTTTTCGATGCTCGGACCATCGCCGATGTCCTCATCGACGGCGGAGGCGATGGAAATTTGAAGGAGGGCTTCCCGCCCATTGCAAATTTTTCCAGTCTCCCATGGGACTGGACATTTTTCAAGGGCATCCTACCGATCGCTTTGACGATTGCCATGGTCGGCCTGATTGAGTCCTTGATGACTCTCCAACTCATCGACGAAATGACCGAGACGCGCGGTGAGGGTAATCGTGAGTGCCTCGCTCAAGGTGGCGCCAATATTCTCTCGGGCCTTTTCGGCGGCATGGGTGGCTGTGCCATGATCGGGCAATCACTCATCAATATCAAATCAGGTGGTCGTGGCCGCACGTCGGGCATTGTGGCAGCACTGGCACTGGCACTCTTCATTCTATTTGCTGGTCCGATTATTGTCCAAATACCCATTGCCACCCTGGTGGGAGTCATGTTCATGGTGGTGATCGGGACCTTCGAATGGTCTTCACTCAAAACTTTCGGCAAAGTTCCCTTTTCTGAGATTCTTGTGATTCTGGCCGTCACTCTTGTAACCGTCTTTCTCCATAACTTGGCGCTGGCCGTATTCATCGGCATCATCCTATCGGCCATCGTTTTTGCATGGGAGAGCTCCAAGCACGTGTTTGTAAATTTGGAAAACGACAGCGGTAGCGAACGCCACTACAGTGTGCAAGGCCTCATCTACTTTGGATCAGTGCAGGCATTCATGGAGCATTTTCAATGTCGCTCTGAGGCGAAAATTGTCATCATCGATATGGCGCACGCCCGGGTTTGCGACATGTCGGGGATCGAGGCCCTGAACACCTTGGCAGAGCGCTACAAAAAAGGCGGAAAAATTCTTCATGTCCGCCATCTTTCTGCCGACTGTCGACGCATGCTGGAGCGGGCGGGCTCCATGCTCCATGTCGAAATTATGGAAGACGACCCGGATTATACGGTCGCCAAATTTCGGATGGGATCGGATTAATGATCATCGGTTTTTTTTGACTCATCCCGATAAAGGCTTTCCCACTTTTTCCATGCTTCTTCCTCGGTCATGTCGCCCTTCGCAACGGCAGATTTGAGATCATCTCTCATCTCTTCCTTTTCGATGGCTTTAATAAAGTCACGGCTCCATTCCTTGCCAACACGACCTTCCTTGACGAAAAATTTGAGCTTGGGTATGAGCTGTTCCTTCTTGAAGGCCTTCCATTTGGTCCAACCTTCTTCTTCGGTCAGATCCCCCTCTTCGACGGCCTCTTCAATCTGATCACCAACTCGTTCCACCCAAACCTCGAGCTTTTTTTCAGCATCGTCGAGATGATTGCCATGACGCTTCTCGTAACCATCATCTTCGTCAATCTCGTGCAGTGTATCTAGTAAAATGGCCGCTTGTTTGAGCGTCAAAGCACCTTCTGCCACAGCTTCTCCCAGTTTACGTTCCACGGCATCGATATTCTGCGCCTTACCGAGTACAGAAAAAGAGAATGAGAAAAAGATGGCGAAAAAAAGTGTCAGCTGCATGGTTTGGATTGTAGTGGCTGGATGATGATGCTCAATCCCTCTGATTTTGCAAGAGGGCTCAATTTGCTTCAGACTTTCTACATATCAGTTAAGATGACGTGCTTAATAGTCTCATGGAACGGGAACTCGATGCCTTCATCCGCCAACTCGCAATCGAGCGAGGCCTGTCGGAGGCTTATCAACACTCCGTCCGGCAAACGCTGGACGCCTTGGCTGAATGGATGGCTCGCAACAATCTGACACTTGTCGACCTTGGAACCGATGAACTCGCCGCATTCCTCAAGCAACGCAAGGAGGAGGGTCTGAATGCCGCCTCTCTGCGTATCTCCACAGTTCATCTTAAGATATTCTTCCGCTGGTCAGCTGGCTCGGGACATCTTGCCATGGACCCCGCTGAGCCTCTACTTGCCCCCCGCCCCGATCAGAACCTACCAGAAACACTCCACCTGAACGAGGTGATCAAGCTGATCGAGTCCATTGACGTTAGCAAATCTCTCGGACGTCGCGACAAGGCCATCCTCGAGCTTTTTTACTCTTCCGGACTACGTCTCTCCGAACTCTGCGAACTGCGCATGGAAGTCGTCGATCTTGAAGAGGCCTTCATGCGTGTGACTGGCAAGGGCAATAAAACACGAATTGTGCGAATTGGTGCTCAAGCTTTGGAAGCTATTCGCAACTACCTGACTCACGAGCGCCCCGAGCTGGTTACCTCCAGGACCAGGTCACATCTCTTCATCAGCATACGAGGAGGCCCACTCTCACCGGATCGTGTGCGCCAGATCGTCAAGCAACGGGCCGAGCAGGCCGGCATCGAAAGCAATATATACCCCCATCTCTTACGCCATAGTTTCGCCACCCACTTACTCGAAGGCGGCGCAGATCTTCGTATCATTCAGGAACTGCTGGGCCACGCCGACATCTCAACGACGCAGATCTACACCCACGTCGACCGTCACCGGCTGAAATCCATTCATCGAAAGTTCCATCCGCGCGGCTGACTTTTTCGGGTTTCCCATTGTTGGAGCCCTCGCTAGCATGGCTCCATGCCCCTCGTTCTAGCCATCACTTGCCTGCTGATGATCTATTCCATTCCTGCGGGAGCAAGCCCAGACCTCGCCAACAAGATTCAGCAAACATGGAAGCTGGAAGCTACCAAGTGGAAGACCGACGTCGCCAAGGCCGTGACGCCTCAAGAACGTGCTGCATTACTCAAAACAAAGCCAAGCGCAGCCGCGTATGCCGCGCGCATGTGGGGAGTGATCGGCACCTCACTCAATGAGCCTTGGACCATTGAACCAGCAGCATGGTTCCTACAACTCAGTCACGGCATCCGGGATCCTGACAAGTCTGTGCCACTGTTCGATATTCAAATTGAGAGGACCAAAAAAGCCATTCTAGAGCACCATATCCGAAAACCGGATCATCGCCTCTACGGCACGTGTCTTGCACTGACCCGCCTCTCCGACCCGATGTCACTCTCCATTCTAGAAAAAATTGAACACGCAAATCCCGATCCCAAAATTCAGGGCGTTGCCGCGCTCTGCGCAGCCATAGTCATTAGGGGCCTTGGTGACGAAGGCGAACTAATGCGCAAGCGCCTGAACTACATCCGTAAGGCCATTATCAACAGCGCTGAGGTCACAATCGGAGATACCACAGTGGCTAAAATGGCAGAAAATGAGCTCTATCAAATCCGCTTTCTCAGCAAAGGCCGAGTGGCACCCGACATCATCGGCATGGACTCAAACGGCAAGGCTTTCCAGCTCTCCAAACAGGTCGGCAAAGTCACTGTGCTGGTTTTTTGGAGCAGCACCATCCCGCAGGCTGATCACGTCGTTGAATTTACCAACGAGATGGTCTCAAAATTCATAGGCAAACCCATCCAAGTGATTGGCATCAATCACGACCCCCTCGCCCGCCTGCGAGCCATGAGTCTTGACGACACAGTCAAGTGGCGAAACCTCTCCGATCCAACCAAGCAAATTAGCGGAAACTACAGAATTGCAAACTGGCCCATGGTTTACGTCCTGAATCACAAGCAAGAAATTCAATATGCTGGAGGACTTGGCAGCTTTGCCGAACTTACTGCCGACGCGCTGGCAGAGGAAATTAAGTAAGTTCGACACACTGGTTCACTCCAAAATCAATTCGGCCAAGACCCAATCACCGCGCGCATCCTTTCTCCAAACAAAAGTTACCAGATATTCGCCATCCATCGATCGAATGTTCTCCGTTTCAATAACGCCTTCGACACGTGCTTTGATGGTGGCTTGACTGCCATCGATATCGATTCCAACAAATTCCACGATCTCAAAACTTGATCTCTTCACATTTTCTCCGAGCCACTGGTAAGCCGATATCACTTGAGCTTCAGCAACGACTTTCCGGTCCTTGGAGACCTGCTCAATCTCCAGAGCAACTTCATCAGCAAGTAGAATTTTCAGGCGGTTAAGATCAAAGATTCCAGGGCCAACGCTTACGCTGTTGGCCATGCCAATCAGGTCTTTACTGCGACGTTTGAGCACCTGATCAGGTTGAGATCTCCAAATTAGCACACCCGTGATAATCACCAACACAGCAAGGATGATGAGGTTGCGCTTCATCACTTCTCCTTGGCGGGATCATAGAAAATACGGATGTCGGCATCATGGGTTCCAAGGAGTTCCTGCGCCCGCAGCAAAGCGTCGCGTGTGGAAATATTTGGATTGGAAGGATTACCAATAAAAAGATTGGTCTCCCCGTTCTTGCGATCACAGCCCTCTTGCAGTAATTCCAAAACGCCAGACTTCTTTAATACTTTATAAACCTGAATCGGTGCTCCAGAAACGATAAGATGCAAACCCTTGCTGCGCATGTGGCCGACAAGATCTTCAAGAGCAAGCACACTGGTCGCATCGAGATGACGAGCATTTTTTAAACGCAGGATGATTACCTTAATCGCAGGATCCGACACCGTGCGCTGAATCTGAGTCCGAAAGAGGTCGGCGGCACCGAAGAATAGGTCGCCTTCGACATGCACAATGGAGATAGCCGGAATGTGTCGCTCACGTTCTTCGTTCTTCTCGCGCAGCTCTCCTTCTTCGTTAAATTCGTATTCAACCAGGTGAGGTTTGCTCGCACGACGCAGAAAAAGACTCACTGAAATAGCCACACCGATGAAAATAGCCACGTGCAAGGGGGCAAGCAGAGTAGCCGCAAAGGTGCAAATTAACACAATGGCATCATCCGAGGTCGAGTTGATGCAGATCCGGATGTTGCGGGCATTAAAGAGCGAAAAAGAGATTACGATAATCAAGGCCGCCAGCGCTGCCTTTGGGATGTAATTGATGATGGGCAGTCCATAAGCAGCCAGCAGGGCAATACCCACGGCCGCGCTGAGGCTGAGAAGCCCACAAATCAGAGAAGAAAAGCGGGTGCGTGCTCCAGACTCATAGTTAAGCATGGAGCGAGTCAGCGATCCGGAGGCCGGCATGCCACCTGCAACGGCTGTGGCCATATTCGACATGCCAACAGCAAACATATCCTGATTAACGTCAGAAGGATCACCCGCTCTTGAGGCCAAATTCTTGGACATCAGGGTATTTTCCAAGCAAGCCAGAAAAGCAATAGCCAGCGCGACTCCCAACAAGGACGAGAGGTCGGCAAAAATACCCTCACGCAATAAATTGGGCATCCTCGGTGTCAAATCTCCGAGACTGAATGCCTCAAAGGTCGAGACGTTGAGAAAAGGTCTGACATCGCTATGAATAAGGTTACCAAACACGGCCGAAACTAGAATCAGGGTAATTGCAAAAATTGGCCACTTGGGTAGGCACCTGATCAGCCCGATATAAACGGCAATGGTTGTGCCACCAATCAACACGCTGACCCAATCAGTCTTGTGTATGACTTGGAATAAACCGATGACCAAGCCCACGAAGGTGGATGTCGTCTCGCGGTCGAGTAGATCTCGAACACCAAGGAACTGCACCAATTGATTGGCAACAATCAGCACCGCTGCTCCAGAAATATAACCAACTAAGACTGATCGTGAAACGAACTGTAGCATATCGGCCGCACGAAAAAGTGAACCCAGCACCACCAAAACACCGATCATCAATACCAGCAGCGGAACAATCTCATGCCAACGCTCAGCCATTAACGGATAAGCCGCAAAAAAAGAGAAGAACATCAGAGCCGTGGCATTGGTTGGTCCGAGAATCGTGAATCGAGATGCAGCAAATATGGGTGCCACCAGTGCCGCGACCGCGGTACTGAGAATGCCGTAAACAATGGGAAGACCCGCAATTGCAGAAAAGGCGATGGCCTGGGCAATGGCGAGCAATGTCACGTTAAGCGCAGCCCTCGTATCATTCAAAAACCAAGACCAACGGTAATGTTTGAGCGCTCCAGTGAAGGGAAACAGGGTGACATGCTCCTCGGCATACTGGCGCTTAAACCAACGTGCCAACTGGGTGATATGTTTTGAAGAAAACATGACGTGGGGTCATTTGAACCTGGCTTTACGAAAGAGCCATATGCCAATTCCTACACAAACAATATTGGGCATCCACAGCATCACACTGGCGAACAGGAAACCCTCAATCTCTTCCGCCATCACACTCGTCAGAAAGTAGCCCGCTCCAATCATCAGACTGATAACCAGCCCACGCGATGTATCGCTACGCCTCGCAGTCAGTCCGAGTGGCACGCCAATAAAGGCAAAAGCCAGACAGGCCATAGAGAAAGAATACCTCTTGATCAGGGTAGTCTTGAGTTCGACGATATTCTTCTGATCCATATTGTCGGATTCGTCCTTAAGCAGTTCCCGAATCTCGGCATTGGTCATGCTGCTGGCTTTCTTCCTGCGATTTTTTGATCTTTCTAGCTCAATCAAAAGTGGCTCGGCATGTTCAGCAAACACCATCTCTGTCTGCCCATCGGGTTTGATGGTTTCAAAATAAGCATTGTCGAGTTTGATACGAAGCTGATCTGAACCCTCATCTACGGATAGAGCCGCCCGGGTAGCATGCACGTAGATGGAATCCTCACCTTTTGCTCCCAATTCATAAAAGTGAAAGCCACGTACCCACATGCCATTTCTTTCTTCGATCAAGAGTTTCTGCTGGGTACCCACATCCTGTGTGAAATTACCGGTCGCAACACCCGGCTTAAGGAGAGAGTTGGGATCTTTAGTGGCCTGCTCGTAAAGCATCTCCTTGGTCGTCGCCTTGGCGTTAGGCACATAGTCGACGTTGAGCCAAAGACAAATTGAAGAAAGCAGAACCCCCAAGACAAAAACCGGCACGGAGAGTCTGGGGAGACTCATGCCTGAAACCCGAAAGCAGGTTAATTCTTGGTGCGAGGACATCCGCCCAAAAACTAACAAGGTCGCGGATAAAAAACCCCACGGCAAGGTATACATCAGTGAAGCTGGCAGAACCGAGAGGATGAAACGCAGCAGCAAACTCAATGGCGCTTTCTGGTCCACCAGTAGCGGCTGGATTTCCTGAAACATCTTACCAAGCATGAGAATCATGCAGAGAACAACGACCGCATAGAGGGTACTTGTGAGCACCTGCTTACCGATGTAGCGGTCTGAGATCTGTATCACCATGAAGAGTTTGCCTGATGTGTATCAAACTGTCCAGATCTGATGGTTTGGAAAACTTAAGATCTTTTCACCAACCAAGCCAAGAATTCACGATTTCCATCGCTACCCTTAATTGGCGAACTCATCACACCCCGCCACTCCCAGCCGTCTTGTTGATCGATGAAATTCCGGATCTTGGCGATGGCTTTATCGTGAAGCTCAGGCTCACGCACAATTCCTCCCCTTGCCACCTCTTGGCGGCTGAGTTCGAACTGGGGCTTAATCAGAGGAACCACCATGCCGTCATCCGCCATCACGGAAAACACAGCCGGCAGCACTTTGGTAAGTGAAATAAAAGACAGGTCCATCACTGCCAACCGAATCGTCTCGCCCACATCCTCGGGCTTCAGGTTGCGGGCGTTGAACTGCTCTTTTGAAATTACCCGTGAATCATTACGCAGCTTCCATACCAATTGATTCGTCCCCACATCAATCGCATGAACCTTGAGGGCTCCGCGCTGCAACAGACAGTCTGTGAAGCCTCCAGTCGAAGCGCCTACATCCATGCAGATCCAGCCACTAGGATCGATGCCAAACCCGTCCAAAGCGCCTTCAATCTTAAAGCCGCCGCGACCTACATACTTCAACTTTTTCTTTAATGATAGCTCGGCATCAAGCACCAGCTTGGTGCTCGCCTTATCGATCACCCGGTCGCCACTACGTACCTCCCCTGCCAAGATCAGGCGTTTGGCCTGCTCACGCGTATCGCAGAGACCGCGCTGAACAAGAAGGACATCGATGCGCTCACATTTCATGGCTGCACTAGCCTGAATTGTTACTTGCCTAATCGTCAACCCTCCCCCAAGCATTCCCGCCGTGACCCATCACCGCACCGACGATCTCCGCATTGCTGGTATCAACCCGCTGATATCGCCTTCCGTATTGGCATACTATCTGCCAATCACTCAGCAGGCCTCCGAGCTCGTTGCCAGCACACGCAAGCAGGTCGAGGCCGTCATGAGTGGACAGGATGACCGATTACTGGCAGTAGTCGGACCGTGCTCCATCCACGATCCCGAGGCTGCCGAAGAGTATGCGCTCAAACTCAAAGCGGAGGCCGATCGCCTGAAAGACGATATCCTTATCCTGATGCGCGTCTATTTCGAAAAGCCCCGCACAACTGTCGGCTGGAAGGGTCTCATCAACGATCCCGACCTCGACAACTCCTTTGACATCAATCGCGGTCTGCGCGTATCCCGTGGCCTCCTTCTCAAGTTGGCCAATTTGGGCATACCGAGCGCTACTGAATTCCTCGACACCATATCCCCACAGTATATCGCGGACCTCATTTGCTGGGGTGCGATCGGAGCCCGCACCACCGAATGCCAACTTCACCGTGAACTCGCTTCCGGTCTCTCTATGCCCGTAGGCTTCAAGAATGGCACCGGTGGCTCCATCCAGATCTCACTGGATGCGATCAAGTCGGCTTCTCATCCCCACCACTTCCTCTCAGTAACCAAGCAAGGCGTTTCCGCTATCGTATCCACAAGCGGCAACAAGAGCTGCCATATCATCATGCGCGGTGGCAAAAAAGGGCCCAATTACGACAAGAAGTCCATCGCCGATGCCGCTGCCTTGCTGAGAGAACAAGGCTTACCTGAGTCAGTCATGGTCGACTGCTCCCACGGTAATTCGATGAAAGATTTTCGTAACCAGCCAATGGTGGCTGAGGATCTCGCCAATCAAATTAGCAGCGGCTGCAAGGTCATCAGTTCAGTCATGATCGAGTCCAACCTAATCGAGGGAAACCAGAAACTATCCAACAATCTAACCTACGGCCAATCCATCACCGACGCTTGTCTCGGCTGGGCTGACACGGTGAAAATCCTGGACTTATTGGCCGATGCGGTGCGCACACGCCGTAAAGGTTGATGCAACAACGACTTGGTGATCTGCTTGTGGTTATCGAGCAGCCGAGGCATGGGAGATTTACAGGCACTATCACAGGATGATGGGGCGCACCATCCTCTGAATCACCCCTGCCAATATGTAAAAAAACACGGATGCCGCATGGGCATCCGTGCATGGTGAAAAAGTTTTCGGAT
>JBMYMN010000035.1:0-19204 GCA_049597355.1 Luteolibacter sp.
GCCGGTATTGTGTCGCGCGCCATCGAAGCTCCGCTTCGCCAGCTCATCAGCAACGCCGGCCGCGAAGCCGCGCTGATCGTTGAGCAGGTCAAGAACGCCAAGGGCACCGAAGGCTACAACGTGGCCACCGACACCATCGAAGACCTCATCGCTTCGGGTGTGGTGGATCCGACCAAGGTGACACGTTCCGCTCTGCAGAACGCAGCCTCCATCTCCGGTCTGCTGCTCACCACCGAATGTCTCATCACTGACATTCCCGAGCCTGAGCCCGCTGCAGCCGGTGGTCACGACCACGGCGGCATGGGTGGCATGGGCGGCATGATGTAATCATCCCCTGTTTTGGGAAGGCCTCCCGCCCTTCCATACGAAAAGTGTGCCGGGCATCCCTCACGGGGTGCCCGGTTTTTTGTATTGTGGATCGAACTCGGATGGAGGCAGATGAGTCCGTCCGCTGAAAACTGATAACTTGAAACTTAAAAGTCCAATCTCCCTGCACGACCTCAGCTTCTCCGCCATGGAGGAGGTGCTGGAGGCGGATGGCGTCAACCCGACCCACGCCAAGGCTCTGTGGCGCGCACTCCATCGCAAGGCACTGACCGATCTGAGCGATTGCGACTTCCTGCCTCCTCTGCGCAAGTGGGTGGATACGAACGTCGGCGAAGACAAACGCTTCTTTATCGAGGTCCTGGAATTGGCTGAGGAAATCCCCAGCTCCGACGGGCTCACCCGTAAATTTCTGTTACGCTTGAATGATGGCCAGACCATCGAAACCGTGCTCATGGGTTACGAAGGCCGCCACACAGTGTGTGTGAGTTCACAGGTTGGCTGCACGATGGGCTGCGTGTTCTGCGCTACAGGTCAGATGGGCTTCACCCGTCATCTCCGCGTCGGTGAGATTGTCGCCCAGGTCCTGCACGCCCGCCGCGCCCTCGCCCAACAACATCCCGACAAACTCCTGCGTAATCTAGTGATGATGGGCATGGGTGAGCCGCTCCACAACATCGATGCGGTGAAGCAGGCCCTCGACACTATCTCGGACGTGCGCGGCATCAACATCGGCCCGAGTAAGATTGCCGTTAGTACTGTTGGGGTGATTCCCGGCATCGAGCGCATGGCCAGCGAAGACTGGCCCTACCGTCTAGCCGTCAGCCTGCACGGCTCGGTGGAGGAAGAACGTGCTGCTCTAGTGCCAGTCAGCAAGCGGTGGGATCTGGAGAGCTTGATCGCCGCATGCCGCACCTATGCCGAGAGGACCAAGAAGCGTATATTCTTCGAGTGGACACTCATTTCAGGAGAGAATGATTCCACTGAAACCGCCTACCGTTTGGTGGAGCTACTGGAAGGTATCGACGCCCACATCAATCTCATTCCACTCAATCCCACGGGCGGCTATGGCGGCAGCGCGAGCGACGAAGGTCAGGAATTTCAGAGAATCATCAAGGCTGCCGGTTTCCCCTGCACCTTCAGACAACGCCGTGGCATCGATGTTGCGGCGGGCTGCGGAATGCTCAAGGCTCATGGCGAGGGCCCTTAAGCGGGAAATCTGCTTGAGGTACAATTAAAATCAGTTAAACAGTGAATGATTTGGAAGCACTCACGTCCAACTAGGCATCACCCAACCACAACCCCAATTCATTCATGAAAAAATACACCACCCTACTACTCGCTGGCCTTTTCTCGCTCGGCACCATCAGTTGCCAAAACATGGGCCCCAACACCCAACGTGGCACGGCCGTTGGTGCCGGTTCCGGCGCTCTTCTCGGTGGCATCATCGGTCACCAATCTGGCCGTGGTCTGGAAGGTGCTGCCATCGGTGCCGCTCTCGGTGCTGCTGCAGGTGGAGCTTATGGCAACAACCAAGACAAGGAGCAAGGCTACTAAGTCCTGAGTTCAACAACTTATGAGGGGAGCCCCTGAAATCGGGGGCTCCCTTCTTTTTGGGAATGAATCTTGGCCACAGGCCCTCTGACCAACAAGATCCACCCACCCATGCGACACGTTTCCAAAACCCTTCTCATTTCCTTACTGGTATTGCTTCCGATCCAAGCGCAGGACGAGGGAGAAGGCAACGCCGTGAGCAAAGCCAGCTTTCTCGCCGATCACCAGAGCATCGCCCCCGGCTCGACCTTCAGCGTTGCTCTTCACCTCTGCCACCCGAAAGGCTGGCACAGCTACTATCGCAACTCGGGCGGTATCGAGCTTCCTCCTGAAATTTCATGGACCCTGCCCAATGGCTTCGAGGCGGGGGCCATCCAGTGGCCGGTCCCCAAGGTTAAGGACGGCGACTTCGGCACCAGCTTCATCTACCGGGACAAGTTGACCCTCGTCGTCGACATCACCACTTCGGACGCACTCGAGATCGGTTCCACCGCCGCCATCAAGGCCGAAGCCATGTGGCAGATCTGCGACACCGGCTGCATCAACGAGGAGCGTGAATTCGAACTGCAGCTTGCAATCACTGAAAACTCCGTCATCGACCCGGGCAGCGAAGAGTTGTTCAAGCAGGCGCGCGCCAAACTGCCCACCTCCAGCAAGTCCTGGACCTTCAGCGCCACCGAAGCCAAGGAAAGCGTGACCCTCACCTTCAAGGCTGGTGATGACTTCGCCAAACTACCCACCGACTTCATTCCCGATCAGCCCTTCGTCAACGCCGCCAGCAAGGGCGGCAAGATCGAGCGCGATGGTGACAGCATCACCATTCAGCTGCCGCGCAAAACAATGGACGCCTTCGACGAGCCCATTGAACAGGGTAATGCCATCTCAGGCATCTTGGTCGGGGCCAATCTATCCGCACTTGTGCCGCTGACCGAGATCGGTGGCGATCGAGCAGCCAACGCTCACAAGCCCGAACCCGCCGGCTTTGGTAAACTTTTCTCCATCCTCGGTGGTATGTTCATCGGTGGTCTCATCCTCAATCTTATGCCATGCGTGTTCCCGGTCATCGGCCTTAAGATCATGGGCTTTGTGCAACAGGCCGGTGAAGACAAGAAGAAGATCGTTCTTCATGGCGTCACCTTCACTGTCGGCGTAATGGCTTCCTTCGCCGTACTCAGCGGCATCCTCTTCACTGCTCGATCGGCTGCGGGTGAAGCCGTCGGCTGGGGCTACCAACTGCAAAATCCATGGGTGGTCATTGTCCTGATGTTGTTGATGTTCATCCTCGCGCTGAACATGTTTGGCCTGTTCGAAATCGGCGCCTCAGCCACCTCCATCGGCGGCAATCTGCAATCCAAGCAGGGCCTCTCCGGATCCTTCTTTTCTGGCATACTTGCCACTGTGGTGGCCACACCCTGTTCTGCACCCTTCCTGGGTGCCGCGATTGGTGCCGCGATTGCCCTGCCTGCCGTCCAATTCTTCTCTGCTTTTGCCAGCATGGCCCTTGGCCTGTCCGCGCCCTACTTGATACTCTCCATTTTCCCCAAGCTCATCGACTTCATGCCACGTCCCGGCGCTTGGATGGAGAGCTTTAAACAGGCCATGTCCTTCCTGCTATTTGCCACTACAGGTTATCTGATGTGGGTCTATGCAGGCCAAATCGGCCTTGATCAGATTCTCAGCCCTATCTTCGGCCTGACCATCATCGGCATCGCCTGCTGGATTCATGGTCGCTGGAACCTTCCCAACCGATCCAAGCGTGCGCGTGGCATCGCCCTCGCGCTGACCATCCTCTTAAGCGCCACCGGCCTGATGCTGGCCAAACCCCCGAATCCGTCAGCGCTGGAATGGAAAGCATGGTCACCCGAAACCCAAGAGCGGCTTGTGGAGCAAGGCACTCCCGTTTACGTCGACTACACCGCCCAATGGTGTGTCACCTGCCAAGTGAACAAGAAGCGAGCCTATACAGATGAAGTGATCGCCAAATTCAACGAGTATGGGGTAGTTGCTCTCAAGGCCGACAAGACCAAGCCAAGCGAAGCCATCGAGAGGGCGCTCGGTGGCTACGGAAGGACCGCAATCCCAGTCAATGTGCTGTTGATTCCGGGTAAGGAGCCGATCATTTTGCCGGAGCTCTTGGGACCTCAGGATGTGCTCGAGGCCATGGCAAATCTTGATAACGAGTGAGCTGTGGGCTCACTCGATCAAGTCAATCGGCAGCTTCTTTTCAGGAGGCTACGAAGCCGAACGCCCAATAAAAAAGACGCACCATCTCAGCCTATCCCCGTTGCCGGACATGGGCAGTGCATTGGCGGTGCATTGGCGGCAAGGATTCAGATGTTGACCAACACGCGCCTGATTGCTTCCAGCGCAGCCTGACTAACCGCCTGCCTGAAATCCTGACGATTGCGCGGATGGAAAACCTTGGAGGCTGTGACTGAGCCATTCTTCACGGCGACTGATACCCAAGCGGTACCCACCGGTTTTTGCTCGCTACCGCCAGCGGGGCCAGCGATGCCCGTAACAGCCACTGCGAGGTCGGCACCACTCTTCTCCAGTGCGCCTGCACTCATCTCATTGGCAACGGTCTCACTGACCGCGCCACATTGGATCAAGCTTTCGCCTGAGACACCGAGCATCTCCATCTTGGCTTCGTTGGCGTAGGTCACGTATCCATGGGTAAAGGCGGCACTCGATCCGGGCACGTCGGTCAGTCGCTGGGAGATCTGACCACCGGTGCAACTCTCTGCAGTGGACAAAGTCTTACCCTGTTCGGTGAGCAAACGCACAACGGTCGCCTCCAAGGATGAGCCATCGTCACTAATCAGATGAGAAGCATAGTGATCCAAAATCAGGGACCGAGCCCGCTCGAGAGCTGAATCCGGGCCGATCAAACGTAGGTCGAGTTCGCCAATGTGAGCACAGTAACCAAACTCCAAGTCATCGATGTCAGCCAGTTGGGCATCCAGTTGCTGATGGAAATCACTCTCACCGATACCCGTGAACTTCAATTCCAACACCGGGTGAACGATTTCAACACCCGAAAGAGCGCGCAGACGATGCGATACCTCATCCTCAAACATGGGGTAGAGTTCTCGCGGAGGCCCGGGCAACAGAAAAACCGCACAGTTGGCGCGGCCATTAAGTCGCGGTGGCACATACACGCCTGGAGCAGTACCCTGACCATTAGGCAACACGTCGGCACCTACCGGGTTCATTGCCTGCTTGCGGTTAGAGTCTGCCATGGTGCGTCCTCTCTGGGCAAAGAAGGCCTCCATTGAGCGCAGCGCGGCCTCATCTTCCATCATTTCCAGGCCAAGCACTTCAGCGGTAATCTCGCGGGTCAGATCATCACTGGTGGGACCCAGCCCGCCCGTCACCAAAACCGCATCGGCCCGCTTTACCGCGTCAGCTAGAGCCTCTCGGATGGCATCTCCATCCGGCACCGTAACTTGCCTCTCAATTCGCAGACCGATCTTGAAAAGCTCCTGACCCAACCAAGCTCCATGCGTATTGAGCCTGCCACCAAGTAGAAGCTCGGTACCTGTGTTGATCACCTCAATCCGCATGATTCAAGATGCCACGATCAATTGTCGCGGGCGGTTTCCTCTGTTTGCTCATCCTTGGGTTGCTCAGCAGCATCGTTTTCGGCCTTTGCCTTGGCCGCAGCCACCCGTGCCCGCATCTTCTCAATCCCCTCATTTTCTTCGCCGTCAGGGTTGGTGGCCAGTGCGCGGTCAATACTGGCAAGGGCATCATCGAAGCGCCCCATATTCGCATTGATCATGGCCTTGGTCATGATCATGCGTTGGGTTTCCTCGAGGTCGAACTCGTTGTTGGCCAAGGTTTCATCCACCAGTTTGAGGGCTCCATCCATGTCCTTTTTGCGGGCCAGATTGCTCAACTGCTTATGAAAATCGGCAATGCGCTTTTTTTGCTCAAGGGTCTTCAAGTATCCGGAGACATCGTTTGGGTCGGAAGCCTTGATCTGCTCGATCACCTCGCCGTAGAAGGTCTCCACCTGAACTTCATTCAGGCTCATTGCAGTGAGGGCATCCACCAGAGCCTTGGCTTTGTCCACACCCTCGGCTGTAGCCGCAGAGGCCATCGCCTCGTTGCGCTTGATCTTGATCGCTGTCAACTCATCAATGTGCTTCACATAAGACTCCGGACCCCCACGGCGATACCCGGTTTGGGCAAACGGCCGACCCTGTGCATCGGCAAGAAGAATGGTTGGATAGCCTTGCACAGCATACTTTTTAGCGAGTGCTTTGTTTTTTTCCAAAGTCTCCGCAGAAATTTTCTCCTTGTTGCGTGGGAAATCGAGTTCCACGAGCACAAATTTGTCCTTCACACCTTGCTTGAAGGCATCGTGCACAAACACCTCTTTCTTGAGCTTGATGCACCACCCACACCAATCAGAACCAGTGAAATCAATCAGTAGATCCTTGCCTTCCTTGGTAGCCTGGGCCTTGGCTGCCTCAAAGTCGGTCATCCAATCCTCACCTCCGGCCTGAAGAGTGGCGGTCAAGGCAAGTACAGCGCAGGCACTGATACAATTTTTGATTTGTGTCATGTGCCCAAGGTGAACCTGTGTCCATACCCCGTCTAGGGCAAAAGCGGCATAAGGATAGGCCATGATAGCAGGATCGATTCAATACCCCAGCCATGGGCCAAGCCACTTCTCAACCTCCTCTACACCCATCCCTTTACGGTGCGCGTAGTCCTCAATCTGATCCTTCTGCAGATTGGAAATGGCGAAGTAATGGCTATCGGGGTGGGAAAGGTAGAGGCCACAGACCGCAGCACCAGGGTGCATCGCACAGCTTTCGGTCAAATGCACCTCAGAGATCTCAGTGGCACCGAGGAGATCAAATAGAATGGGTTTTTCAGTATGATCTGGCTGCGCAGGGTATCCGGGCGCAGGGCGAATGCCTCGGTAATTTTCATGGATAAGCTGGTCGGTGGTCAACTCCTCCTCCTTCTCGTATCCCCAGAACACCCGCGCTCTATGGTGCATCAATTCAGCGAAGGCTTCCGCATAGCGGTCAGCCAGTGCTTTGATCATGATGGAACCATAGGGATCATTTCTTTCCTCTACCTCCTTGGCCAGACGATCCGCTCCATGAATGCCAACCACGAAGCCACCTATGAAATCCCGATACGGTGATGGAGCGATCCAATCTGAGAGGGCGAGATTGGGTTTGCCACTGTCTTTTTTTATCTGCTGTCTCAGGGTGTGAAAGCGGGCCTTTTCCACCTCCCGTTTCTCATCCTCCCAGATGATAATGTCATCACCTTCGGAATTAGCGGCAAAGAAGCCGTAGCACCCTTTGGCGGTAAAACATCGGTGGTCGACGATGTGGTCGATCCACTTCAGAGCGTCCTTGTATAGTTCGGCCGCCTGCTTGGCCCCTTCTTCATTGCGGGTTTTGAGTCGCTGATTCTCGCGATCCCAAACACCCCGAATCTCCCACGCATGAAAAAAGGGTGTCCAGTCGATGTATTGGGTAAGTTCGTGCAGGTCGATATGAGACATCTCCCGCACACCTGTTGCCTTGGGCGCTGGGATGTCTTTTTGTCGCCACTCAAACTGAGGACCTGCTTGCCGAGCCTCCTGCAAGCTCAAGGTCGCGCGCTTCGGGCCCGTGTTGAAGTTGTCGCGTAATTTCTGCTGCTTATCCAAATTCTCTTTTACGAAACCAGCCCGCTGATCCTCAGAGAGCAGAGAGGTGGTAACGGGCACTGAACGCGATGCATCATTCACGTGCACGACCGGCCCGGAGTAATGTTGAGAAATCTTGATTGCGGTATGAGCTGCGGAGGTGGTCGCTCCTCCGATCAACAGCGGTTGCTTCATTTCACGGCGCTCCATTTCCTTGGCAACATGAACCATTTCATCCAGCGATGGCGTAATCAGGCCGGATAGGCCCACCACATCAGCACCAATCTCGACTGCTGTATCCAAAATTTTATCACAGGAAACCATCACCCCTAAATCCGTGACTTCAAAGCCGTTGCAGGACAGCACCACGCCCACAATATTCTTGCCGATATCGTGCACGTCGCCCTTCACCGTTGCGATGACAAATCGCCCCGCAGATCGCTGACGCTCCGCTTTCTTGACCGCCTCATCCTCACCGATACCCGGATACTTCACTTTCACCTGCTCAATATCTGCAGCCAAATTTTCAGCCTTTTCTGCCTCCATATGAGGGGTCAGCCAAGCAACGGACTTCTTCATCACCCGCGCGGACTTCACCACCTGTGGCAGGAACATCTTGCCGGCCCCGAAGAGGTCGCCAACCACACCCATACCATTCATCAAGGGGCCTTCGATCACCTTTAGAGGGCGCTCGTACTTCTCAAGAGCCTCTTGGGTATCTTGATCAATGAATTTATCGATGCCCCGCAGCAGGGCGTGTTCGAGCCTCTCTTCAATGGACTTCTCACGCCAACTGAGATCCTCCTCTTTCTTCTTTCCACCTTGGCCTTTGAACTGCTCGGCAAAGTCCAGCAAGCGCTCAGTGGCATCATCACGGCGGTTGAGGATAACGTCTTCGACGTGTTCGAGCAGGTCTGTGGGAATCTCATCGTAGACCTCCAACATACCCGCATTCACGATGCCCATATCCATACCAGCCTTGCCGGCGTGATAGAGAAACGCTGAATGCATGGCCTCGCGCACAACATTATTGCCACGGAAGGAGAAGGAGATATTCGAGACACCACCCGAAACGCGAGCCCCGGGCAGGTGGGTTTTAATCCACTCCGTGGCACGGATGAAATCCAAAGCGTAGTTGTTGTGTTCCTCAATGCCGGTGGCCACCGTCAGAATATTGGGATCGAAAATGATGTCAGCGGGATTGAAACCGACCTCATCAACCAGCACCCGATAAGCCCGCTCGCAAATCCGAATCTTGTCTTCGTAAGTCGCCGCTTGACCATTTTCGTCAAAGGCCATCACCACCACAGCCGCGCCATAGCGCATGATGTGGCGGGCCTGCTTCTTGAAGTTCTCTTCACCTTCCTTGAGCGAGATCGAATTGACGATGCCCTTGCCCTGAAGGCACTTAAGACCTGCCTCAAGAATCTCCCACTTCGAGGAATCTACCATGATGGGCACTTTGGCAACATCCGGCTCGCCCTGTAGTAGCAGCAGGAAACGCGTCATCATCGCTTTGCCGTCGATCAGTCCGTCATCGAAGCAGACATCGATGACATCGGCGCCGTTCTCCACCTGTTGGCGAGCAACCTCGACCGCTGCCTCCAGTTCTTGCGCACGCACTAGCTTCGCGAAGCGGGGCGAGCCGGCAACATTGGTGCGCTCCCCGATCATCAGAAACCGCTTCTCAGCAGTGAGGTTATAAGCCTCCGTTCCGGAAAGTCTTAGGGTATGGGGGAGCTTGGAACTCATGAATGCTGATTCGAAGGACTGGAATCATAGCGTGGCACCTCACGAGGTGCCTGATTTTCAACCGCCTTTGCAATGGCGGAGATGTGCTCGGGAGTGTTGCCGCAACATCCGCCTGCGATGTTGAGAAGGCCTTCCTGCGCAAACTTGCCCATGTAATGAGCCATGTCATCGGGTTCAAAGTCAAAACCGGTGGGTGCAAGAGGGTTGGGAAGACCGGCATTCGGGTAACACGAGATGTGGGTAGTGGCACACTGGGTCAACTCCTCGAGGTGGGTCTGCATAAGATCCGGTCCCATGGAGCAGTTCAACCCAATCGCCAGAGGTTTGATATGGGAAAAAGCATTCCAGAAGCCCTCGACCTTTTGGGCGGAAATCATGGTTTCACCTCCTCGCCCTACCGCCGCCGAGAGAATGATGGGAAGTTTCGCACCCACCTCCTCGTAGACCTCCTGGATGGCCACAGCAGCAGCCTTGGCATTGAGCGAGTCGAAGATGGTTTCGATCATTAGTAAGTCGCAACCACCAGCAATGAGAGCGCGAACTTGTCCTTTATAGGACTCGAGCACTTGGTCGAAATTCACCACCCGAAAGGCCGGATCGTTGGCATCGGGCGAGTTGGTCAACGAGACGGTCATCGGCCCGATGGCACCCGCGACAAAGCGCTGACGCCCGGTTTTGTTGGCCACGCGATCTGCAGCTTCACGGCACAGTCGCGCCGATTCAAAATTCAGGTCGTGCACCAATTCAAGAAGGTGCGGGTCTTCGATGATTTTTTGGAAAAAATCCTGATCTTTACGACCTCCGGTCTCTCGTGGATCGTCGACAAAGAACTCGCTCTGCGAAATGGTGGTGGCCGAGAAAGTGTTGGTCTCGCAAATATCCGAACCAGCCTCAAAGAAGCGACTGTGAATGTCCAAAATGACCTCGGGTTTGGTCAGGCTGAGAATATCACCATTGTTGAGCAGGTCCTTAGTGGCATTTGCAAAGCGCTCACCACGCACCTCTTTCTCTCCCAGACCGTAGTCGCGGACCGTTGTGCCCATGGCACCGTCAAGCAGCAAAATGCGCTCCGCCATGGCCTCGGTCAGCTCTGGTGTGTAATCAGATTGCGGCATGGACGAATCGTAGGAAGGATTCAGGGGAAATCAATAAACAAATCATCATATCTTGATTTGTTGATGTGTATATTTTCCATTAGGCCAATCAGCTTTATCAATTCATAGTTGGTATTGTTTCCATGAGCCAATCCGACCGCTTACATCAGATCTTTCCAAGTGGGGATTTCGCCTGGGCATTCCGCATGCGCAAGGCTGATCCCGCGGAGTTCTTCGCAACACAGAATCATGATGGGGATCTCATCAGGCAAAGGTGCTCCATTCTGGACCGAGATTCGGATCCGTATCTTGCGATCAGCAAGAATCTCACCCCCATCATGCATGAACTCCATGCAAGTCTTGAAAAATGGGGCTGTGATTTGAAGGGCTCGAAAGACCTGCCCTCCATTGCTCGCAGAATCGAGCCTGATCTCGTTGTCATGGATCAAGCCACCCAGAAAATGGTCGCCGCCGCTGTCTGTTTCCCATCATCGTGGAGACCGGCCAAATGGCTGGATCACTCCGTTCACGAGATCCACGCAGTGGTGCCGCAGCTCAACGCAAAAATCGGGAAGATGATCCATAAATTCCTGACTGAGCTAAAGCCGGGCAAAGCCTTCCAACGTGCCAACTGGAGCTTCACCCGTAGTGGCGAACTGAACTACCACCCGGATCTCAGACGTCCAGTCATCGACGAGAGTGTCGAGATGAACGAAGTCCATTTGCGCATCGAGCACCAACTCTTCACCGCGATCAAAGGAGCAGTTGTCATGGGCATCCGTATTCAACCCATTCCATTGACCTCACTCAGAGAGGATGAGGTTTTGTGGCAAAACCTGATTCAAATTCTTGAGACCATGCCCAAGGATGTCGCCCGCTACAAAAGCCACATCAGCACAGCTCAAGGCAAACAGCCGCTCGTCGAGCTCATGCGCTCCATCTGAGCTACTGAGTGTCGCACTTCAGCTGCTGATACGAACCTAACTTTCAGACAGAAAAACCACGAATTCCCGTATGTTTCTCCCTATCCCGGTAGCTTCTTCAGTCCAATTGTCATGAAACCCCCGTTCTTACTCCTCCTTGCCTCCGCTGCGACCGCCCTCGCCGTTCCAGAAGGCTTCGAAATCAAGACCTTCGCAGAGCCCTTCGACGCTGATTACCCAGCCGCCATCACCGTGGCACCCAACGGCGATGTCTACGTTTCCTCTGATCAGAACGGCTCACTTGGCAAGCTAAAGGACATGGGCCGCATTATCCGCTGCACCGATACCGATGGCGATGGCAAGGCCGATCAGTTTGTCCACTTTGTGCCAAAGGTCGACAGTCCTCGTGGCGGCCACATCGTCGGCGACACCCTCTATCTCATCCACCCGCCGTTCTTGAGTTCCTATCGAGACACCAACGGTGATGGCGTCTCGGACGAAAAGAAGGTGCTGGTCACTGGTCTTGGTGGTGGCATCGAGCACCCTCGTGGTGCCGACCACACCACCAATGGCGTGCGCATGGGCATAGATGGCTGGCTCTACATCGCCGTGGGTGACTTCGGCGCCACTCCCGCACGGGGCACCGACGGCAGTAAGTACATGCTTCACGGTGGCGGCATCATCCGCACTCGTCCCGATGGCTCTGAGGTAGAGCCCTATGCAGTCATGACCCGCAACACCTGTGATGCGGCCATCTCTCCCACCCTCGACCTCTTCAGCCGTGACAACACCAACGACGGCAAGGGCTGGAACACTCGCTTTCATCACTACACTGCCCTGAGTGATCATGGTTATCCCCGCCTCTATCACAACTTCAAGGACGAGATGGTAACTCCACTCGCTGATTACGGCGGCGGTTCCGGGACCGGTGGCTTGTGGGTGGACGAGCCTGGCTTTCCTGATGAATTCGGCAACATGCTCTACTCCTGTGACTGGACCACAGGCAACATCTACTATCACAAACATAAACAAGTGGGTGCGAGCTATGAGATTGAGCAAGGCGTCTTCCACAAAGTTGCCCGCGCCACTGACATCGACGTCGACGGTTTCTCCCGCCTGTACATTGCCGACTGGGAGGGTGGTAAATTCAAATACGCCGGCGAAGGCAAGAAGGTTGGCAAGATCCAGATTGTCACGGCCAAGGGCGTTACTCCCGCCACATACATGGATGTGACCAAAGCCAAGGACGACGAACTGGTAAAGCTCTTGACCAGCGCCTCGCATACCCAGCGCTTCGAGGCCTCACGAGAAATACTCAAGCGCAAGACCGGAAAATCCCTATTTGATAAGATCTTTGCCATCGCCGGCGACACCAAGCAAGTCGTCGAAGTACGCGTCGCAGCCATCTTCACCTGCAAGCAACTCACTGGCACTGACTCCACCACCAAGCTCGCCACCCTACTCAAAGACGATGCCGTACGCGAATATGCGCTGCGCGCCATGACCGACCGCAAGTCCGAGCTCAAGGATGTGGATTCGAAATGGTATGTTGCCGCTCTGAGTGACACCAACCCCCGCGTTGTGCAGCAGGCCCTCGTCGGCCTCGAGCGCCTCGGCGCGAGAGATAGCGCTCCTGCCATCATCTCGGCCTCCACCACATGGAACGATTCCGGCGTGTCGCCTCGTCTCATGCATACGGCCATGCAGGCATTGAGCTCGCTGGGCAATACCGAGGCCATGATGGTTGGCGCTCGCAATGACGATACCCGATGGCTCTGCCTCAAGGCCATGAACGAACTTCACTCCGATGAAGTGGTCGACGGTCTCATCGCCATGACCAAGAGCTCAGAGAATGAACAACTGCTCGATACTCTGATCACCCTCGCCCGACTCCACTTCAAGGAAGACGAGTGGGATGGTAAAGCTTGGTGGGGCACCCGCCCCGACGATCGCGGCCCCTACTACAAACCTGTTGAATGGGAGGCATCCGCAAAAATCCGCACTGCCTTGGAGCGGGGCTACGCCAAGCTGCCAGAGAGGCTTCAGGGCAGATATCTATCCGGCCTCGCCACCAATCGCATTGCCATTTCCAAACTCGAAATTCCCGGCCTCGATCCGGTGATGCACGCTCTGGGTAATCCCAGCCCAACTGACGACCAAGTCAAGGTCCTGATCGATGCTGCCAAAGACCGTAAGCAAGCATTCGGGCGCCGACTCGAATGCTACCAAGCCCTCCTTCGCGGCAATCCCAAGACCTCGCTACCACGCCAGCTCGAAATCCTTGGCGCATGGTCTAGTGAAGAACATCTGCCCGCAGAAGGTGAACAGGCGATCAGCGACTTCATCAACGAAACCAAGCGCGGTGAGCAGATCAAGCCTCTGCGCCAGATTGCCGCCAAGAGCAACGACGCCGTCAGCACCATCGCCTGGAAAGCCATCCTCACCGTGACCACCAGCCCGCTGGCTAAGGATCGTTGGCGGGAGGAAGCCAAGAGGCAGACTATCACGACTCCCAAGGAAGTTGGTTTCTTCGATGCCGTCGCCCAACTCAAGCTCTCCGGCTATGACAAGCAGATCGAGGAAGGCCTCAACTGGGACAACGACGAACTGATTGCCTCCGCCAAGCGCGCCAAAAATGCCACGTCCGCTTCTTCCTCCAGCGGTAAGCAAATCGCCCATCTCGATGCCGAGGAAGTCATGCAGTTCGTCATGGGCTCTGCCGGCAAGGGCAAACTGGCCGAAGGCAAGCGCCTGTACACTGCCCAAGGCTGTGTGGCCTGCCACGCCGTGGATCCCAAGGCCGTGCAGAAGGGCCCCTACCTCGGCTCTGCGGGCTCGAAATTCACCCGTGACTACCTCGTGGAGTCCGTGCTCAACCCCAACGCCGTGGTGTCCCAGGGTTTCCAGACCACACTCATCACCACCAACAACGGAGCCTCTCACATAGGCTTCATCGTCAACGAGGCCGATGGGGTAGTCGAACTACGCAACATCGCAGGTGTCGCAAGTAAGATCAAGCGGGCTGAGATCAAAGAACAAAAGGCCATGCCACAGTCAATGATGCCACCGGGCCTCGCCGCTAGACTTACCCTTGAGGAGTTCAACTCCTTAGTCGACTACATGGCTTCGCTCAAAACCGAGCAGTAAGTCCGAATCAGGCATAGATATCGCTGATCACCTTGGCCGGTTCCACGCCAGTCAGACGCTGATCCAAACCTTGGGACTTGAACGTGAAGCTTTCGTGCTTAATGCCAAGTAGATCGAGCATGGTCGCATGAAGATCGCGAATATGCACTGGGTTCTGAACGATGTTGTAACTCATCTCATCGGTTTCACCATAGACTTGGCCACCTTTGATGCCGCCACCCGCAAGCCACATGGAGAAAGCACGGGGGTGGTGGTCGCGACCGTAGTTGGTTTCGGTGAGCTTGCCTTGGCTGTACACCGTACGACCAAACTCGCCACCGAAAACCACGAGGGTATCCTCTAACATACCCCGCTGTTTAAGATCCTGTATGAGACCATAGCAGCCCTGATCCACATCCTTACACTGCGAGGCGATATCGCGCGGCAAATTGCCATGCTGGTCCCATCCACGATGAAAAATTTGCACGAAGCGCACGCCCCGTTCCACCAAACGGCGAGCCATCAAAGCTGAGTTGGCAAATGTACCACGCTTGCGACTTTCCTCACCATATAGTTGGTAAGCATGCTCCTGTTCTCCACTGAGATCGGTCAACTCGGGAACGGAGGCCTGCATCTTGAAGGCCATTTCATACTGCTGCATGCGAACCTCGATTTCTGGATCACGAACTTCGTCGAAAGAGCGGGCATTGAGTGCGTTCATGCCGTCTAGCATCTTGCGCCGCGTCTTGCGATCAAGACCTGGCGTATCCTTAAGAAACAGTACCGGGTCGCCAACCGAACGCAAAGCCACACCGGCATGCTTACCGGGCAAGTAACCCGAACCCCAGAGACGGGCCGATATTGCCTGCACATTGGCGTAGGGCGAGCTGTGGGTGGCATGCAATACGACAAAGGAGGGCAATTCCTCATTCATCGAACCCAGTCCATAGGAGAGCCATGAACCGATGGAGGCGTGACCGGACTGCATAGAACCAGTGTAGATAAGCTGATTCGCGGGCTCGTGATTGATGGCATCGGTATGCATCGAGCGCACCACGCAAAGATCATCCACCATCTTGCCGGTCCAAGGCAGCAATTCGCTTACCTCAGTACCGCACTGTCCATGCTTCTGGAATTTAAAACGGGCCGGAGCAACCGGGAAGGACTTCTGGCCGGAAGTCATACCCGTGAGTCGCTCACCCTGCTCCTTGAGCCACTTGGTGAGGTCTTCCTGATAACGCTTCTCCAGTTCGGGCTTGGGGTCGAAGGTTTCGAACTGAGATGGCGCACCGATCAGCGAGATATAGATCACCCTCTTGGCCTTGGGTGCCATGTGGGAAATATTACTCATCTTGCCGAGGCCTCCTGCAAAGGCACTGCCGGACTTGCCCATCAGACTGGCGAGTGCAGCCATACCCAAGCCTGTACCGGACTTGCGGAAGAATTGGCGGCGGCTGTAGGCGGTGTTGTGGAATTCAATCAGAGGGTCCATTTCAGCTATAGGTTCGGTAAGACTTTTTGACCGGTAATTTCCATCAGCGAGTGACAGTTTCATCAAGATTAAGAATCTGGCTGGCAACCAAGGTCCAGGCAGCGAGTTCGGCATGATCCGCTTTTTCGGGAATGGGAATGCTACCCACGGAGAGAAAGTCCTTGGCATCTTCGGTCTTGTCCCTGAATCCGGCGAGGAACTGACCGTGTGAATTGCGGATGGTGGCACGTTCATCGTCATCGAGCACCCGGTTAATCAACAGCAGAGTGATGCGGTCAAGGCGTTGGTCGAAGTCACTGGCCTCAGTCATCGAGCGCCAGGCAAGTTTGCGGCAGGCTTCAACAAACTGCGGATCGTTCAAAAGCACGAGGGCCTGTAACGGCGTGTTGGTCATTTCACGCTGCACACAAAAGACCTCGCGAGTGGGTGCATTGAAGATTTCCATCGATGGTGGAGGCGCTGTGCGTTTCCAGATCGTGTACAGTGAGCGGCGGAAGAGTTTATCGCCGGCATCCTGCCTGTAAAATCGGGTGTTAGACGAAGGCATGGCCACCGCCTCCCAGATCCCTTCCGGCTGGTAAGGGCGTACTGATGGCCCACCCACTTCCCGCTTGAGAATCCCTGCCGCAAGCAGCGCCATATCGCGCAGTTGTTCACCATCCAACCGATGACGTGGACCGCGCGAGAGAAGGGTGTTATTAGGATCCTTTTCAATTTTTTCGGCGCTGACCATACCGGACTGACGGTAGGCCATCGAGGTGACCATCATCTTTAGCATGTGACGGTAGTCCCAATCGCTGGCCACAAACTCGGCGGCGAGCCAGTTGAGCAGTTGAGGATGTGAAGGACGCTGGCCCATGATGCCAAAATCACTGGCAGTTTCGACAATACCCTTACCGAAAAGATAGGACCAAGCACGGTTCATGGTCACACGCGCCGGGAGGGGATTGGCAGGATCGACCAACCATTTGGCCAGACCCAATCGGTTGTTGGGAAGACTCTCGGCCATGGGCGGCAGAAATTCAGGGGTTGCGGCGAAGACTTTCTCACCCTTATCGGTGTATTGCCCCCGCTCTAGCACATGGGCAAATGGCTCCTCCTGCTTTTCAACCATCACCAGACTCATCGAGCCGCGGCTCTTGATGGCAGTAAGCTCTTGGTCGAGCGGCTGCTTCTTTATGCGCAACTCAATAGTAGCCTTGTCGGCATGGCTAAGATAGTAGTCCAGAGCCTTGGCTCTTTGATCCTTACTCCACTTGTTGCTGGGCGTGTTGATGATGCTCGCAATCTGACCCAAGCTGGAAAGGCGCTTGATCTCCGACTCGGATAGAATGCGACGGTAAAAGCGAAAATCCTGAAGCGCTACTTTGCCGCCCACAATCTTATCGGCGGTGCCGCCCCTACCACCAAGTACCAATGGCGCATTCGCCACAATGTCATCTCCCAGCGATGCGGGTTGAGCACGTTTTCTGGCCAGCACCCCATCCACGTATAGAGAAACAGCAGTCACGGGCGGCTGGCTGCCATCGAAGGTGACCATGACGTGGTGCCATTTCTTCTGCGCAATACCACGGCCACGCAGTAGCTTGTTGGCTTTACCCGGCCAGGTATCGACAATGTGGGTCGCCGGTATGCCTCCTTGAAGGTAAAGGTCCCAACCGCGGTAATCCTTGGCCGGGTCTATACGGGAGACCACAGCACCAGTGGGCTTACCTTCATAGTACACGTATCCACCATAACTGACCTTATCACCCCGACCGAAAGATGCGTGATCACCCAAAACAATGGGTTTGGAAGAAACCACAGGAGCTTTGCCTAGCGGACCATTGATGCGCTCGACATCAGTTGGCCACTGCTGGGCCTTACCTTTTGCAATCCCTTCAATTGGGCCGACGGCCTCATTGAGCGGCAGATGGAATTCCAAGGCGGTAGCGAGATCATCGGCATCGGCCAAGGCTGGCGATTTGGCCCACTGCTCAAAGGCCGCGTCGGCCTCGGACCTGCGCTGGTTGATGGCGGCATCGAGTTCGGCGATTTCACTCTCAAGCGCTGCATAGCGCGAACGGTCCTCGTGGCGCGGAACGAAGATGCTGGGTGCGTGGTTGGCATCATTGCGATCCATCGCATGCATGGTGGTATTGCGGAAGAAGGCCGCCAGTGAGTAGAAGTCCTTCATCGAGATGGGGTCGAACTTGTGATCGTGACAGGAGGCGCAGCCGGTGGTCAGGCCGAGCCAGACAGCAGACACGGTGTCGACCTGATCCTTGGCGTAAATGGCTTCGTATTCCTCAGCGATGGCACCGCCCTCGCCCGTTGTGGCCATGCAGCGGTTGAAGCCGGTGGCCACATGCTGGTCGAGGCTACGATTGGGGATGAGGTCACCACCAATTTGTTCAATGGTGAACTGATCCCATGGCATGTTGGCTTTGAACGCACCGATGACCCAGTCGCGGTATGGCCAAATTGCGCGATAGTTGTCGATGTGGATCCCGTGGGTGTCAGCGTAGCGGGCGGCGTCCAACCACAGGCGAGTCAGGTGCTCGGCACTCGCATCGGTCGCCAACAATCGATCGGCCTCGGCTTGGATGGCCGCTTCGCCATCCTTCTCGACTGCCTTGGCAAAGGCATCCGTGTCTGCGGGCGCGGGCGGCAATCCGGTCAAATCGAAGGCCATGCGGCGATGGTAGCGGCGGATGTGGTCGGGATCGTTTGGGGTCAGGCCGTTTTCTTCCAGTTTCGCGGCGACGAATCGATCAATCGAATTGACGGCCCAGCCGTCACCCGCTTGGGGAACCTCGGGCCGCTCCACGGCACCAAAAGACCAATGGGCTTCGTATTGCGCACCCTGTTCGATCCAACGCTCGATGACAGCAATATCCTGCTCCTTCATCTCCTTGTGACTGTTGGGCGGAGGCATGATTAGATCCACATCGTGGCTGCGCATGCGCTTTACAATCAGCGAGGCCTCCGGATCCCCCTTGATGATTACCGGCTTGCCGTTATCGCGCACCACGAAGGCATCCTCTTCGATATCAAGACGCAGGGGTGCATCCTTGGGGGTGCGTGTACCGGCATCGGGCCCATGACAGTGGTAGCAATACTCGGAAAGAATTGGCTGCACATGCTGATTGAACGAAATCACTTCAGGCAGCTTAAACCCGGATGAACCCGCCTCTGTGGGCTGCCCATCTTCCACCGGCGCCTTTCGCTTTGCAGAAGACGACGGGGGATCACAGGCAGCCAAAAACAGTGTCCCAACAGCCAGAGTTGAGAGTGC
>JBMYMN010000036.1:0-19105 GCA_049597355.1 Luteolibacter sp.
GCTTCGATGGATGGGCGAATCAGGCGTCATTTGAGATTCAGACCTATCTGGACTATCAGAAGCGTTCCGGTTCCTATGGACATGGCAAGCAGACTGAACTCAGCATTGCAGTAAGTGACTCCCATTGTAAGCCGTTTACCCAACTTGACGCACTCTATGGCGGGGCAGGATCACTGGCCACCCCGGGACAGGTTGCTATAATCAACAGTCTGAAGGTGGGCGATATGGTGCTGTTGGGCTGGAATCACGAGTATCGACATGCCAGCTGGGGAGCAGGGCCGAATTATCCGGTGACCCTACTGAGAAAAGTTAGCGCGGAGGAGGTGACTGCTCTGACCGAGGAAATGGAGAAGCGCAATCAGGCGGTTGAACTGGCGAAGAAGAGTGGCGAGTATTACCAACCTGCAGTATTTGCACGGCGACTGATGGCCCAGTATCCAGGGCGATTTGGGAAACTGGTTCCTGAAGAATTTGAAAAAGTGACCGAATTGGATTTCGAGGATCTTCATGTTGATGAAGATGATTTGATCTCCATCGGCAGACTGGTCTTTCTGGAATCGTTGAGCTTGGATGGTTGTAAGATGGCCGGGGAACACATGAAGCATCTCCGCGATCTGCAGAAACTGAAGGTTTTGAACTTGAAAGGAGCGCTCAGTGATTCACCGGATGCCGCACTCGCTCATGTGGCGGTATTGAAAAATCTCCGCGAGTTGAATTTGCAATGGGCAAGATTGACCGACGATGGTTTCGCGCATCTGAGCAAGCTGAAGGAGTTGCGCCGCCTCGAGTTGTTTAGCACCCCTGTGACCGACAAGGGGCTGGCGGCATTGGCGGAGTGCTCGAATTTGGAGTATCTGATGCTTGAAAGCACCTACAAACTGAAGGGATCCGGGTTTGCAAAACTCAGCAAGCTGGAGAACCTGCGCTCCCTTAGTTTGAAGGAGGGAGATTTTTCAGAAAAGCTGTTTCCCAACCTTGCGAAACTGACCACTCTGGCAGAGCTGAACTTGTGGGCTGCCAAGGGATTCTCCGCGAAGAACATCGATGCGCTGGCCAGTCTCAAGGATCTGAAAAAGTTAAATCTTCGGCGCCCGCATCACGGGCATAAGCCATTTACGGAGCGCGACATTAGGACGCTAAAAGCCGCTTTGCCCGAATGCGATATCAGCGTGGGTGCGCGATGGTGATCGCCAAGTCGAATTCTGCTTCTGAAATCCATGTGCCAGACAAAATATTGGGTTTCAGTTCTTCATCATGACCAAATGCATTAAAACTCGGTAATCACGATGAGTGAACTGCGCCTCAATCGATATTTGGCAAATTCGGCAGTCCCTTACGGGTTTCAACCAAGCGCAGTAAGTGCTTTGCGATCAGATCTGCCTCTAGATTAACGCGGTCGCCTATCTCAGTGAAGTCGAGATGAGTGTACTCCCATGTGTGGGGCGTGATCCAGAAGGTCATGCAGGCGTCTTCGAGTTCGGCGATGGTCAGCGAAATGCCTTCCAATGCAATGGACCCCTTATCGACAACGAGGTGCTTGATCTCTTCGGGCAGGGATATGGTCAGGATATGGTCTTGACCGTCTTGGGCCAGATTCAACACTTGGCCTGTGGCATCGACATGGCCTTGGACAAAGTGTCCATCAAAGCGATCTCCCGCACCCACAGCTCGCTCAAGGTTAACGAAATCGCCTTCCACCAAATCACCGAGTGAAGTCACCTTGAGCGTTTGTGCTAACAGGTCAAAGCTGACATGAGCGTCATCTAGGTCGGAAACGGTTAGGCAGCAACCGTTGATGGCAACGGAATCGCCGAGCTTTAATTCGTTAGCAAAAGCCACGTCAAGCGTGAGCAGGGCCTGATTTCCCTCCTCCTTAAGGGCAATCACACGACCAACAGCTTCGATCAATCCAGTGAACATCAGTCACCAATCTGTTCCAACTTCGCTTGCTCTACAAGCTTAGGTTTCGTTTCGGCATTCGAACTGTAGCTAGGCCCCAGTATGGGTAAGAAAACAAAACAAGCATAAAGAATGGCAGTGGGAACCAAGGCGCCAAGCAATAGACCAAAGGGGGAAATGCCACCCTTGAAGAATTTGGAGAGAATGCTCTGGCCCGCGGGATTGGGAGCATTCGCGATCACGGTAAGACCGCCTCCGATCACCGCGCCCGCTACTACGGCATGCTTTGCAGCTTGCGAAATATCTGGCACTTGGGCGGCGAGGTAGGTGATGGCAGCGTTGTCGTTGAAGGCTGTAAGTACTGTTGAACCAAACATCAGAAGTTGGGCGTCCAGTGAAGTGATGATGGGAGAAATCCACCAAGATTGACAGCCACCATGAACGATCAGACCCGCAAGGAAGAAGCCGACAAGAATGGGAGTGCGAAGCGCCACCGGGTTTTGGTGATGCTGCGTGGCAGTGCTGAAGGCGAGGTAAAAGAGAAAACCGCCAATAAACATGGCGGGGTAGTGGGCATTGTAGACAGTCCAAGCGAGGAAGAAGAGGTGCACCACAGTGACCCACACGGGAATCGGGTTTTCACGTTCGTGCCAGTTGTTTGTGGTTATACTATCGTCTTCTTGTCCATCTGAACCGTTGCTTAGTCTGAAGAGTTCTTTGCGGAAAAACAGGTAGTAGGCACTGGTAGCAATAAAGATACCGATGGCGGCTTTCCAGCCGAAATGCATCATCATGAAAGGTGTGTCCCACCCCCAAGTTCCAGCCACCATCAATACCGGTGGAGCGGCGAAGTGGGTGAGAGTGCCACCCACCGAAATATTCACGAAAAGCAGCCCTAGCGTAGCGTAGGCCAGTTTGGCAGGAGGATTGTAGCGATAGAATTTCTTTGCCAGTAAAAGAGCTGCGATGGTCATCGCAGCGGGCTCAGTAATGAAGGAGCCTAGAATTGGAGCGATGATGAGCACACTCAGCCACCAAGCAGTGGGGGACCCTTTGCCGAATTTGGCAGCTCCAGACATCATCTTCTCAGCAAAGCGCAATACTGGCCGGCTGGAGGCGATGGCCATGATGATGACCACGAAGAGGGGCTCGGTGAAATTGCGGTCTTTGGCAATGTAATATTTGAAATCAGTCCAGCCATGGAAGTAGGTGGCGGCTCCGGCAAGAGCGATGACCCACAGCCCGAAGACGGCTTCAATTTCACCCAGAAAGTGGAAGAGAGTGGCCTTAAATGAGACTTCGGGAACTCCATCCGGGTGCAAATCGTCCTTAATGCCATGCTTTTTCAGCTTTTGCTCATGATCATGCTCCAACCGGTGGCTGATTTTGAGAAACTTGCTGGCCATGAAGGTGTGCAGAATGGCGCAGAAAAAGATGATGGTCGCTGCCAAGTTGAAGGGATCCTCTTCAATGCGGACCTGAAGGATTTCCAGAATGCCGCCATCGACTTCTCTGGCATGTTCGGGCGGGATTGGGAAGGGTGCGTATTGGGTCCTGCCGTTGGAAAGGTCCGTGTAGTGAGGCTCGTAGCCATCTCCTCCTCCACCGGCGGCGAGACTGATGGCGGGGGAGAATAGGACGAGTAGAAGGGAGGCAATCAGGGAAAAGCGCTTCATGGTGGATGGGGCGGAAGGCACTGGTTTTTATGTGCGAAAAAGCTGGGTCGCAAGTGGTTTCGGTTGGGCAAGCACATTGACTATTGGTGGTTTAGGCATGGACCACATCCAACCATTTTTCACGGCGAAACCATGTCTCTTGGCGCTTTGCATACTGACGGGTGGCGGCACTGATTTGCTCAGCGCACGTGCTGATGTCAATTTCCCCAGCCAGGTATCGTCGGATCTCACCCACGCCGATCGCCTTTTCACAAGTGCTCGATAGCTCTCCGGCACATTCCACCTCCTCGATGGCTCCGTTTTCGAGCATCCATGAAGTTCTTTGGGATATACGATCATGGAGTTCACTGCGGGATCGTTGAATCCAAATTCCGTTTAATTTGTTGGAAATCTCAGCGGTGCGACTTTCCCACTGATCCCGCAGAGAAGATGCTTGATCGCCAGTGAGTAAGCAGATTTCAAGTGCCCGTGTGACAAAGCGGCGGTTTTGGAGATCAGTGCGCTCGGCCTCTACGGGATCTATCTTCTTAAGTTGGCCCACGAGCTCTTCGAGAGTCCTGTTGTCCATTTTAAGCCGTAGTGCATCGTTACCTTTGGGCAATGGTGCGGGGCCATGAGTAAGAAATTTGAGATAGAGGCCGGAGCCGCCCGTGATGACAGGGGTTTTGCCACGAGCTTGGATTTCCTCAATGATGGGTATCGCCATTTCACGATAACGGCCGGCATCGACCCGCTCAGTGGGTTCGAATACGCCGTAAAGGTGATGGGGTAGAGCTTCTTGGTCTGCAGCGGTTGGAGCAGCGGTAATGATTTCCAAGCCGCGGTAGAGTTGAAAGGCGTCCGCATTGACGATTTCACCATCAATTTTTGATGCCACTTCCATGGCTTTCGACGATTTGCCGGTTGCGGTAGCACCGCAAATGTAAATGGGTTCAGGCAAATCGAGAGGGGCTCGGAGTGTTTTTAGAATGGGAATTTGCCACTAGGTCCCCCAAGGCCCTTACCGCCTGGTCCCCCGAGGCCCTTCATCATGTCTTCGAGGCCACCCATACCACCCATTGCGCCCATCATCTGCTTCATCTTTTTGGGTGATTTCATCATCTTACGCATCTGGCCGAACTGTTTGATGAGCTGGTTGACTTGCATGAGATTGGTTCCAGAGCCAGCGGCAATACGTTGGCGGCGGCTTCCCTTGATGATCTCTGGGCGGCGGCGTTCGAGCGGTGTCATGGAGAGTACGATCGCCTCGGTACGTTTGAGGCGGGAAGTATCCAAAGCGCCACCTGGTAGCTGTTTCTTGATTTTGCTAAACCCCGGCATCATACCCATAAGACCCTCAAGAGGGCCGAGTTTCTGCAACATTTTCATCTGATCGAGGAAGTCATTGAAATCGAACTGACCTTTCTGAATACGCTCCACGGAGCGCATGGCGTCTTTCTCATCTAATTTGTCGGCAACTTGCTCCACCATGCCGACGACATCTCCCATGCCTAAAATACGGTCAGCCATCCGGCTGGGGTGAAATTCCGCGAGCTGATCAAGTTTTTCACCTTCACCGACATATTTGATGGGCTTGCCTGTGGCAGCACGCATGGACAACGCAGCGCCACCTCGGGCGTCGCCATCGAGCTTTGTGAGAATGATGCCACTAATGCCAACAGCATCATCGAAATGACTGGCTACGGAAACCGCCTGCTGGCCGGTTGCAGCATCGGCAACGAGGAGAGTTTCCTTGGGGTTGACCAGTTTGTGGAGGCCCTTGAGTTCTCCGATAAGCTTGTCATCGATTTCTTGGCGACCGGCTGTGTCAAAGATAAGCACTGATGCACCCTGCTCCCCGGCCCATTTGATGGCAGCCTGAGCAACCATATTGACATCGCTCTCTCCAGCTTCCGGAGTGAAGCAGGGGACGTCAACTTGTTTGGCGAGGGTTGCGAGTTGATCAACCGCCGCAGGGCGATAGAGGTCGCATGCGATGAGGGCGGGATGACGACCATCTTTTTTCAGACGTCGTGCGAGTTTGGCAGAAGTGGTGGTTTTACCTGCACCATTGAGACCGCAAACCATGATGTGAGCCGGTGGGTTGAGATCCAGGGGGACCTGATCACCTCCAAGTAGCATGGTTAGCTCGTCGTTGAAGATCTTAACGATTTGCTCGCCGGGCTTGATCGACTTCATCACGTCAGCACCCATGGCCTTCTCCTTGACCTTGGAGATGAATTCTTTGGCAATATTGAATTCAACGTCCGCTTCAAGCAGTGCGAGACGGATTTGGCGCAAGGCATCCGCGATGTTTTTGTCCGAAATGCGACCGACACCCCGCAAATCACGGAATGTTTTGTCAAGTTTGTCGCTGAGTGCGTTGAACATGTTGTTGGGATTCAGGGCTGTTGTTCTTGATTGAGATAAGCTGCTTCGCGGTCAATTTGGAAACTCCAGCGGAGTGGTTTCTCCGGTGCTGCGCCCTCAAGATTAAGCCAAGTCACTGTCACTTGGCAATTGGCAGTACGCAATGGGCGAGTCACCTGCCATGAAAAGTTCTTGGTTTCCTCATTGAAAACGGCAGGCACTTTGGTGAACCCGGCCACGCGCATGACCAAGGTTTCAGGGTCGAGATCTTTGATTTTACTCAAGTCTGCGCGAATGATTGGCAAGCGCGATGGAGTCAAGGACCCGGCTTCGGGAAATACCGGATGATCGGGTTGCTCTAGGATTCCTGTGGTGGCAGGCATGCCGCCCCTGCCGAAGTCGGTGGCGAATTCGAAGACTCTATCGTAATTCCCCAGAATCATGAAGCGAGGCAGAGTGGAATTTGTGCTGTCTCGCATGACTTTTCCGGGCTTGGTAGTGAAGCCGTAGTCATAGCCGAGTTCTGTAACCAAAGGTAACATCTCTTTGCTGACGTAACCGCCCGGATAGGAGTATGTTGTGACAGAGGTTTTGAAGCGCTTGGTCAACCAGTTTTTGGAGTCCCCCATCTCTCGTCGAAGAAATTTGAGATAGGCTTCCTCGCCCTTCTGCTGCTGATTTTTGAAACTGATGGGGTAGGGGTGGCTGACTGAGTGGCTGCCGATGGTTGCGCCATGAGTCATCATGTTGCGGATCATGGTGGATGTAAGGGCGCGGCCACCGCCATCGACGTAGTTTTGGTAGAGGAAGAGAATGTAGGGGTAATTGAATTCCTTAAGGATGGGATGAGCGAGCTCGTGGAAGGATTTCCAGCCGTCATCCACTGTGATGAGCATGCACTTTTTCGGGAGCTCCTTCCTGCCCTGTTTCCATGCGTGGAAATCTTCCAGGGAAATCACAGTGATGCCCAGTTGCTTGATCAATTGCATCTGCTTGCGGAACTTATCTACACGAATACGCATTTCCGTTTCCTCTTGGTCGACAGTAAAGTCATGGTATCCGAGCACGGATATCTGGACTCCGTCATCCATGGTGGACGATTTGTTGGATGGATTTTGGGCTGGCAACTCGATCAGACCCAGAATGCTGACCAGCAGGATGTAAAGTGAGGCTTTGGGCATAGCAGTCACAACCTAGATTTCACATGGCTATTTGAAAAGCTCAAGAACGTGACTTCTTGGGTTGGGATGTTGATGATCCTCTGCTACGAATGTGCATTCTTGTGATATGTTGGACACCATCATTCGTAATATCAGTCGTTGTTCGTGCCTGCTTTCGGCCATTCTGATGTGCCAGTGTGCCCCCAGCACGATTGAGCAGGGCACGAATTATCGCGGCCACCATTCCTTCGCGCCACCTGCTAATTTTCCAGTGTTGACTCGCCAAGTCACTCCAAAGGACCCGTGGACTGAAGTGAATCTGGTTAAGGATATGGTGCCCCGTGGTCGGCATGGGCGTCGGGTGGTGAGATCCATGAAGCCACGCTACATTACCGTTCACAGCACTCAAAACTACCATCGCGACGCGGATGCCTTGCGCCATGCTCAGGCTCTTAAGGCAGGTGCTCTCCGTGCACCGAAACGGTATGGTGGCAATCGAACAGGGTATCTAATATGGCATTTCAGTATCGACCAGGATCGAGTGGTCCAGCACATGCCAACATACGAGCAGGGTGAGCACGCGGACTTCGATGGCCCGGGTAACCGTTACTCTATCGGGGTTGAGATGTGTGAGAATCGGGGCAATAGCAGGAGTAAAACTATCGAGCGCACCGCCAAACTCTGTGCGGCCCTAATGCATGATCACAATATACCACTGAGTAACATTGTGCCACACTACCACTGGCCGCGTAAGGGCATGAACCCGCCTAACAAGAATTGCCCACATTTCCTTCTCAACAACGGCAAACCAGGGCGCAAATGGCAGTTTTTTTTGAAGAAAGTGGATAGATATTACAAGGAGTGTATTCCGCCAGCGTCATTAGCGCAAGTAGGGGAGATCGTCTCCAATCCGTGATGCCAGATTCAAGTCATGGGAGTCCATGCAATCGACGGGCTGTGCTCGACCCCTCGGTTCACTATGTATGTCAGCGCTGTACTGCCTGTTGTAAGTGGCCGGGTGATGTGAGGCTGGAGGAAGATGAATTGCAGCCGATTGCCGATCACCTATCACTGCCGCTGCAGGATTTCATCATGCAATATACCCGACTTCGAACGAATCGTCAGGGATTATCACTCACCGAAAAAGAAAATCACGAATGCATCATGCTTGATGGCAACAGTTGCCTGATTCATGAGGTTAAGCCCTCGCAATGTGCGGGCTTCCCTAATAAGTGGAACTTCCCCGGGTGGCGCGATGTTTGTGAGGCAGTGCCTGTGCCACTCGATCAAGCGGATGATCGAGGGCGTTGATCCACTCCGGCTTCCTGCTTGAGGCGGAGTTGCCCGCAGGCGGCATCGATATCGTGGCCCTTTTCCAGCCTGAGAGTGACGGGCACTCCTGCATCGCTCAGGATCTTGCGGAATGTCTGACAGCGTGTTTCGCTGGGTCTCGTCCAATTCAGGCCATCAACGGTGTTGTACGGGATGAGGTTGACCTTTGCTTGGATTCTTTTGGCATGTCTGGCCAGAATCTCGGCTTGTTCAAACATGTCGTTGACGTTCTCGATAAGAATGTATTCCAAAGTCAGCTTCTGCTTTTTCTTAGTGTTCCAATAGTCGAGTGCATCGAAGAGTTTGTCGATTGGCCACTTGCGATTGATTGGCATGATTTGCTCGCGGACTTCATCGGTGGCGCCATGCAGGGAGATCGCAAGGCGGATTTGCTGGGGATGATCAGCGAGTTGGCGGATCTGTGGCACCAAACCGGAAGTAGAAATGGTCAAGTGGCGTGCGCCAAGATGCAGTGTTTCAGCACCGGTTATTAGCTCGATGGCCTTCATCAACGCATCAAAGTTGGCCATGGGTTCACCCATTCCCATGAAGACCAAATTATCAACGCGCTCGCTGGATAGTTGTTCCGCCGCAAGAACCTGTCCCACAATTTCCCCTGGATCGAGGTTGCGAGTAAAGCCCGCCAGTCCAGAGGCGCAGAACTTGCAGCCATATGCACAACCTACCTGCGAGGAAACGCAGAGGGTGCGACGATCGGCCCGCTCGCCGTACAGGGCTGGATTGGCCGGGATGAGGACGCTCTCTACGTAGCGTTCATCATGAAGACGGAACAGGAACTTACGAGTACTGTCCTTGGATCCCTGTGTTTGGCTGTGCTCAAGTGGAGACAGGCGGAAGTTTTCAATAAGCTGAGCTCGGGTTTTCGCCGGGAGGTTGGTCATGTCCTCAATGCTCACGACCTTCTTTTTCCAAACCCAGTCCAATACTTGCTTAGCCCGGAAAGAAGGTTGATCGTGGGCTTTGAACCAGTCCCTGAGTTGACTGGCATTTAGGCCTGTTAGTGCGGGGCGCATGAATGGTATCGGGGTGCCGGAATTTGGATTAGGGCACGAAGCCAAAGTCATTGGCATTTTCCTCTTTGTCCTCACTCTTTTGCGGATCGACGGTAAAGCCCTCACTGGCTTCGATTGCCGGAGTCGTGGTTGGGGAATCCTGAAGATCGCGGGGTAGAGAACTGATGGGTTCCAAAGCATCGATGGTCTTGGCTTCGGGAGCGGCCTTTAACTCCTCAAATTTGCGAGCACTGGGTAGCACCCTGCCTTCAAAAGAGCCTACGGTTTTGTTGTAATGCTCGACGGCACTGTTCAGGGATCTGCCAAGTCGGGTAAAGTGATCCGCTAACACGCCAAGGCGCTCGTGCAACTCACGACCGAGATTGGAAATTTCACGAGCATTTTCGGCCACGGCTTCCTGACGCCAGCCGTAGGCGACTGCACGCAGCAACGCAATCAGGGTGGTTGGAGTGGCGAGGATGACACCCTGATCGACACCCCGCTCAATGAGGGTAGGGTCTACCTGCAAGGCGGCAGAGAAAAAGGATTCACTCGGAAGAAAGAGGACGGTGAACTCCGGAGCCTGATCAAACTGTGCAGCGTAGTTCTTGGAAGAAAGTTGCTGTATGTGCGTACGCACTTGCCTGGCATGGTTAGTGAGAGCTTCTTGGCGAGTTGCATCGTCATTGGACTCGATGGCATCGAGGTAGGCATTCATTGGTGTCTTGGAGTCGACAACAATGGTCTTGCCGCCCGGAAGGTGTACTACCAAGTCTGGACGCAGGCTCTTGCCTTCATCCGTGGTTTTTGTCAGTTGAGTGTTGAAGTCGCAATGCTCTTGCATGCCGGCAAGTTCGACCACCCGTTTCAGTTGGAGTTCTCCCCATTGACCGCGACCGGTGGGCTGACGCAGTGCTTTGACGAGAGATGCGGTTTCTCTCTGCAGTCCCAACTGGCCCTCATTAAGCGCTCGGACTTGCTCCTTGAGTTCAGCATAGGCCCCCTCACGCAGCTTCTCGATCTCACCCATCCGCAGCTCGAATTTGCCGAGTGATTCCTTTACTGGTTTGACTAGATTTTCGATGGCGGTCTTACGCTTCTCAAGTTCACTCTGAGCTTGCTCGCTCTGATGACTGAAGGAAGTCTTCGCTAGCTGCAAGAACTGCTCTGAACTGGATTTGAGTACTTCCGATGACAAGGCTTTGAAAGTGTCACTCAATTTGTGTTCTGCGCGTTGTAGCAATTCCTGCTTTTCCTCCGCTGCTTTGAGCTCTGCCTTGAGTTTGGCTTCGCTGCGGGTGACCTGATCGCGCATGGCTTGAAGTTGCTGCTCTCGCTCATCATTGTGTGCATTTGCCTGGGTCAGCTGCTGGCGAAGGTCGTCGGAGCGCTCTTTTTCTGCGTTCAGGAGGGCGCTAGTGGTCGAAATCTTGCCTCTAGCTGCTAGCCAAGCGATCAGCAAACCGAGGCTGAGACCAGCGATCGCAGTAGCAGTGGAAATAACGGAAGGAGGCTGGTCGATGAGCATGAAATCAGATTTTGACTTGCGGCGAAGCCGTGGCTCGGTTTCTTGGACACGTCACGCGCTCACACTTACTATCAAGTTGATCGCATTACGCAAACCAAACTCCCGACTAGAACCCCATACTTACCCAAATCATGGCCCACTCACTTCCCGACCTCGGATATGCTTACGATGCGCTAGAGCCCTATATCGACGCGCGAACTATGGAAATCCATCATTCCAAACACCACAACGCTTACGTTACCAAACTCAATGATGCGATTGCCGGTGACGCTGCCCTTGAAGCCAAATCGATCTGTGAGATCGTTGGTGACCTCGAATCCGTACCTGATGGGATTCGAGGTGCGGTTCGAAACAATGGTGGTGGCCACGCCAACCACAGTTTTTTTTGGCAGGTAATTGCACCAGGTGGTGCTTCTGAACCCAGTGGGGATCTTGCTGCTGCCATTGATGGGGCTTTCGGCTCACTCGATGACTTCAAAGCGAAATTTGAGGCAGCGGGCATGACTCGCTTCGGCTCTGGTTGGGCATGGTTAGTGAAGAAGGACGACGGTTCCCTCGAAGTTTGCTCTACAGCCAATCAAGACAGTCCCAGTATGGGTGCTTCTATTGCTGGTTGCGATGGCAAGCCATTGCTTGGTTGTGATGTTTGGGAACATGCCTATTACCTCCAGTATCAAAACCGTCGCCCAGATTACCTCGCAGCCTTTTGGAATGTCGTAAATTGGGATGTGGTTGCTGAGCACTTTGCGGATTGATTTCACAGTGATTTATGAGGCGCGACTGCCAACGGCGGTCGCGCCTTTTTTCATTTTGCAGAGAAGGCATGTGAGGACTTAAATTGTTCAACATGAACAATACCAAATGTCCTGATCAACCTGAGGTCACCGATGAACATCAGATCACCGAGGATGAAATTCGAAAGCAGGAGATCTTTGAATTGGAAACAGCAGATACCTCGCTGCTATCCGGTCATCGCTCACGCATCCACAACCTGCTGACTCTGTTTCGAGTTGCAAAGGATCTGTTAAGGGGCTTTCGCGCGCTGCATTTTGCGGGTCCATGCGTGACCATTTTTGGTTCGGCGAGAACCAAGCCGGGCAGCGATCACTATGAACTTGGCCGCAAAATGGGTGAAGCCTGTGCGAAACTGGGCTTCACTGTAGTTACAGGCGGCGGGCCTGGCATGATGCAGGCTGGTAATCAGGGTGCATTCGAAGCTGGTGGCCGCTCAATTGGAGTGAATATCGAGTTGCCGTTTGAACAGGAGGCAAATCCTTACGTTCAGCGTTCCATTGACATGCGCTACTTCTTTACCAGAAAGGTGATTTTGGTGAAGTATTCGTACGGTTTTGTGGTGCTGCCGGGTGGAGCAGGAACGATGGATGAGTTATTCGAGACCATGACACTTATCCAATGTGGCAAATTAAGAAATTTTCCCATTGTGCTGATGGGTAAGGATTACTGGCAACCTTTGATGGATTTTATCTACAAGATGGCCGAAGCGGGGACCATCAGCCCGGACGACCCAGAGTTGATCTTCTTTACTGATGACATAGATGAAGCGGCCGCTCATCTGAAGCGTCATGCTGTGCGACAATTTGGACTGCGTCGCAAAAAAATGCCAAAGGCGAGCAAGTGGCTCGGCGAAAAAGGTCTTTAGGATTTGGGTAGGAAATAGCTGCGTTGTGTATCGCTAATCGGCAGGCCGAGTTGGTCCATTACGGCGAGCATGTCCTCCCAGACCTGGCGTTTGAGATCGTTGCTCGAGTCATTCCGAAGTAAATAGCTGGGGTGATGGCTGACTCTAGTGGGTATGCCATCCACCGCATGCCACATTTCACGCATCGAGCCAACGTTGCCCTCCAGTTTCAGGAGTCCCTCGGCTGCTGTGACACCCAGTGCCACGATGCAGTCAGGTTTGACGATTTCTATTTCTTTGAGGACGAAGGGTAGGCAGCTCTCTATTTCTTGAGGAGTTGGCTTACGGTTATTTGTGGTCTGACGTTGGGTTGAGGGTCGAAATTTGACGATATTGCTGATGTAGACTTCCTCCCTGCTCAATCCCATGGCTTTGAGAATATCGTTAAGTTTGCGACCTGCGGGTCCAACGAAGGGCTCCGCGCGACGTTCCTCTTCATGGCCGGGGGCCTCCCCTATCAGCATGAGTCGGGCCCTTGGATTACCGGCAGCGAAGACCATGGTATTGCGCAAGCTGCCCAGTGAGATGGCGGGAGCCCATGTTTTCGCTTGTTGCTGTAGGGAAATGAGCCTTTCTTCGCGCGTTTCGCCTACCACTTTCAGTTGAGCAGGAGTTTGAGTTTCTAAAGAAGATTTCGCAGTAGAATCAACACGCTTGGTTTGAATAGAGTCAGTAAGGCGGCTTGCTGTTCTGGGAGCCGCTTTGTGTATGGTATTTCGGGTTTTGATGTAGAGCTCGCGCAAAGCTTTACGGGCCTCATCGTCCAATAGTATATGCGTTTTACCTCTGGCCTTTTGGGCATTGAGGTAGTCGAGAAGGACGTCGATGGGTCGCATGAATCAAAGTTGGCCCTGCTCTTTTTCGAGCAGTGCGCGGAGTTGGGTTTGGAAGGCCATAATGTCTTCCTCTGAGGGACGGTAGCCAGGCGTGTCGGGATCAAGGCCGGGGCGTCCTGTTTGATCGATCATCCAAACTGCTGTTTCTCCATCACTGAAAGTAGCTTTGCCGCTGACCATGGCACCGGGCACGGCGATGCTGTCCATGCTCACGCTGACGGCCCCGGGAGTCTCCTTGGCCGCTGGGGCATTCTTGGATTCGATGGCCTCTTCGATCTCCTCAGGCTTGGCCTTCTTTTCTTGTTCAATGAGTTGGATGCCAAGATCGAGAACCAGCATGCGGGTATCCATATACGTGACCGCAATGTTTTCATTTTCCTTTAAGTGACGCTGGAGGTCAGAAAGGTTGGCGCCTTCACTGGCAAGGTGATTGAGGCCATCGACTTGTTCTGGGGTGAGCTCCTTGGCACTGAACATGTATAGATTTTGAACGACGAGGAGGTCTTGCCAAGCCTCAAGCGACAAGGCATCAATAAACCGTGCGAGATACTCTGAGGAGATACTTCGGATTCGAGGAATTCCGCGAGGGTCAAGAAGAGGTAATTACTCGTCTGCTCGATGGTCGTCCTGTATTGGCTGTCTTTCCCACCGGTGGGGGTAAATCGCTTTGCTATCAGCTACCAGCCCTGATGCTCGATGGTTTGACGCTAGTCGTCTCACCCTTGATCGCTCTGATGAAGGACCAGGTAGATGCGCTGCGAACAAGGGGGATTGAAGCAGCTCGACTGGATTCTTCGCTTGAGCAGGCCGAATATCAAGAGGTGATGGATGGCCTTAAGAATGGTCGCATCAAATTACTCTACGTGGCTCCAGAGCGCATGGCAAATGAAGGCTTTCGGCGACAGCTAGATCGATTGGCTATCGATATGGTAGCGATCGATGAAGCTCACTGTATTTCGGAGTGGGGTCACAATTTTCGGCCGGACTACCTCAAACTCGCCAAGTTGTTTCGCGACATGGGTATCAAGCGGGTGCTTTGTCTGACGGCTACCGCCACGTTAAGTGTATCTGAGGATATCCGCAGGGAGTTTAGAATCGGGGTCGGTGATGAAGTCCGGCTATCCTTTCATCGAAGCAATCTGGATCTACGAGTGTCACCCGTTGCGGCCGTTGATCGCAATGACTTGCTCCTCAAGCGGCTTGGTGAACATCAGGGGGCCGTTGTCGTGTATGTCACTCTTCAGCAGACGGCAGAGTCTGTGGCGACTTTCCTCAAGAAAAATGGGATCTCGGCCCAAGCCTACCATGCGGGTTTGCCCTCGGAATTTCGTGAGGAGGCTCAGGAGAAGTTCATGCGTGACGAAATCCGAGTGATGGTGGCGACAATTGCCTTTGGTATGGGAGTGGACAAAGCCGATATACGGGCGGTCTACCACTACAATCTGCCCAAATCGATTGAGAACTACTCTCAGGAGACAGGTCGCGCAGGACGTGACGGGCTTCCTTCTATTTGCGAGATGTTGGCATGCCGTGATGATCTGGTAACGCTCGAAAACTTCGTTTATGGTGACACGCCATCATCACAGGCGATGCGTAATCTGGTCGATCATGTGTTACGTCTTGGTAAAGAGTTTGATGTTTCAGTTTATGAGCTCTCCACGATCAATGATATTCGACCGCTGGTAGTGACCACCTTGCTCACTTACCTCGAACTGGAGGGGGTCATTGTGGCTACACGTCCTTTCTACGCTTGCTACTCGGTAAAGCTGATACGAGATTTTGAGCAGGTGCTCGCAGGCTATGACGATACTCGAAAGAGTTTTCTCAGGCGCATTTTTGCTGCTGCAAAAGATGGGCGCAACTGGATCAACTTCGATTTGGATGATGTTGCCATGGCTACAGGTGAGAACCGCGATCGTTTGGTGGCGGCACTTACGCATCTCGAGGAGGCTGGAGATCTGGCTCTGAAAAAAAGTAAGGTGAGGCAGGGGTATCGGTTATTGGTGGATGATGTTGATCTTAATGCTCTAGCCCGAAAACTGAATGAACGTTTTCAGTTGCGGGAGAATGCTGACCTAAAGCGCATCGGGCAGGTTGTGGAACTGGCAGAGAGCGCCGATTGCCTAACTCATTTTGTGACTCGTCACTTTGGCGAGGAAGTGGGAAAATGTGGGCACTGCGATCGTTGTCGTGGCAGAGAGCCGAAAATTCTTCCTCGAAGCCAGGCTTTAGAGATTGGGGGAGGTGTGATGGAAGCCATTCACCGTATTGTTGAGGAAGGTCATGCATCACTAAAGACCAGCCGCCAATTGGCCCGCTTTCTCTGTGGCATCAGTAGTCCTGCTGCTTACCGTGCTCGGTTGACTCGTCACGACAGCTTCGGTATACTGAATTCGACTCCCTTTGATGAAGTTCTTCGATTGCTTGAACTCAGGGAATGACAGTTTGCAGTAGTTTCACCGGCCCGCCGGCAGTCAGTAGTTGAGTACCTTTTGGCAGGATAAAGTTAGTCCCAGAAGTAAAGGCACGATTGTTTTCGCTGTGTAGTGTGCCTTCCAGCATGGTAAGAATTGAGAAGCGTTTCGGATCTGGGTTGCCAATGCGATCACCTGTATCGAGGCTGTGCTCGAGGGTGTGGAATTGTGGACACTCATGATCACAGAGTCCTTTCGTGATGTGAGGTTCGATATCTTCGAAGTCAATACACCGAAGTGAGGCATCGATATGAAGTTCGCGCGGTTTGCCGTCCAAGCCCAGGCGGTTCCAATCGTGAACCCGGTATGTGGTATCAGAATTTTGTTGGATTTCGTGGATAAGAAAACCGCCACCAATTGCGTGAATTCTACCCGAAGGGATGTAGATGGAATTTCCGGGCATGGCTTGAATGGTATGGATGCAATCTGCGATACTACCCTTTTCGATGGCGCGTGCAAATTTCTCGCGGTCGGTTCCCTCACGAAGGCCGACGTGAAGTTTAGCTCCAGGTTGGCTGTCGATGATATACCACATCTCATTTTTTGCCTCACCGTGAAGTTCACTCGCCACGGATTCCGGTGGATGAACCTGAATGGAGAGATCCTGATGGGTATCAAGTATTTTGATCAGGAGAGGAAATCGCTCACTTTGTGGGCAGTCTCCGAAGATGGCATCACGCTGTTGACTCCATAGGTCGTGCAGGGTGGCTCCGCACAAAGGGCCGTGGTTTACCACGGATTGATGATCCATTCGGTCAACGATCTCCCATGACTCCCCAAAAGGTAGATCACTCACAGGTAAAATGCGTCCGAGACGGTTTTGAAGCTCGCGGCCACCCCAAACTCGAGTCATGTAGATGGGTTTGAATGTGATGGGTTCCACAAGTGAACTTATGTGTTTCATTTCAGCTCTTTGCAAGGAGGGAGGATTGAAAACTCTGAATCGGAGCATTGACGGAAAGGCATTTGCCAGTTGTGATGCGCGTGCGTTGGTCACCCGACATCCAGCCCCGTGGACTACGAATCCAAAATTGCCAGTGCCGTTACCGCAATCCCACGTTCTGGGATTCGTGATTTCTTTGAATTGGTTCAAGGAAGGGAAGGGGTCATATCACTTGGTGTAGGTGAACCGGATTTCGTGACCCCATGGCACATTCGGGAAGCTGCCATCTATTCATTGGAGAAAGGCCATACCACGTATACATCCAATTTGGGATTACTGAGTCTGCGCCGTGCCATTTCGCAGTATGTGAATGGCTTTTTTGGAGTCGACTATACCCCCGAGACAGACGTTCTGGTCACCGTGGGGGTCTCTGAGGCCATCGACATTGCCTTGCGCGCCCTACTCAACCCGGGAGATGAGGTGATCTACCATGAGCCCTGCTATGTATCCTACAGCCCAAGCATTGCTCTGGCTCATGGAGTGGCGGTTCCAGTCGTGACCACCAAAGAGCACGGCTTTTCGCTGAAGCCCGAAGCTCTGGCCAAGGCCATCACCCCCAAGTCCAGAGTCTTGATGCTCAACTTTCCAACCAATCCCACTGGAGCATGTGCCAGCCGTGAAGATTTGGAAGGCATTGCCAAGTTGGCCATCGAACACGACCTGATCGTGCTAACTGATGAGATATACAGCGAACTGCGCTATGAGGATGAAGCGCATCTTTCCATTGCTGCTCTCCCGGGAATGCGGGAACGCACTATTCTGCTGCATGGTTTTTCCAAGGCCTTTGCCATGACTGGATTTCGTCTGGGTTATGCATGTGCTCCGCAACCCATCATTGAGGCGATGATGAAGATTCACCAATACTCCATGCTGTGCGCACCCATCATGAGTCAGAATGCCGCCTTGGAAGCGCTCGAGAATGGTCATGCGGCGGTTGAGGAAATGCGTCTGAGCTATCATCAGCGTCGCGATTACCTTGTTCGCAAGCTCAATGAACTTGGTCTGGAATGCCATTGCCCGGGTGGGGCCTTCTACGTCTTTCCTGATATTGGGAAGACCGGACTCAGCAGTCAGGAGTTCGCTACTCGTCTGGTGGAGGCTGAAAATGTAGCCTGTGTGCCGGGAAATGCTTTCGGTGAATCTGGCGAGGGCTTCCTACGTTGTTGCTATGCAACTGCATATGAGGATATTCAAGAGGCGATGGTGCGCATGGAGCGTTTCCTAAATACACTCTGAACCATGGATTTTAAAGCCAGCCACGACTCCGGTATTCTTACCCGGGCTCACGTGGTGCCTTTCGGGGTCTTCATGGCATTCATTCTTTTATTGCCTCTGGTGAACTCGCTATTTCAGTGGGATCATCCGGCTGCTCCATGGTGGAAACAGGACCCGGCTCTCTGGGTGTATCCTATCCAGTCTCTCTGCAGCCTTATTTTGCTCATCTGGTATTGGCGTTGTTTTGCCTTCAATTGGTCTTTGAAGTGGAGTGCCATGGCAGTGATCTTTGGAGTGGTCGGTATCGGATTCTGGTTATTGCCGACTCATCTCCACAGTGTGCTTGGAATCGATGGCAAACCGGAAGGCGTATTGAAGTGGCTTGGGGTGATGCCACGTGAGGACGGTTTTAATCCGGGCATCTTCGAGAATCCTGGAGCTTATTGGGCCTCGCTCATCATGCGCTTTATTCGAGCGGTAGTCGTAGTTGCTATGGTAGAGGAGATTTTTTGGCGTGGCTTTGCCATGCGGCTGGCACTGGACTGGGACGGGGATAGTTGGAGGCAGCCATTTGGGAAGGGGAGTTGGCTGTCTTACTGGGTGGTGACATTCTTGTTCATGCTGGCGCACCAGCCAGTGGATTGGGCCGGAGCCTTTTTCTACGGTAGTCTGACTTATGTGCTTTGTATCTGGAGCAGGAATCTTGGGGCCTGCGTGGTGATGCATGCTGTCGCGAACCTCTTAATGGGCATTTACATCATGGCTACCGGCAAGAGTGGTCTGTGGTGATTTGGTTGATTTCGGTTACAAAAAACGCTCAACCTTTAAAGGCTGAGCGCTAACGACCCTTTCGGGCCTTGAAAGTAATGGTGGGCAGGGCTGGATTCGAACCAGCGTACTCAAATGAGAACAGATTTACAGTCTGCCGCCTTTAACCACTCGGCCACCTACCCATTTTGTATGTTGCTGCGCTAAAGAGGA
>JBMYMN010000037.1:0-19034 GCA_049597355.1 Luteolibacter sp.
GGCAAGTATTTTTTGGGAAGATTCCGACACAGGGGCAATGGCGGCTTGTCATCAGATTCCTTGAAACTAGGCTGTCGGCTCGCAGACGCCACAACCCCGCTGCTACATCCAGTTTCGCCATGAATATTTCCCAACTCTCACAAGCCGCCAATGAAGCCCGTGGACTCGCGATGGACGCCATCCACGCCTGCAGTTCCGGTCATCTCGGACTCCCCCTTGGTTGTGCTGAAATCGGCGCTGTCCTCTTCGGTGAATCACTCAATTACTACCCAGACGCCCCCAAATGGCTCAATCGCGACCGCTTCATCCTCTCCGCCGGCCATGGCTCCATGTTTCCCTATGCCTGGCTGCACCTCGCCGGCTACGAGATCTCTCTTGAGGAAGTGAAGAACTTTCGCCAACTCCACTCCATCACCCCCGGTCACCCAGAGTTCCACGAGACCCCCGGCATTGAAGCTACCACTGGCCCGCTCGGCCAGGGCATCGGCAATGCCGTCGGTTATGCCCTCTCCGGTAAGCGCGCGGCCGCGGTCTACAATACCGACGAGCATACTCTATTCGATCGCACTTCACGGAGACGGCTGCCTCCAAGAAGGTGTCGCCAGGGAGGCCATCGCCTTCGCCGGCCACAACGGCTTGGACAACCTGATTCTCATCTACGACTCCAACGACGTCACTCTCGATGCCATGGCCGACGTCACTCAGAGCGAGGACGCCGAAAGCTACTTCGTCTCCCAAGGCTTCGACGCCGTGACCATCGACGGTCACGACCTATCCGCTATCGCCGCCGCGATTGACAAGGCCAAGGCTAACGACAACGGCAAACCCAAGGTCATCATCGCAAAAACTGAAATTGGGCGTGGCATTCCCGAAGTCGCAGGTACTGCAAAAGGTCACGGTGAGGGAGGTGCAGCCTATGTGGATGAAGCCCGCAAGGGTCTCGGCCTTCCTGAGGAATCGTTCTACGTGTCTGAGGAAACCCGCGCCTTCTTCGCCGAGAAGAAAGCCGCTTCCATGGCCACCTTCAACGCCTGGCAGCAAACCTACGATGCCTGGGCTGCCGCCAACCCCGAGCTAGCGAAGCAACTCACCGAAGGCCTCGCCATGGCCGTCCCCACCGATCTCGACGCTCAGATTCCCGAGTTTGCCCAAGACTATGCCGACGCTACCCGTGGCGCGGGCGGTGTGGTGCTCAATGCCATTGCAAAAGCAGTCCCCCAAGTCATCACTGGCAGTGCCGACCTCTACGGCTCGACCAAAAACTACCTCAAGGAGCAGGGCGATTTCTCCGCCAAGGATGCCGCCGGCCGCAACATTTGGTTCGGCATTCGCGAGCATGCCATGGGTGCGATCTGTAATGGTATCGCCTACGACGGCATCTTCCGCATTAGTGGCGCAACCTTCCTGGTGTTCGCTGACTATCTGCGTGGCTCCATCCGTCTTGCGGCTCTCGCCAATCTTCCTGTCAGCTACATCTTCACCCACGACTCGGTAGGTGTTGGCGAAGACGGGCCTACCCACCAACCTGTCGAGACCGTCAGCGGTCTGCGCGTGATTCCCAATCTGGATGTCATCCGCCCTGGCGATGCCGAGGAAACCGCCGGTGCCTACCTCTCCGCAATGCACCGCACCGATGGCCCCACCGCCCTCATCCTTACCCGCCAAAAGCTGCCACTTATGAACCAGCTCTCCGCCAGGGAGCGTCGCGAAGGTGCCCGCAAGGGCGGCTACATCGCGAAGAGGGAAAGTGGTGAACTCAATACCATTCTTCTGGCTTCTGGTTCCGAGTTGCAGCACGCCATGAAGGCCTCCGACGAACTCGGTGACGGCGTTCGCGTGGTCTCCATGCCAAGCTTCGAAATCTTCGATCGCCAGAGCGAAGACTACCGCGAGAGCGTTCTACCCAAAGCCGTCACCAAGAGGGTGGCCATCGAAGCCGGAGTCACCGCCCTGTGGTGGAAGTATGTCGGAAGCGAAGGCAAGGTGCTGGGCATTGATCGCTTTGGCATCAGCGCACCAGGCGACACCGTGATGGCTGAACTCGGCATGACCGCCGACAAAGTAGTCGAAGCTGCCAAGTAAGATGCTGGCTTTGCAATCGCTCAGCATCGCCCTGGCAGAGTAAGCCACTCACGGCCTGTCGCTCGTAGGCTTGGTTCATCCGGAAGCCAGTGCCACGAGGATGGCCTTCTGCACGTGAAGTCGGTTTTCGGCCTGCTGAAAGATGGTATGGGCGTGCTTTTCAAGCACTTCCTCACTGATCTCCTTATCGCGATAGGCGGGCAGGCAGTGGAGCACGATGTGATCCTCTGCTGCATTACTGAGCAATTCTGAGTTCACCTGAAAGCCAGCGAACTCGGCTTCCTTGTCCTTCTGGTCCTCCTGGCCCATGGATAGCCAGACGTCGGTGTTGATGACATTGGCTTCGGCCACGGCATCGGCAGGGCTCTTGGACAAGCTGACGTTGGGGGCATCGAGTTGCTCGAGGAATTCCACAGGTGGCTGGCAGGATGGAGGTGAAGCAATCGCGAGCTCGAATCCAAGGTGCTTGGCCGCCCAAATCCAGGAGCGCGTCATATTGGAGAAGCCGTCGCCAATGAAAGCGATTTTCTTGCCGCCCCAACCGCCCAGCTTTTCACGCACGGTCAGCAGGTCGGCGAGAATCTGGCAAGGATGCTCGTCGTCGGTCAGCGCGTTGATGGTCGGGATGCCTGAGTAATCTGCAAAGTCGACCACGTCAGACTGTTCAAAAGTACGGATGATGGCGCCATGCACCATGCGGCCGAGCACACGGGCGGTGTCCTTGATTGGCTCGCCACGACCAAGCTGGATGTCGTTCTTGGATAGAAACATGGGCAAACCGCCCAGTTCGCGCACACCCACTTCGAAGGATACGCGGGTACGAGTTGAAGACTTGGTGAAAATCATCGCCCAAGTTTGACCGGCAAGGGCATCGGGATCCGCACCGCGATGTTGCTTAAGCTCAGCAGCAGAGGCGAGCAGGTCACCGATCTGGGCCGCACTCAGTTCTTCAATGGAAAGCAGATTCTTCATGGTGAATTACGATCAGGTAAGAGACTCAAGACTTTCGTGGACGATGCTCAAAGCATCGTTAATTTCGGACTGGGTCACGTTAAGGGGTGGTAGCAGACGGAAAGTTTCCGCCCCTGCCGGCGGGCAGAGCAAGCCCCTTTGCATCAATTCTGTGACGACTACCTGAGCGGCTGTCTTGCCCGCAGGCACATCAAACTTGGAGGCATCAATACCGATGCCCAACAGCAATCCAAGGCCGCGAATCTCGGTGATGGCAGAGAGGTTCCATGAAGCGATGGTCTTACGAATGTGAGACTCCATGGCCTTGGCGTGGGCACTCAGGTTCTTGACGCGGATCTCCCTGATTACAGCCAGCGATGCAGCACTAACTAGCGGATTGCCGCCGTATGTCGAGCCATGCGAGCCGGGACCCATGAGCGCGGGCAGAGTGGTATCGCCAACAACCTTGTCCTTGAGCCAGAAGCAACCGATGGGAACTCCCCCACCCATGCCCTTGGCCCAAGAGATACCGTCGGGTTTGATCTCGGGAGCGATAGCCCTCCATGCCATCAAATCACCGCAGCGACCAAATCCAGCTTGGACTTCATCAAACAAGAGTAGCAGGTCATGTTTTTTACAGAGAGAATCGATGGCGCGCAGGAATTGGGGTGAGGCGACGTTGATGCCGCCCTCACCCTGAATGGGTTCAAGCAATACAGCCACGGTCTCTTGTTTGATTGCTGCCTCAAGTGCTGCCACATCATTGAAGGGCAAATGAAGGAAGCCGGGTAACATAGGGTCGAAGCCCTGCTTGATCTTGTCCTGACCGGTGGCCGCCATGGCACCGAGCGTGCGGCCGTGAAAGCTTTGATTGAAGGTGATGATTTCATAACGGGCATGACCACCCATATAGCCCCTCTTCTGGCCATAACGCCGTGCAGACTTGATCAAACCATCATTGGCTTCGGCGCCAGAATTGGCGAAGAACACCTTGCCGGGAATGCCTACTTGTTGATCGGTGATCTCGCGCGCCAACTCAGCCTGCACAGGTGGCTGATATAAATTGGAGCAATGAATCAATTCGGTAGCCTGTTTCTGAATAGCCTCGACCAACACCGGATGACAATGCCCCAGCGAGCAGACGGCGATGCCGCTGCAAAAATCCAAGTAGCGGTTATCGTTCTCGTCCCACACATACGCGCCCTCACCACGCACAGGCGCCATGGGAAAACGCCCATAGGTCGGCAGCACGTATTGAGAAAAGAGTTCCGAGGTGTTCATGGCAGAATCAGTGGAAGGCGCGGACACTACAGTCAAAGACCCCAAGAAAAAAGACTGAAATGCAACGATTGCGAGTTGCAAAACAATCTTTACACATCACCATTCATAACGAAATATTTCGTTATGAATAAACCAGGTAGCACTGTCTTCCAAGTGGGGTCATTGACAGCCTCACAGTATTTCAGGGCCCTCGGAGATGCAACCCGCTGGCGGATGGTGCGACTGCTGATGAACCGTGCTCTCTGTGTTTGTGAACTTGCCGACATCCTGAGAATGCCGCATTCCTCCACCTCCAGCCATCTTCAAATCATACGCAAGGCAGGCCTGCTCGAGAGTGAGCGCTGCGGTAAGTGGAGCTATTACCGCATGCATCGTCAGCATTTACCCTTGATGCGAAGTCTACTTCGACAATTTCCCACCGAACCACAACATATCACCGATCAGGCGCACTGTGAAAAGCGCATGGCTCAACGTGCAGAGAGTTGCTGTCCTGGGCCCGAACTCCTCAAATCCACCCGCAAGAATTGCGCATCATGACCCTCGCCGAATTCAAGCAACTCCTCTCCGAGCATGCCTCGAAACACTTTCGCATCCGCCTGCCGGACTCCTCAGATGTGCCTGTCTCCTTCCACATCACTGAAGTGGGCCGAGTCGATAAAACCTTCCTCGACTGCGGTGGTACCCGTCGTGAGAAGACCACCTGTCAACTGCAGGTCTGGGTCGGCGAGGACTACGAGCACCGTATCGAAACCGAAAAAATGGCCGCTATCCTAAAAAAGGGGGGCGAACTCCTACCCGACGACACCGTTCCGGTGGAGATTGAGTACGAGCAAAAGGTGATCTCCCAATATACCATCGACGGTCTGAGTATCTCCGCAGATGCTGTCACATTGCAACTCGCTCACAAGCACACCGAATGCTTGGCGCCCGAACTGTGTGGACTACAAACGCCCGATCTACGCCTGCCCACGATTGATGGCAAAGCACCAAGTTGTGGCCCTGACGGCTGCTGCTAAAGCACTGCAACCATGAATTCTAACGTTCGAAAATGGATAGCTGAAGCACTCGGCACTTTCACTCTGGTCTTTGCAGGCACCGGGGCCATTGTCATCGACAACTGGACTGGCGGCTCCATCAGCCACACCGGCATTGCCCTGACCTTCGGCCTAGTAGTGATGGCAATGATCTACACTTTCGGCGACATTAGCGGCGCACATTTGAACCCCGCCGTTACCCTTGGCTTTGTCGCTGCCGGCCGCATGCCGATCAATGAAGCCCCGGCCTATATTGGCAGCCAATTGGTTGGCGCCTTCGCCGCAAGCGGCTGCCTGAGGATACTGTTTCCTGATTCCATCACCTTGGGTGAAACCCTCCCCGCTGGAGCTTGGCAGCAGAGCTTCATGCTTGAAATCATTCTGACCACCATCCTAATGCTCACCATCCTCTGTGTCTCGATCGGCGCCAAAGAAAAGGGCATCACGGCGGGCATCGCCATCGGTGCCGTGGTCGGTTTGGAAGCAATGTTTGCCGGACCCATCTGCGGCGCCTCCATGAACCCGGCCCGCTCGCTGGCACCCGCCATCGTCGGCGGCCACTTTGATCACCTCTGGCTATATCCAACCGCCACCATCATCGGCGCCATCCTCGCCGTGCCCCTGGGCAAGCTCTGCCTCACTACCTCCCAATCATCTGTCTCATGAAACCATCCATTCTCGTTCTCTGCACCGGCAACAGCTGCCGCTCCCACATGGCTGAGGGCATTCTTCAGGCAGCACTCGGCAAAGAATTTCGGGTCGTTAGTGCCGGATCCAATCCGGCCGGTTATGTCCACCCTCTCGCAATTCAGGCGCTCTCCGAGATCGGCATCGACATCAGCGCAAATACCTCCAAACACTTGGATTGTTTCCTAGAAGACGATATCGAAACCGTGATTACCGTCTGCGGTAATGCGGATCAGGCCTGCCCTACCTTTCCGGGCCAACTGAACCGTCACCACTGGCCTTTTGATGATCCCGCTCATGCCGAGGGTGACGATGAAAAGAAGATGGCCATGTTCCGCCGCGTGCGCGATGAAATCCGCGCAGTCTTTGGCGCCTACGCCGACGGCAGGCTGGACGCCGCCAAAGCTTGAGGGATAATCGGCGCGCTTGCTCCTCTACCTTCACATTCCCTTCTGCCATCGGGTCTGCCCCTACTGCTCTTTCTATAAGCACACTCCGGGCAGCACCCCAATCAGTGCATTTATCGATGCCCTGGGCGACGAAGCCAAGCGCCGAATCACCACCCCGCCGCGCACAATCTATCTTGGCGGTGGCACCCCAAGCATGCTCTCGCTCGGTCACCTGGAGCGCCTATTTGGCAAGCTGCATGAACTCATTGACTTCAGCCAGCTGGACGAAGTTACGCTGGAAGCCAACCCCGCCACGTTCGATGTGAGGAAAGCCGAACTACTCAGGCAACTTGGAGTGAGCCGCGTATCGCTAGGCATCCAATCCTTTGATGCGAGAGTACTTCAGACCCTAGGCCGCGAGCACGACCCCCATCAAGCCGCCGAGTCTGTGAGGATCTTGCACGATGCCAAGATCTCCGAAATCAATATCGACCTCATGTTTTCCATTCCGGGCCAGAGCGAGTCCGACTGGCAACATAGCCTCGAGAGTAGTATCGCTCTCAAACCCCACCACATCTCCGCATACAATCTTACCTACGAGGAGGACACCGCCTTTATCGAAAGTCTCAAGCGCGGCGAAATGGATATGAATCAAGACCGAGATGCCAGCCAATATCATCAGGCTGATGCCATTCTCACTGCTGCCGGATTCAACCATTACGAAACCTCCAACTATGCAAAAAAAGGACATCAATCGACCCACAATAGCGGTTATTGGCAGGGTGAGGACTACCTTGGCTTGGGCCCCTCGGCTGTCAGCACACTACAGCGCCAACGCTACCAAAACGTGGCCGATACTGCACGCTACGTGGAGCAGATCAACAGTATCGGCAATGCCACCGTGATTGCGGAGACGTTAAATGAGGAAGAATGGCGAATCGAGCGAATCGCATTGGGTCTGCGAACCCACAAAGGAATTTCCATGAAACTACTCAATCCAAAGGGGGTCATACGCGCTGAGTCTCTGGCGAACGAGGGCATGGCGGTCATCATCAATGGTCGACTGAAACTCACAGGCGTGGGTCGCGCCCTCGTCGACTCGATTGTGGTGGAGCTGATATAGAGAATGCTCAGCCGACGGCTTCGCGGGCCACTGGCTCAGCATTCATCAGTTCCTCAATCTCCTCGGCCTCGATTGGAATATTTGCCATCAGGTTGATGTTGGCATCCTTACCGATCAGCACATCATCCTCAAGACGAACACCGAAGCCTTCCTCCTGAATGTAAATACCGGGCTCGATCGTAAAGACCATTCCTTCCTCCAACACCTCGGTTGGACCTCCAAAGACATCGTGGACATCGATACCCATATGGTGGGAGGTTCCATGCATGAAATATTTTTTCACCAAAGCCTTATCCTTGCCTTGAGCCTTGGCCTCTTTGGCAGTGAAAAGGCCAAGCCCGACTAACTCACCTTCCATGATTTCGATAACCTGCTGCTGGAAGTTTTTGAGACAGTTCCCCGGGCGCAGGATTTCATTGGCTGCACGATACACGCGGAGCACGGCATCATAGACATCACGCTGACGATCACTGTACCGACCACTCACCGGCACGGTGCGGGTCAAATCACTGGCCCAGCCGAGGTACTCTGCAGCAACGTCAAGCAGAACCAGTTGGCCGTCCTCACATCGCTTGTTGTTTTCGACATAATGCAGCACGCAATTGCTGGAACCCGCACCGATGATGGGTGGATAGGCAAAACCGCGAGAACCGCGACGAACAAATTCATGAAGCAGTTCGGCCTCGATCTCCCACTCTCCCACTCCGGGTTCAATAAAGGGAAGGATACGACGGAAGCCGGCTTCCGTAATGTCGCAGGCCTTCTGAATGATTTTGATTTCCTCGACGTCCTTTATGACGCGAATCTTCTCCATCGCCTTGGTTAGGCGCTCATACTTGTGGAGAGGGTAGCGGTCCTTGCAATCCTTGATGAAGCGTCCGTTGCGAGTCTGGGTGAAATTGAGATTGCTAACTCGATTGCCTTCGTTGGTCTCGAGGTAGAAATTTTCAACTTGAGCGGCAAGTCGATGCCAGTTGCTCTCGAAGGCACTGAGCCATTCAACACGCTCAATGCCCGACACCTCACTTGCCTTTTCCTTGGTCAACTTCGCGCCGTCCCAGATCGCCATCCAATCGCTCGTCTCCTTGACGAAGAGGATTTCACGGTCTCGGGGTTCGGGCGCGTCGGGGAAGATCATGAGGATGGTTTCCTCCTGATCGATACCGCATAGATGGAGCATGTTGGCATTCTGCTTAAGAGGCATAACCCCATCGTTGTTGGTGGGGTAAACATCGTTGGCGTGCAAAATTACCATGCTGCGGGACTTAAGAAGCTCGGTCAGACGTTTGCGATTTCGCTGAAACAGACCTGAAGGGATAGGATCAAAGCGCATGAACAAGATATGATGGCATCTTCAGACCGCGGGCAACCTGCAATTTTTTTACAACCCCGTCTTTTTCGGGACAGGTTGTAAGCCGCAGCGCCCTCAAATCAGCGCTTCTTCTCGATTGCGACCAAGGTGATATCATCCATCTGAGGCCCCTCCCCGGTGAATTGGCCGAGTTCATCCTGCATCCTGTCCAGCACGGACTGGGCACCAAGCATGGCCGATTCCCTGAAGCTGTCACACATTCGCTCCATACCGAACTCTTGGTCTCGGTCGTTGAGGGCCTCACGCACCCCATCGGTGTGCAGCAGCAGACAGTCACCTGTCTCCATCTCAATAACCTCATCTCTAATGACCCGCTCAAACACCGATCCCCCGTCAACACCCAACGCTATTCCCGGCGGGCGAAGTTGACCCACCTCCTTGCTCGAGTGGTGGAACCAAAGTGAAGGATCGTGACCTGCCCTCGCCATAGTCACCTCGCCACTGCGCTCATCGAGGATGAAGAAAGCCATGCTGATGAACATGTCCTCACGAATGTCTGAAAAGAGTTGGCGATTCACTTCCGCAAGCACTTGCGCAGGAGACGATTTACCATACGCAACCGAACGCAGCGAACTTCGGCACATGGCCATCAACAAACCAGCCGGCACACCCTTTCCGGAAACATCCGCAATCACAATGCCGTGCTTGTATTCACCGAGGTCGATGTAATCGTAATAGTCGCCACTAATCACTCTGGCAGGCACGTTGACTCCACAAATCCGATATCCTGTGATCACCGGCTCCTGTTGCGGCAGAAGCACACGCTGAACCTCGCGTGCATTGCGCAGTTCAGTATCCATCAAGCGCTTCTCCTGCGCTTCGCGATGCACATGGGCGTTACCGATGGCGAAGGACGACTGCTCTGCAGCGGAACTGAACACCGCAAAGTCGTTCGGTTTGAAAAAGCCATCCACGTGCATCCTGGCGACGGCAAGAACTCCCAGGTCCTTGCCGGCATGCTTAACAGGTGCCGCCATTACTGTGACATCGCCGCTGTAGTCCACGAGACTGTCTGCAAATGAGGAGTGGCTCTTGACATCCTTGATGTGAATCGGAGCACCCACCGACAGGCAATGGCCAAGAATACCCTGATCCATTGCGACACGTGATAAACGGATGTGGCTGTCTAGCGCACGGGGGTCTCGAGTTGCCTTCTTTCGAACCTCATAAGGTATACCAACCAGGGGCGGACACTCCGCCGACACATATGCAGGCACAAGGGAGTCTCCCTCATCATTGAGGTAGTACATCGCACCTCCCCGTGCATTTACCACCTTAGAGACACCATCCACGATCGTGCGAGAAAGAGCAGCATGTGATGGCTCAAACTCGATGGCCTCCCCAAGATCGTGGAGAAAAGAAAACATTCGCGCCTCCTCACCCTCAAAGTCGCGAAAGCGGCTGCGCATTCGCCTGTTGCGACGGCGCTGGTTGCGAATCGCGAAAATCAAGATGGTAATACTGAGCACCATCAATCCGATCAGCGACCAAAATAAAACCTGCAACGCCAGGGGAATTTCATTGGGTAGCATCGGGGCGCGCAATCAGGATTCAGGATTCGGTTGCCCTGAGATCTGGTCTCTGAGGGTGCCCACGACCGTGCGAAATTCGCGGGCATTATCTTGATTGACATCAGAAAGCTCTTCGTGAGCCTGAAGCACATGCCGAGCCCTCTCAAGTTGACTGGGGCTATCCAAGGACTGAGCCGGCTCAAGGCAGGAGCGAATTTCTTCCAGTCTTCCCAGCCACTCGGCCTCCTCAGGGTTGATCTGCATCAGAAAGTCCAAGCCAAGATCCTCGAGCGAACGGCGATTGCGCTCGTCAGCTGCCACCACCTGCATGGCCCCACCTTCCGCGGCACTCAGACGAGCAGCCATGCCGGCTAGTGTTCCCATAAACGTGGAATCCATACCAATGCAGCCATCCAAATCCACGACCAAAACGCACTCGCCTTCACGCATTCGGCTCTCTCCAAATGATTTCATCAATGGGCTATTCATGAACGAACCCTTGCCTTCACAACGGATCCAACTGAATCCCTTGAAAACACCACAGGTAATTGGATGATCCACCGTCACTTATACGGACTTCAACATACGAATAGAGACTTGATAGTAGGAATTTTTGCAGCTCATGGTCAACTAGGATCGCAATGGAACATCAAATTTCACGCGATTTTTTGACTCCATTATCAATCATTACTCAATCCCAGAGGAATGACTTTTTGGAAGCCAGATGCTGCCCGCCGCGACTGACGGACGCACGCCAAGCCAGAACCTTGCCATGGTCGAAATAGTTATCACCGACCACGGCAAATTCCACCATACCGTCGGCCTCTGTTGCGGGATACACCTCACTAAGGCGCTTGATTTCACTGGCAGTACCACCCTGGCGGTATTCAAAGAGCACCTCAACCGGCCCATTACCCACTCCCTCATGATCTTGCCAATTGAGAGTATAATATTGACCGAGACGTTGACGCCGCTCCTCCATACTAACAGCCCCGTGCAGACGACGCATTTTTTCAATCCGCACCATGGGATCATCACCCTTATTGGTAACCTGATCACGCAGTTGAAATTGACGAACAGTAAGTGTCTCCTTGGTCCCCGCACAGTTGGCAAGGCAGAGCGCAATCAGGACGAGTGCAAGAATTTTCACAAGCACTATTCAAGCCGACAGCCAACTAGATTCAAGAACCAAGGTAACCAGAAGACTTTTTCCTCTTGTCCGAGTGCTAAACTTGCTGGAGGAATCGAATCCCTCTGCTGACCTAAGGCCCATGACTGCGATCACTCTAGAGTTTGATACTCCCCAGTTTCTTCACGACCTGTTTGCCAATGACCTCACCAATATTGCTCATCTCGAGGCGATACTGACTGTGAAAGCGGTCACTCGTGATGGCTGGATCAAGCTGTGTGGTGAGGAATCGGCCGTTGAGTGTGCCGCTGCAGTGTTCAAAGACCTTGAGAACGCCAAGCGAAAAGGTAGCACCATCACCACCAGAGATTTTAAGCTGGCCATCGATGTGGCAGCCAAGGCAGGTGACATCACTGTCACAGATCTTGCAGAGGTCAAATTGGTTGGCTCGCGTGGCAAGTCACCTGTGGTGCCACGCAGCCCTGCTCAACTCGAATATGTCCGTGCGATCGAAACCCACGACGTGACCTTCGGTATCGGACCAGCAGGCACTGGCAAGACATACCTCGCTATGGCCATGGCGCTGACCCTCCTCAAGCAGAAGGTCATCCGTCGCATCATCCTCACCCGACCGGCGGTGGAGGCCGGCGAAGCCCTCGGCTTCCTGCCTGGTGACCTGCAGGAGAAAGTCGCGCCCTATCTGCGCCCGCTATACGACGCCATCCACGACATGCTCGATTCGGAAGTCGGTCAGCGCTACATCGAAGATGGCACCATCGAAATCGCTCCACTCGCCTTCATGCGTGGACGTACTCTTTCCCGCGCCTTCGTCATTCTCGATGAAGCACAAAACACCACCCGTGAGCAAATGCTGATGGCCCTGACACGGCTTGGTGAGGAGTCGCGCATGGTGGTCACCGGAGATAGCACCCAAATCGATCTCAAACCGGGTATTCGATCGGGCCTGCAAGAAGCCGAGTACGCCCTGAGAGACGTCAAAGGCGTGGCTTTCCAATACCTGAGTGGCGTGGATATCGTACGCCACCCGGTAGTCAGCCGTATTGTCGAGGCCTACGATGAATATCGAGACTAAGTCGTGCTCGCGACCCAAGCCCGCGCTCAGGGCTCCGGGTCAATGGTCGGGGGCAAGACATCGGGAATACCGGATCCGACGGGAGGCTGCGGATCAATCGGAGGAGGGTTGATGATGGGTGGGCCATCCGGCGGATTCACCGGAAGATTGTCGGGCTGCTTGGGTGGAATGGGTTCAAGCATGGCGGTCATCACGAAGCCGATCTCACCACTGTCCAACTCCACTTTGCAGTATCCAGGATCGATCTGGATCAGTCTCATGGTCGCATGACGTTGCAGCAATCGGTCAGCTTGACCACCGGTCAGAGGGATCTGACGGAAGAAGGAGGCGTTGTCGATCAACGTGCGCGCGAAGTGACCGACTCGCAACACAGGCTTGGGCTCATCTCCACCAGGTCCGCGTGGGATGGGCTGGCAGCAGGTCAGCGCTAGGGCAAGGGGCAGACAAATCCTAATCGATTTCACGCTGATAGAATAATGGGGATTCAAACGCCCGCCAGCAGAAAACCCTATTGCGCCTCACGGACCACCTGATTGTGGTCGTCGAGGAGGAAGGATTTGGCATCCGGCGGGGTGTCGGTGATCGCGAACGCCATGATGGTCACCCGCTCGCCTTCGCGAATCAGATGTGCGGCTCCCCCATTGATGAGGATCTTGCCGGTACCCGGCTGGCCCTCGAGCACGTATGTCTCCAGGCGGGCACCCGTGGTGATGGAGGCCACCAGCACCTTTTCACCGGGCCAGAGGTCGGCCACATCCATGAGATCGCGGGGAATCTCGATGCTACCCTCATAGTTCACGTCCGCATCCGTGATCACGGCGCGGTGGAGCTTGGACTTGAGGACTTGACGGAGCATGAGTGCTTGAAAATCAGTGGGGTGGGCGGGGAAGGAACGATGACTGGAGGCCAAGGTCAAGCCACAAGCTTGTCGAGCTTGCATCCATCCCGTTCTGGCCTTATGCCCGCGGGCGTCGGCAGAGATGCCGGCCCTCACCCGGAGGCCCTCCCAAGGGCAGGAAATTGATGGGAAAGCTGGTGCAACTCCAGCGCGGTATCGCCACTGTGATCCCCGGCCTCGCAAGAGCCCGAGACAGCCAGAACGCCAGCCAGGAGAGGAGATTCAACCGTCCGCGATCTACGGACTGTGAACACCCACGAATGAAACAACACCCCAAGCCTCAAAGAGGCCAACATTGTGGTGCCGTCGTTTTGGCGACCGTACTATTCGCCCCGAGTCCGATACGAGCCGTCTCCTCCATCCCGTCGCTCGACCATACCGTGGTGGTCAGCACCCGGACTCCCCTCGGGATGGATCGCATCACCGCTTCGGTGGATGCCATCACCATGGAAGAGATCGGGCACGCCCAGGATCGCTCGCTGATTGAAACCATCGGTCGCACTCCCGGCATGGTCCTCTGGGCCAATGGTGCTCGCGGCAACATCAGCTCGCTGTCCATCCGCGGCACCGAGAGCAACCACACCTCGCTCTTCCTCGACGGTCGACGCATGAGCCCTGGCTTCGGCAACCAATACGACCTCGGCTTTCTGACCCCCACCAATGCGGACCGCGTGGAAATCCAACGTGGCTCTTCCAGTGTCCAGTATGGCAGCAGCAACATCGGTGGCGTCATCGACACCCGTCTGCGAAGCGGTCTGGGCCTAAGCGAAAGCGAGGGAAGCCTGATGACGGAATTGGGAAGCAATGACTACCTCTATTCCGGCTTCGATTATCGGGCCGGGAGCAATTCCATCGGCTTCAGCCTCTCCACCAACTATCTGACAACCGACAATGAGCGAGCCAACGATGCCTACGAGCAATTCGGCTTCACCTCACGCTTCGACTATCAGCTCAATAAGAACCTGTTTCTTGAACTCGTGGCCACCGGCTACGACAACGAAAAGGAGTTACCGGGTGTAAATGCCTCTCCCACCCCGTTCGATAATCAGGACACTACAAGTTGGCTGATCTCACCTGGCATTCGCTACGTTGATAAAAAACTTTCCGTGCATCTTTTCTACTCACGCGCGGAACGCAGCTCGGACATTTTCGAGATCAACACCGCCTTCAATCCTTCACCACCCTTTGGTCCCATCGGGGACTTTCCCATTGATAATCACATTCAGATCATCAGCGATGAGGTAAATCTTCAGGCTGATTACTCGCTGACTGGTGAGTCTATGTTTAGCATGGGCGTAGTGTTTCGAAACGACGATGTGATCAACACCAACATCAACACCTTCAGTCCACTAGATCCTCCGGTGCCCTATTCGGAGAGTTTTCAACAAGTCGGCATTTATACCCAACTGCTGTGGATGCTTGATGATGACACAGAATTGCGTATCGGCCTGCGGCATGACAACTACTCTGATTACGACAACGAGACTACCGGCAATATTGTCTTCGTTCATCAGTTGAATGAGAACGCTCAATTCCATGCCAAGGTCGCCACTTCCTACGCCCCGCCCAGTCCGGTGGATTTAGCCTACGACTCCGACACCAGCACGGCATTGCATGCAGAAACTAGCCTCTGCTACGAAGTCGGCATTCAACAGGCACTGATGGGCGATCGACTGCAACTCTCGGGAGTGCTGTTCCGTAACGAGATCGAGGACCTGCTGAGCTTCGAGCCCGGTACTTTCGATACCTTTAATGTTGAAGAGGCTACTACCGAGGGCCTGGAGCTCTCCGCCAGCTATCAGGCCATGGACGAACTAGAACTGAGTTTGGGCTATACCTATCTGCGTGCCGTTTCGGATCGCCTTAATGACCCACGCACCGGCGGCTTCGTGGCCGACCCAGCGAACAATGTCCCCTTAGCCCGTCGCCCAAGACACCTGGTTCAAGTCGGTGCCTTCTGGGAACCCCAGCAGGATTTCCTTTTGGGGCTTCAAGCCGTGGCACAACTGAATCGGGAAGACATCAATCCGACCAGCTTCCTTCAGGAGGAGGCCGAAGACTTCATCGTTTGGCGCTTAGTGGGCAACTGGCAGATCAACGAAAGCTGGTCTACCCATGCCCGCATCGAGAATCTCTTCGACGAAGAGTATTCCTCCGCTAGAGGCTATCCGGCCCTCGGCCGCACCGCATATATCGGAGCCAAGTTGACGTTCTAACTCAGCGGAAACTGATCTTCAACTTGCTGGTCAAAGCTTCGAGCACCTTCTGATGTGCGTCGTCGACCTCCTGAGCCTTCAGGGTGCGGTCGGCGGCGCGATAGGTGAAGCGGTAGGCCACCGATTTGCGGTCGGCAGCGAGCTTCTCACCGCTCGGATCGCTGAACACGTCGAAACATTCGTAGCTGACCAAGAGCGGCTCCTTCAGCTTGTCGAGCACCTGTTCGATGTCGGCGTTGGGCAGACTGGCATCCATCTCCATCGCGGCGTCGCGCGAGGAGCCAGGGAACTGGGGAAGGTCCTCGACTTGTTCGATGCCGGCGAGAAGCTTGCGCAATTTACCGAGGTCGAGTTCGGCGACGTAGACGGGCGACTCGAAATCGAGGGCACGTTCACGCACGGGAGAAAGACGGGCGAAGACACCGATGTTCTGGGTGCCGGCCTTGATGTCGCAGGCGAGAGAAAAGCCGTCGCGCTCGCGCGGGGCAAAGCGAATGGTCTGATTGGGAATCAAGGCTGCGATTAGGCCTTTGAGATCGTAGAGATCGCTTTCGCGTGGTTCTTGGTTCCAGGCAGCGGGAGCGGCATCAGCACCCAGAAGGATGCCCAGGTTGTCGCTCTCCTGATCGAGAGCCTTGCCACCACCCGCGTTGCGAAAGACGCGGCCCATTTCGAAGAGGCGAAGCGACTTGGCCTGCTGGCGCACGTTGCGGGCGGCACTGTCGATCAGACCGGGGACCATGCTTGGGCGCATCACGGCGTGATCCTCACTGAGTGGTGACTTCACACGGATGACGTCACCCTCCTGCAGCGGACGCAGCGGAAGTGCGTCGGTCATCTGACCGTCGGCGATGAGCTTGATGGTCTGACATTCGAAGAGACCCATGGCGGCGAGGCGACGGCGCATGACCATGTCGGCATCGTAGGCGGCATCCACGTCGCTGCTGGGCACGTAGGCACCGAGTGAGCGGGAGGGCACGCTGCCCAAGCCATGCACGCGGGCAATTTCCTCAACGAGGTCGATGTGGCGCTGGAGATCGGCACGGAAACTCGGAATCTCCCACTTACCACCGTCGAGTTTGCCGAGGCCGAGGCCGGTGAGGATGGCTTCGGCATCTTCGAGACTGATCGAACCGCCCATGAGCTGATCGAGCTTGGCGGAGTCGAGAGTGACGGGCTGGGTCAGGGTCGGTACTTCGCCGGCAACTTGAGTGACTTCATCAGCGGTGCCACCAGCGATTTCGAGAATGAGTTTCACCGCGAGGGCGGAAGCGGGCAGCACGCCCTCCGGATCGACTCCACGCTCGAAGCGATAGGAGGAGTCGGACATCAGTGCGGTGCGACGCGAAGTGCGACGGATACCTTGGGGCGCAAAGAAAGCGGACTCGAGCAGGATGTCGGTGGTGGATTCGGTGACTCCTGAATCGAGGCCACCCATAACGCCCGCCATGGCCAGAGCGGCACCGGAAGCGTCGGAGATGAGAAGATCGTCGGTGGTCAGCTCGTGCTCGCTTTCATCCAGCGCGGCGAACTTCTCACCTTCCTTGGCCTGACGAACGACAATACCACCACTGAGTTTGGCAGCATCGAAGGCATGCAGCGGTTGGCCCAGCTCGTGGAGCACGAAGTTGGTGATGTCGACGATGTTGTTGATGGGGCGAAGGCCGATCGCCTCGAGGCGGGACTTCAGCCAGTCGGGAGATTCGGCGACCTTTACACCCGAAACGCGGATGGCCGAATACATGGGGCAAGCACCGGGCGCTTCGATGCTCACTTCGGTTGCAGCACCGGTGGTGACCGCGGGTATATCAAGCGGCTTAAGATCCGTTTTGAGTAGAGCGGCGAGTTCACGTGCCATGCCTCGATGGCTCAGTAGATCAGGACGGTTGGGAGTGACTTCGAGCTCCAGAAGGGTATCGGAATTAAACATCTCCTTCACCGGTTTACCGATCTCCGCATCGGGCGAGAGAATCATCAATCCGTCTTCGCCTTTGGGCAGTCCGATTTCTTCAGATGCCGCGAGCATACCCTTGGATTCGACCCCACGCATCTTGGCTTCGCCAATGGTAAAGCCCCCGCCAAGTTCAGCACCGGGCAGGCAGCAGGGAACCTTGTCGCCCACCTTGTAGTTGGTGGCGCCGCAGACGATCTGGCGCAGGCTGTCTTCACCGCAATCGACCTGGGTAACTTTCAGGCGATCCGCGTTAGGATGCTGTTGAGCCTCTTTGATTTCGGCGACGACGATCTTATCGGAGTTGACGCCCTTGCTTTCAATGCCTTCGACTTCGACGCCAGCAAAGGTCAGCAAATTATCGAGCTCCTCGGTGGACTTGCCGCCGAGATCCAAGTGAGTGGAGAGCCAGTTGAGGGAGGTGTTCATTGGATCTCTCGGTTAGGCAAATTGTTGAAGGAAGCGCGCATCGTTCTCGATGAGCAGGCGGATGTCCTTGATGCCCCAGCGAATCATCGCCAAGCGGTCGAGGCCCATGCCGAAGGCGAAACCAGTCACCTTTTCGGCAGTAAAGGCATCGTCGTCACGCTGGCCATTGATGGATTCGAACACAGCCGGATCGACCATGCCGCAACCGGCAACTTCGATCCACTTAGGCTCCTGGCCTTTGACCGTGAGCTTCACATCAATTTCGAAGCTGGGTTCGGTAAAGGGGAAAAAGTGGGGACGGAAGCGGACTTCGGTCTTGGAACCGAAGAGTTCGACCAGGAAGTATTCGAGCGTGCCCTTGAGGTCGGGCAGTGAAACGTCATCGGCAACGTAAAGCCCTTCGAGCTGATTGAACACCGAAAGGTGGGTCGCGTCGATTTCGTCGCGTCGATAGGCCGAACCGGGGGCGATGATGCGTACGGGCGGCTTGGCTGTTTCCATGGTGCGAATCTGCACGCTGGAGGTGTGGGTACGCAGCAACTTGCCGCTATCGAAGTAGAAGGTATCCTTCTCGTTGCGGGCCGGGTGGTCGGCCGGAGTGTTGAGCGCGTCGAAGCAATGGAACTCGTCTTCAATTTCCGGACCGTCGGCTAGGGCGAAGCCCATTCGGCGAAGAATCTGGATCGCTTCATCGCGGATGAGGGTGAGAGGATGAAGACCTCCGGCGGGAAGCGGGCGCTCGGGCAGAGTGACGTCAATGCCTTCGAGAGCCTTGTTGTCTGCCTCGGCCTGCAGCGCGGCTTGCTTACCTTCGAGGGCAGCGGTGATGGCCTGGCGAGCAGCGTTGAGAAGTTGGCCAACCTCTGCCTTGTCCTCCTTGGCGACGTC